>DATGIG010000577.1:0-2349 GCA_035295825.1 Chthonomonadaceae bacterium | reverse complement strand
CGCCGACGACAGGGTGGTGGATGTAGGCGCAGTGGACCCGGATCTGGTGCGTGCGCCCGGTATGCAGCCGCGCCTCCAGAAGGGTGAACGCGCCCTCGAAGGTCTCACGGACGGTCAGGTCGGTCTGGGCCGGACGCGCCGAGTGACGCGGATCGGTGACGACGGCCATTTTCTTGCGGTCGGTCGGGTGGCGGCCGATGGGCGCGTCCACGGTCGCGCGCTCGAAGTGCGGCTGCCCCCAGACCAGCGCCAGATAGCGCCGCTCGGCGGTGCGGGCCTGGATCTGCGCCTGCAGGCTCTGATGCGCGAAATCGCTCTTGGCGACCACCAGCAGGCCGCCTGTGTCCTTGTCCAGCCGGTGGACGATGCCCGGCCGCAACTCCCCGCCGATGCCCGAAAGGTCGTCGGCGTGCGCCAGGACCGCGTTGACCAGCGTGCCGTGCGTGGAGCCGGGCGCGGGATGGACCACCATGCCGCGCGGCTTGTCTATGACCATCAGGTCGGCGTCTTCGTAAACGATGGGCAGCGGGATCGCTTCCGGCAGGACCTGCGTGGGTTGAGGGAGTGGGCGTGATATGGTGATCGTGTCCCCTTCCCGCACGCGATAGCTTGCCTTCTCCCGCTTGCCGTTGACCCGCACGCCCTCCGGGGCGTCCACAGGCATCTCGATCAGCCGCTGCGCCTCCGCGCGTGTCGCTCCCTCCAGCGCCCCGGCCACAACGACATCCAGCCGCTGCCCTGCCTGCGCTGCTTCTACGGGAAACACCGTTGTTATCTCCAACTCGACTTCTTCACTCATGCTTGTGTCCCCAGGTTCAGGAGCAGGAAAGAGGACATCGCTATAGGATCATACCCGCCATCTGCTGCGGTATAATCAGGGAAACGTTCAGCCGGTTGAGGCTGCTGAGGGTTCGACGTATGGATTCACATTCGCAGTCGGAACGGTCTACGATTTTTACCATTGGCCACTCCAATCATCCAATAGATGGCTTCCTCGATCTGCTCAGGCAGCACGGTATCCAGGTTTTGGTGGATACCCGGTCGCAGCCCTATTCCAAATACGCTTCACAATTCAATAGTCAGCCGTTGCGAGAGGGGCTGGAGGCAAACGGCATTCGTTACGTGTTCCAGGGGCGCGAGCTGGGCGGCAGGCCGCAGGAAGATAGGTTTTACGATGAAAAAGGCTACGTGCTGTATGGGCGGATCGCGCAGTCCGAGGCGTTTCGGAAGGCTATCCAGGAGTTGCTGATAGGCATCCAGGATCAGCGGATCGCCCTGTTGTGCAGCGAGGAGGACCCGCGCGTCTGCCACAGGAAGCTGCTTATCAGTCGCGCGCTCAGGGAGCGCGGGGTCCAGGTTTTGCATATTCGCGGCGACGGCCATATCGAAGACGATGCCGACCTCGATCGTGAAGCCAACCAGCAGGGCAGCCTTTTTGAAGAGGAGGAAGAGGATTGGAAATCTATACGATCGGTTTCACCCAGAAATCCGCCGCAGACTTCTTTGGAACGCTGAAACGCGCCGGCATCCGCCAACTCCTGGACGTGCGGCTGAACAACACCTCGCAACTGGCTGCCTTTACGAAACGGGACGACCTCGCCTTCTTTTTGCAGGAGATCGGCAATATCGCCTATCTGCATGAGCCGCTGCTGGCTCCCTCGCAGGAACTGCTGGACGCCTATCGGAAGCAGAAAGGAAGCTGGGCGGACTATGAAGAGCAGTTCCTGGCCCTGATGCGCGAGCGCCAGATTGAGAATAAAATAGACCGCCGGCTATTCGAGAAGCCGACCGCGCTGCTCTGCAGCGAGGCGACCGCCGAGCGCTGTCACCGCCGGTTGGTCCTGGAATACCTGCAAGACAAGTGGGGCGATATTGAGATAGTCCACCTGTAGGGAAGCGGATATGCGTATCGTGATCTGCCACCTGACCCGGATGCAGCCCGGTTATATCTGCGTCGCCGGACTGGATATGCAGACGAAGAGCCACATTCGTCCGCAGATACGCGGCGAGAAACTGCAGCGCAGTCATCTGGTGCGGCATGGCGGGCTCTTCGACATCGCCTCTATTGTGGATCTGGGACCGGTCGTGAATATCGGCCGCGCCCCGGAAGTGGAAGATAGGCGGTTCGAACGGGAGCGTGCCCAACATCTGGGGGAGATGGAGGCCAGGGAGTTCTGGCAGGTCCTTCTGGAGGCGGCGCGCCCAACCTTGCATTCCCTCTTCGGCCCGGCTTTCCGGTATCAAGGCAACAAGGGTGTCGTGGATGCGAATCAAGGCCGGGCTTCGTTGGGCTGTTTGCTGCCGGTCGCCCCCCTCCTCTACGTGGACCGCTACGATAAGATCCGGATG
>DATGIG010000576.1:0-18640 GCA_035295825.1 Chthonomonadaceae bacterium | reverse complement strand
AGCATGTTCGGGGCGACCGGCCCGGCAACCGGATCCAGCGCGCCATGGTGTACGCCGACGCCGCCGATGCCGAGGCTTCCCACTTCGGTGTTGGCGATGCTGTAGGGGAAGTTGACCAGCGGATGGTGCGAAGACGCCAGCGTGGGCGCGCCGTTCAGCGCGGCGGTGAACTTGACGGGAATGAAGAACTGCCCATTGTTGTGCGGGTTCAACAACGCGAGGTTCTGAATGTCGAAGCCGCCCTCATCCTCCAGCCAGACGGTCCCGCCGGCGTCGGCATACTTGCGCAGCTTCTCACGCTCGTTGGGGCTGAACTGGGTCTGATTGTGCGTATAGGCCAGCAGCACGACGTCGAACTGATCCAGATCGTCCTGCGACACCGTGTCGAGATTGACTTCCCAGTACGCGCCGATATTCTTGGTCAGCGGCCCGCCGACCTTGAAGAGCGGCCCGGAGAGCGACGCGTCGGTGTTTCCGGTATCGCGGTTCTGCCAGCGCTGGACCATGTCGGGTGAAATGGTCGCGGGCGCCAGGGGGTTCATAAACTCCCATCCGGCGGGTTTGAAATCGTTGCGGCTGTCCATCATATAGAAGACATACGGCACATCATTTTCCGGAATGATGACATTCTGACCGCCGATAACCACCGTTTTCGAGGCGGCATTGGAGACCAACACACAAGCTTTGACCTGCCGTCGCTGGCTGGCATAACTGTGCGTATCGGCCTTCGAGGGTCGTCCGCCGAAGCCAAGCATCACCCCCAGTAGTATCAGTGCGGTCGCGGCGAACCCCATCAGGTTAAGGGCGCAACGTCGTGTCATATTTCTCACCTTCTCTCAGAAAAGGACAAATAAATTTCCTATTGACCCACCGGTCGATCGCTCTCACCGAAGTAGAGCAGGCCAGGACAGACTGGCAGACGCGGGATCGGCGGCAGCGTCAGATGCTGCTGCGTCACCGGATCGAGCTTAAAGCGCAGCGCACGAAAACTCCGGTTCTGGGCGCTGGTCAGCGGCGATTGTGCGTCGCTGAGATCCGTGCTGGTCGGATGCTGATAGGGCATCGCAAACGCCGGATCATAGATGAAGCGCAGGCCCCGTGTGATCCCCTGCTTCGCTTCCAGCGTGGTACGGTAGGATTGGGAGCGATCCTCCGCCGCATTGTAAACCGCCAGATCATGGACGCCCACATGGTCATCCGGGACCTGAACGCCTGCGGAGCCATGATGATCCGGGATATAGCCCCACTTCGCCAGCCATGCCGCCTGATCGCCAGGCAGCGCGGTGTAGTTCTCGGCGATAGATCCGAAGATCGTGATGCGCACATCCATCGGCTCCCCATAGAACGGGAAGGCATCCTTGGCGATGCGGTCATTCGCCGTATCCAGTTGCCCCGAGTAGGAGGGGCGAACCCCGGTCTTCACAAAATTCAGGCGCGTATCGTTCGGGTCGGCGTTGAACGAGTAGCCCGGAATAACGAAGAACGATTTCTCCTGCGCATAGAGCGCGGCCTCGATGCGTATATCGAGCGGCGCGACCATGGCGGCGCTGAGCAGGTAGTCATCGGCTTCGGAAAAGCCCGGGAAACTGGCGGCAGCGCTGTCTTTCTGAAGGCGGAACAGGTTGTCGAAGCCGCCCACGTTCGTTTTGACGCCGGTCAGGGTCGGGAAGAACAGGCTGGGATTGCCATTGGGCGTATAGTAGTTCGGCGTGAAAGTATTATTCGCAGGGTCTCCACGCAGGGCGAAGGCGCGCTGCTCAAAGTTGGGCGAGACCTGCAGCGATTCATTCACAAACGCAGCGCCAGGGAAGCCGAATGTCGGGCTGGTGTACTTCAGCCCCAGCGGGTAGGTCTCCGGCGGGAAGGGGGCCGGGTTCAGGCCATTGATCGGAAACTCATGGAACAGGTAGAACGAGTTCCCTACGTAAGAAGGGATGCCCAGGCCGTCCAGGCCGGGATTGATCTCCAGGTTCATGGCGCTGCCGTTGGTCGCGGCGCTATCATCGGAGGCGTGGCGCATCATCAGGTAGAGCGGGCTCGGATTGCCGCCGACCGTATAGGTGTTCGGGTCCACGCCGAAGGCGACGCTCGCATCGTAGGTGGGCCGGGAGCTACCGATCTGCGTCAGGAACAGATCGAGGTCGGGCGAGAACTTCGCCCAGACGTTGGTCTGGTTCTGCGGGGCCATAAACATGGTGGTGTTGACGCAGACGTAGTCCTTCGCCAGGATCGCGCAGGTCGAGGCGCGATCCATGACAATTTTGCTCCCCTCCACATGCCCGTCGCCTTTGAGCAAGTTCCCCTCGATGTAGGCGGTGCCACCGGTCACGATGGTGAGGTGGACGCGGGCCAGGGGGTCGCTATTGGGCACGGCGCTGTTGGAGATCGCGCCATAGGTCCCCTTGACGCGCACATTCCCCTCCGCCATGATGACCAGGTTGACCCCATACGACTGCTTATCTATCGGGAAGTTGTTCACATTCGGGTCGTGATCCGCCGGGTCGTCGCCATCATTAGCCAGTTTCGGCAGCGGATTGGCCGTGCCATCCGGGAACGCGTAGTTTTTGCGCGCCACATCTCCCAGCGGAATATCCAGCACATTGCCGCCGCCCGAAACGATCGGGGTGCCATCCGGCTTGAGGAAGACCTGGCCGTCGCTGCGGGTAAAGCGAATATGATCGCCCAGCAGTTCGATCAGCACGCCGGGCGGGCGATAGAAGGGACCGTTCCAGGCGCTCTGCGGGAAACCGGCGTTCGGGTTGACCCAGTCGGCGCGGAGCGAGTAGGAGGCGGGGATCCCGGTACCGCTCTCTTTCTGCAGGTCGGTGGGGTTATTGATGTAGATGTTCTCACCCCAGCCATTGAAGCCGGTGTTGTAGGTGGCGCCGACCCACGCGCCGGAGTACTGGGTCAGTTCGCGATAGCGCAGGTGGCCGGTGCCGGCAACAAAGCTATCCATGACCATCGGCTCCAGGCGAGAGATAGCGCGTACATAACCGAACACGTCCGGGACCGCCGTTGTGCCATCGCGCAGGAGCCCTTGCATGGTGTTGAATTGCGGATCCGTGGAGGCATGCACGTTACCCGGCGTAACGGAGGGATCGGTGCTGACGGGCTGATTGAGGTAGACCATCAGGTCTTTGTTGTCAAAAACGCCATCGAGATTGAGATCACGGGTCGGGGCCAGGTTGATATTGCCTGAAGCCAGGAAACTCTCCGGCGAGACGTTGGGACTGCCGTTGGCGGTGGTTCCCCGAGGGCTTTCATAGATATACAGGTCGCCGCCCAGCACCGCATTGCCGTTGACCCGTATGGGCGCGCCGAAGATGATTTCGGGATCGACGTTGCCCTCCGGGCCGATGCCGTTGGGATTGATACCGGACGGGTTGCCCGCCAGGCTGGGATCGCCCAGCACCATCGCCATGTCGTGGTACCCGTTCGCACCCGCCGCAGTAGGTGAACTCTCCATCTGAGGCACGCCAAAGAAGGAATCGACCGTCCGGCGATCTTTGTTGGTGACATAGATCAGGTAGTCGAGCAGGCCGATCTGCTTGTACGCCACCAGT
Organism: Chthonomonadaceae bacterium; assembly: GCA_035295825.1. Classification (GTDB taxonomy): domain Bacteria; phylum Armatimonadota; class Chthonomonadetes; order Chthonomonadales; family Chthonomonadaceae; genus DATGIG01. The sequence goes on along the minus strand of DATGIG010000576.1, from coordinate 15,074 downwards.
TCCCGGCGCAGGCGCGGTACATTGCCCGCCTGGACAAAGACGGTCGGATCGGTTCCCTGCCCTAAGTCCCCGCTGCGTCCCACGGATTCGATCCTGAGATACTGGCTGCGTGGATCGTCCGGCGTGGGATTGTAGCTGACGCGCACCAGAGCGCGCCCGCCTGAGAAGTAGACGCGAGCGAAGCCCTGCGAGAGCCACTGATAATCCGGGTCGGAATAGCCGTTGGGATCCACAGCAGTGGTGATCGGCGGTGTGGAGACGGGCCGCCAATCCGCGCCCTCCGTGCTGTAGTCCATCTCATTGCTGCAGTAGCGGACCCCCGCCTCGGCGAAAGCCAGCGCATCCTGCGTGTCCCGGCTGCGCCCCGTATTGGTGATATTGCGTGCGATGGTAGCGACAAAGATGCCCCCGATGAAGAGCAGCAGAAATAGGATCGCAAGGGCGATGAGCAGTGTTTGACCGCGATACGCGCGGAGGGTTCTTTGTGGACGTAGGGGCTGGATATTTTCGGACATGGTAAGCGATGCTCCCTGCAGAAAACTTTTCTATGGCGTGTGTCTATAATTATTCTATAGACGGCTCTTCGGCAGGGCGCGATTGCACCCTGCCGGGCAAGACGACCACTTACTTAGAAGACGCTTTAGCGCTGAAGGTTCCGTACCTTGATCTTTTCGGTCACCCGTGTGATTTGCGGGCGGTAGGATGCCAGATCATACAGGCGCGTCTCCAGCGAAAAGACGATCAATTGGCGGGTCAGATAGTCCACTTTGACTACGTCCCCGGGTCGGTTCATCTGGAAGCTGAAGGAGACTTCGATAGGGTCGGACGGTATTGCGGGATCTACCTGAAGAGTTGCAGGATTGACCTTAAAGATAGGCAGGCTGTGCGGCCCCTGCGCGGGCGATGGGGAGGCAACTGTGGAGAAGTTATATTGAGCCCCATCCGGCTGGCTATCGAATTCGATATAGCCCATCCGCAGGCGAGGATCGTTACTGCCCGGTGGGATGTTGCTATTATCCTGATAGTTGATGCGATACTCGTTCGGCCCCGCCACCCCGACATTGCCGGAGACCCGTGTGTATTGAATGCGCTGGCCGTAGTGCAATCCCTGCCGCTGATCCGGCCCGAACACTTTCTCCGAGCCCGGTGTGATCGTTACGGTGGTCGTACCGTTGACGACGCCGTTCACGGCAGACTGGTTCCAGGTCTGCGATGGATCGAGCGGCGACTTGACACCAGCCGCATTCAAGGGAACGGCAAGCCCCCAGTTGGCGTTAGACATCGCCGCCGGCAGATAGACGAACCGGGTCGGCGGGCTCACGGCCAAAGCGCCGGTGTTGATATCGTCCGGACTGTAGCGCTGATAGGAAAACGGATTCCCCGTACTATCTCTCAGAACGGCTGTCGTCGGAAACTGGAAGTTGACCAGGCCACTCTGCGGGTTGACGCCAAATGCGAACTGGGTGTTCGACGAGTTGGCTGTAGTAGGATTAGAGAAGATATTGTTCACTGTAGCAAAATCCGGGCCGACGTCGGGCAGCAGATTGGGATCAGGACCGGTGGTGCCGGGCGCGACGTTCATCGTAGGATCGACATGGACGATTTTGAGCAACTGCAGGTTGGAATTGAAAATGCCCTCATAGTAGTCCAGCGCGGCGCGCGTCGTTGGGTCCTGCGTCGGATTGTTCGGATCGACACGATACACGAACACCCGGAATGTCTGCGACCACTGCCCATACTGCGTCGAGTAGGTGGGCGAGACGGGGTTGGGCGTCTCGTTGCCCGAGTTGTCGAGCGTGTTGGGCACGCCGGGGTCGTTCTGCACGAAGGCCGGCTTGAATGATACCAGCGGGGTGACCCTCGGCGTCGTTCCGGCGGCAGGCGCAACGGGATTGTTGGCGTTGTCATAATAGAGGATCGCGTTGGTGTTGGGGTCGCGGCTCAAGGCGATCATATCTACCTTGTTCGGCGCGGTTAATGACGACGCGACCGCCCGCCAGTTCTCCCAGATTTCCACCTTGCCGTCGCCGTTGAGATCGCGCCAGCCGGGAACGGCCCAGATGGTCGAACCAGCCGTCGCCTCATTTCCGCCCGCCAGGCTGTTGTCGTAGAAGAAGTTGGGATCATGAACAAGGAGATTGCCGTTCTTCAAGCCCGTATCGGTATGGAACAGCCCCAGGTTCGCGACATAGGGCGTGTTGATGTTATTTGGAACGGTCGGATCCTGGATATAGGTGACCACCTCGGCCTTATACAGGCAGTAGCGGTTTTCGTTGTTGATACTGAACACCGTGTCTTCAAAGCGATTGCCATAACGAACGCTGGGCATTCCATTCAGATTGAACCCGCTGGCGTCCTTTACGGAGGTGTTGTTGATCAACCCTATGAAGAGACGGCCCAGAAAGCGCCCCGGAGTGAGCGGCAGGGCGACACCGGACTGCGCCGCCGTCAGTAAGTTGCTGCCCAGGGGCCCACCGGTGGTCGGGTCTATGGGCAGTTCTGTATTGCCATTATTGATGTAAGGCGTCTGATCCAGTTGGTGCCCCGCCGGAATATACTCCAGCATGGTGAACTGGGTCTTCAACGGATAGGGATTGCCTCCGCCATCGGTCAGCCACAGATTGAGCGAAGCGTCCTGCCCATTGGGAGGCGTTCCGGTCTGTGTGGGATCGAAGACATACTCGGCGCTGGAGAGCAACCGGGTGACTTCCGCCAGGATATTGCGGCTGGTGGTCTGGCTGTCGATCTGCGTTCGGGCGCGCTCGGTGAGATTGTAGCTATCCACAAGGGGCTTGAAGATAATGGTGAACAGGATCGCCGTCAACGCCAGGACCACCAGCAGTTCGATCAGCGTGAAGCCACGCCGCAGCGCGGACAAAGCCCGTCCGCCGGATTGTGTTCGGTTTGCTATCGCTCTCATGGCTCTCTCTGCCTCGGATTTCGATTCGGTCTCCTACCAGGTGTTGAAAACACCCGGCAAGAAAGGGCAAGCGTCTTTCAGACGCAACCCACAACCCAGGAGGGGTCCGTCCGAAGGACGGTTGTTTTGTCCTGCCGGGTGTTTTCAACACCCGGTTACAGGCCGGGTTGCTGGTTGATAAGCGTGTCGGTCTCAACATGGCGGAAGCGCAGATTGCTGTTACGCCAGAGGACCTTCGCCTTCAGGGAAACGCCCTGGACGTTGTCTACCGTGCGCCCGGTGGGGACGGCGGTAAAGCTGGTTATATTGCCGTGTACGCTAATCACATCGATATAGGGCAGGTTCAGGACATCGAACTGCGAGGGATCGCTCGTCAACTGGTACGCCTCATTACGGAAGGCCTGCGGATTGGGGTTGCCTTGAACAATGGCATAGTACACTCCCAACACGACGGTCTTGCCGGTGTCGCAGCGCGGGAAGTAGATGCGCGTAACGACGCCTGTGCCGGGGATGGTCCCGCCGACATAGTAGTTGTTGAAATTGAACTGCAATGCCGCCGGAGTCGGGCTCTCGATATAGTGCGCCGTCGCCTTCTGCACCTGCACTCCCCAGTCCTTGGACCCGCGATAGAAGATGCGCAGGCTGGCGCCCTGGAGGGGCGGATTGGCTGCGGCCACGTTATCCGGGTTGAGGGTGAGGACGCCGCTCTGCTGCCCGACGGGCAGAGGATTTTTCGGGCCTGCCGCCAGGATGCCGCTTCCCACGCCGTTGGTCCAGTCACCCACCTGCTGGCCCGTGTTGAGATCGTAGATCAACACATCGGGCGTCGCGGTCCCGGCGGTCCGGAAAATACCGTTGTAGGGGTTCAACGCCGCGTTAAAATTGTTATATGGGATCTGGTTGTCCAGGACATCCCCGGTCATCTGCAGGAACGGCGCCGATAGTTGAATGCTATAGGGCGCCTGGGTCGGCACGGTGCGGTCATCACGCAGAATATGGTTGTCGTAGGTGCTGTAGTCCACACGGGCCATGATGGGCTGGCTGCCGGACGAGGTGTCCTGGATCTGATCGTGCCCGCTGGGGTTGAAGATCAGCACGCCGGGATTGACCGTATTGGTGGGGTCCTGCTTGCTGAACCAGGCATACTCGTAGGGTTCGCCGGACGACCAGGCAGGCTGTCCGCCCCCGCCTTCCACCGTGGTGGCGTTCACCAGCCGGAACTGGCGGCTGACATCCTCGCTGCCATGGTTGAAGCCGAAATTCGGGTTCAGAATGAAACCGGGCGGCACAACGGCCATTCCGATATAGCCGGGCGGATCGCCGGCATTGACAAAGATATGCTGCCAGACGGGCTTCGGCGGACCGTAACCGGGCGCGGGCATGTCCACATCCGGAACGGTAATGACCGTATTGAGGGGGTTGGCCTGCTGGTATTGCAGGGCGATGGCGCCGCCGACATTGGCGTAGTAGTCGAAGCTCAGGATAAACTGGCGGAAGGGGAACGCGCGCCCCGCTTTGATGCGCGGCTGGAACGCGATCATAAAGTTACTGTAGTCGATGGCGTATTGCGCCTCGTTGCGGAGCGCAGGCGTCGGATCGGGCTGCGCGAACGTCGGAACGGAACTCTGCTCCGTGCGCTCCAGCGCCGCCCCTTTGACGGTCAGGCTGTCGGTGTTCGGCGCGCCCGCCGTCAGGACATTCTCGACCGGTCCGAGCTGCAGGGCGTACACCGCGCCGCTGACGCCGAGCGAGTTGGTCGCGGGGCCGGGAATACGGAAGGTCTCGCCCATGATGCGCCGGATCCGGTTGATATTGGACCAGAAGTAGGGGTCTTTGCCACCTAGAGAGGCGTCGCCCGGCGTAAAATCGGTGATGTCGGTGGGCAGGACGGTCGGGTCAATCAGGCCGGTGAGCGGATTGATAGCCACGATCGCATCGGGGAGCGCGAGCTGGTTCTTCTGGGTATCGATCTGCTGCTGGGCTTCTGCGGTAGCGATCCCCATATCGCCGGTGCGGGCGATGGCGGCGAAGCCCTGCGGGAACAGGCGGACGACGGCAAAGATCCCGATGAGCAGGATGATCATCACGACCATAATCTCGATAAGCGAAAAACCGGATCTTGCGGTTGCCTGCATGCGCTGATTGCGGGGATCCATTCGATAGCCTCTCATCATATCCATCCGTGCCTCTCTACGGGAGGTTCCGTATTGCCTCATTGCGCTTCATGCCGTACCTGTCAGCGCCTATTTTACGGTTACCCCTCGATAGGGAGGGGTAACTCGTTGCTTTCGACGACACCTGCCTGGGGAAAGTTCCGATTGCGATTAAGATCAGGGTACGTAGGCCAGGGGAAGCTGCTGGCCGGCCGTCTTTTTGTCTATTTTTCGGGCGGTTCCATTCAGCAGCAGGATGATCACCTGATTGCTCTTGGCGGTATCGGTATGCTGGGTCACATAGGTAAAGATCGTGCGGTCGGCGGGCGGGTTGCGATACTTGAGTTCCGTGATATAGGGATTGCCGCTGCCATCCTTATCGCAGGCCGCGCCGATGGTGTGGGACCAGTCCGGGCTATAGTGCAGTTCGTACTTGGGCGTGATGCCGTCCGGCTGGTAGACGATGTTGCCATTCTGATCCAGCATCGGGCCGATGTCCATGCTGTCCATTTTATAGTACAGCTTCACCGCACCGGCATAGGCCGCCGAAGGCAGGTCGTGGTCGCCGTTGGTCGGGCAGGCGCCGCCCACCCCGGACGGGGTCCAGACCACCGGGATGGGGTTGGCGGCGGTGCCGCCGTTCGCGAGGGAGACGGGCGAATTGAGCGGCCAGTACGCCATGGTAAAATCGCTGAGCTGCTTGCCGATGTTGTCCGGGCAGGTAAACGAGATATAGGGTTTGACCTGTTCGCCGTATACAAAGCCGCGATTGACGCTCTCAAAGGCGGTAAAGACATTGGTGCTGTAGGTTCCGGTCACCTGCTGCATGTTGGTGAGCGGCGCATCTGCGGTCAGAGGACCAGCGCATGCGGACCCGGCGGGCACGCAGCCCAGGGCCGGGCGATTGGCCGGATGCGTGGGCGGGATGGGCCGGGTATCCGGCGTCTCCACATAACCCAGCAGGGTATAGGGCCAGTGCCCCTCATCCTCATTGAAGATGCTGGCGCCGACCCAGACATCGTGCATATGGCTCATGGTGCTGCTCTGGCGAGCCTGCTCACGGGCCATGGCGAAGGTCGGGAAGAGGATAGCGGCGAGAATCGCTATAATCGCTATGACCACGAGCAGTTCGATCAGTGTAAATGCTCGCGGCGCACACTTGAGCTGCCGTGTTGTCATGGTGTTCTCCATCGGGTGAAACATGGTCTTTTATTGGAAATTGAGCGGCAAATAGGGCTTGCCCGGAACGGTCGGGTCGAAGATCGCCTTATTCACCTCGGTAGGCTTCGCCCCGCCTGCCAACTTCAATACGGTAATGACGTTCGCGTGATTGATGGCGGCATGGTAGGTACACCAGGTGATAATGGTGGTATCGGCGGGCGGATCGGGATATTTCAACTGGTTCTTCGGATCGTTCACAGCCAGCGATCCCGTCCAGTCCAGACTATAGTGTACTTCATACACCGGAGGAGTTACCGCATTGCCCTGGGCGTCTACCTGGCGTCCGATGTCGTAGCTATCGGCGACATAAAAGAGCGCGGGGCTGCCGTTTACCATGACCTGCCCGGACAGCGGAAGACCCGGCGGATAGACGGCGGTCGTTGTCGCTCCCAGCGGAGGATTGATATTATCCGGGCAGACAAAATATTGGTAGTCCTTCGCATTGTACTTATAGAGCGTGCGGCTGCTCGTCGCCACGGTTCCTATTTGCGTGTTGGGTTGTCCGTAAGCATACAGGACGGGCGGATATTTCTGAAAATCCTCATGATAGAGCCTTACCGACTGCTGGATCGCGACCATATTGCTCATGCAGTTGTTCTGGCGCACCTTCTCACTGACAAAGGCGAAAGTTGGAAAGAGGATGGCAGCGAGAATCGCTATAATCGCGATCACGACGAGCAATTCGATTAGAGTGAAGCCCCTACGGGCGTAACCGGTGTTTTGCATAGCGACGTAACCTGTCCTTCTCTCAAACGGCGCAGAACTGTCCGCATTTTTTGACGACACGCGCTCTTTCATTGTTCCGCACTCCCCCTGCCCCTGTTAATTCTACGGGCCGGTACCGGATTCCTTTTTTGGAAACGCATAGGCCAGATACCAGGCGGTGAAGATTTCACCGCAGAAAACGGTCGCCAAAAAACCGACGATCAGGCCGGGGCCGAACGGGATTGCGCTCGGCGCGGGCTTCCAATCATCCGTTTGCGCGGCTTCCGCTTCCTTTTGTTTTGATTTTCGGGCGGCGGGCATGCACTCTTGAATATACTCGATGGCATCTCCCAGCCAGAGACACAAGCCGATCTCATACAATTCCTTGCCGATAGAGGAGTTATCCTCAGCCGGCGGTTCGTCTTCCTGAAGCTGGGAAGCGCCTTCCACCGCCAGGCTCTGCTTCGAGCGGGCTAATAACAGTTTACCCCCACCGAGGACCAGGCCGGAGATACAGGACAAAAAAACCCAGATCGGAAAGAGCCGCAGCGGGTTCGCGCCGACAGGCACGACCGAGATCAGCATGGCCCCCATAGCGCGGGCCAGCAGCACATCCCCCAGCCCCATCGCCTCCTGCCGTTTCCAGATCCAGCCCAGCACCCGCACCGCGCCGAAGATCAGCACTCCGACCACCGCGCCGAGGATAGAGCGCGGCAGCCAGCCCCAGAGCAACTCATGCCCCGCCTCATGCGTGACGATGCCATAGACATCGCGCCCTACGGCGACCACAAACGCCAGGAGGTTCAACGCTTCGGGGATGATGAAGAAATCTAGATCAATAAAGTACATTGGAACCAGGAGCGCGGCGAAGAGCAGCATGAAAACTGCGTTGGGAGCATCCTGGGGATAGCGCAAATAGAGCGAAACAAACAGCAGCCCCGTCAGCAATTCCACGCCGAAGTAGCGCCAGGAGATCGGCTTCTTACAGTAGCGACACTTCTGGCCCAATAGCAGAAAGCTGAACAGGGGAATGAGATCCAGCGCACTCAGTTGATGTTCACAGTTAGGACAATACGACCATTGCGGCTTGGTGAGCGAACCGCCGCGTGGTAGACGCCAAATGACGACGTTCAAGAAGCTGCCGATACTGATACCGAACAGGAACGTCGTCACAATCCAGAACCCGGTTTGAACAGTCATACGGCTTACATAAGGCATCCCGAAGACGAGAGATTTGCACAAGGGAATCAATTCCCTCGCTGGGGGCCTTCGGCCAAGTGTCCCCCTACGGGGACACGTACCAACCCAGAGTTTGCACGTGTCGGCGCAGGCCGACACTTGGCCGAAGGCCCCCAGCGAAGGGCTTTAGCCCATTGCTGATTACTCCCTTGTGAACTTGTGAACCTGATGCGGGTAATGCAGAGATTGAAAATCTCCGTCCCCGAGATGCCTCATGCTCCTCCTATTCCTTGAGCGCGCCGCCGGACTTGGCGTCGTCGTCCTGTCCACCGGACAGGTTGCTGATGACCAGCAGCAGCGGGGCGAACATCGCGATAACGATAAAGCCGACGCAGACGCCGAGGAAGCAGATCATGACCGGCTCGATGGCCGAGGTGAGCGACTGGAGCGTGGACTCGACCTCGCCCTCATAGAACTCCGCGATCTTGGAGAGCATCTGGTCGAGGGCGCCGGATTCTTCGCCGATGGAGATCATGTGGACGACCATGGGCGGGAACATCTTGCTCTTTTCCAGCGGCTCGTTGATGCGGTCTCCTTCCCGGATACGGGCGCGGGCGTTCATGATCGCCTCGCTGATGATCTCGTTGCCGACGGTTCCTGCGACGGTCTCCATCGCCTGGAGGATGGGAACGCCGGAGACGAGCAGCGTGGAGAGCGTACGCGAGAAGCGGGCCAGGCAGATCTTGTGGCCGAGCTTGCCGAAGACCGGAACGCGCAGCTTGATGCGGTCGATGACGCGGCGGCCCAGCTTGGTGGTTCCGGCATACTTGATCGCGCCGTAGATGGCCAGGACGATCAGGATACCCATCCACCATCTGGTCTTCAGGAAGTCGCTGAAGTCCACCAGGACCTGGGTCATCCAGGGCAGCTCCTTCACGCCCAGGTCTTTGAAGAGTTCGACAAAGCGCGGGACGATGAAGGTGCAGAGGCCGAGAACGATCAGGACGGCGACCACGACGACGATGGCGGGGTAGGTCAGGGCGGCCTTCACCTTGCGGCGAAGCTCCATGTCCTTCTCCAGGAAGAACGACAGACGCTGCAGCGCCTCTTCCAGGACGCCTCCGACCTCACCGGCGCGGATCAGACCGACGAACAGGTTGCTGAAGACGCGGGGGTACTTCTGCATGGATTTCGAGAGGGTCTGGCCGCTCTCGACTTCGGTCTGGATCTCGCGCAGGATCCGCTTGAGTTTCGGGTTCTGGGTCTGCTCGCCCAGCACGTCCAGCGCACGAACGAGCGATACGCCCGCGTCGATCATGGTGGAGAACTGGCGGCAGAAGATGGACAGGTCTTTGAGTTTGACGCGCCCGAAGCCGCCTCCGGCCTGCTTCTTCCTGCCGGCGGCGGTCTGTTTGAGGTCGCTGACAGCGAAGCCCTGCTCTTGCAGGCGGCGTTTCAGGATGTCCTGGTTCTCCGCCTCCGAGGTGCCGGTGCGCACGTTCCCGGTGCTGTCGCGAACGGTGTACTGAAAGACTGGCATAGATGGTTCCTCCAGAGGAGTATTTTCGGCTCAATTCATTGGAACAATGAGTGCCTCGAAATGTTCCTCGGGTCAACGCTACCGTTGGGGCACATAGCCCGGCTGGCCCGGTTGCGGCATGGTGGCGGTCTTGATCATCTTCTCCAGCTCCGGCGGGTTCATAGCGCGGGTCATGGCTTCATCGAAGGAGATGATGCCCCGCACATAGAGGTCGCGCAGGGTCTGGTCCATGGTGGTCATGCCCATGTTGGCGCTGGTTTGAATCATGGACGTGATCTGGTGCGCCTTGGCTTCACGGATCAGGTTGCGGATGGCGGGGCTGGCCCGCATGATCTCCATGGCGCAGACGCGGCCCGGCTGGTTCGCGCGGGGGATCAGCGTCTGGCAGAGAATGGCTTGCAGGTTATTGGACAACTGCAGGCGCACCTGCTCCTGCTGTCCGGAGGGGAAGGAGTCCACGATGCGCTCGACGGAGGTCGCCGCAGAGTTGGTGTGCAGCGTGGCGAAGACAAGGTGGCCCGTTTCGGCGGCGGAGACGGCCATCTGCATCGTCTCCAGGTCGCGCATTTCACCGACGAGGATGACATCCGGGTCCTCGCGGAGGGCGGCGCGGAGGGCGTTCTTGAACTGGCGGGTATCCAGGCCGACCTCGCGCTGGTTGATGACCGAGAACTTATGGGTATGCAGGTACTCGATCGGGTCCTCGATGGTGATGATGTGCTTGCTCTCTTCGGAGTTGATCCGGTTGATCATCGCCGCGAGGGTGGTCGACTTGCCGGAGCCGGTGGGGCCGGTGACGAGGATGAGGCCGCGCGGCAGCTTCGTCAGATCCTCCAGAACGGGGGGCAGGCCGAGCTGCTGCAGGGTCGGGATCTTCTGCGGGATCTGCCGGAAGGCCATGGCGCAGTTGCCCTTATCGCGGAAGACGTTCACGCGGAAGCGGGCGATGCGGGCCAACTGATAGGAGAAGTCCAGTTCCAGGTCGGTTTCAAAGCGCTGGATCTGTTCGTCGGTCAGGATGTCGTAGATCAGGCGCTGGGCGTGCTGGGGAGAGACTTTCTCCCAGGGCATGGGGAGCAGCGCGCCGTCCACGCGGATGATCGGCGGGATACCGACCGCAACGTGCAGGTCGGAGGAGCCTTTATCCACCATGGCGCGAAGCAGGTCGTCAATATGCGCATCATCGAGCGGCAGGGGGCGGGCAGAGGCCGAGGGAATCGGCTGTGTGGAGACAGACTGTTGCGTCGCCAACGGGTTATAGGCCGTAGGCTGCCCCGGCTGTTGCGGCGCCAGCGGATTGAACGCCTGCGGTTGCTGCCCGTAAGCGGGCTGCTGCGGCTGGCCGGGTTGTCCGGGCTGTTGTGGCTGCCCGTAGCCGGGGGGTTGATTGGGAATTTGGTTGTTGGACATGGTGCCTCTCCGTGTTTCTTCGCTCGAAAGGAAAATTCTCTACATTATACGCTATTTTGGGCAAAACGCAATTTCTTGAGTAGGGAGACCGAAACAGGCGCGTCTTCCGCACCGTCTGCTGGGTCGGCAGGCAGCGCGGAAGACGGCTTTCTTCCGAACGGGCGCGTAAACAGATTGAACAGCAGCTCCATAGCGCACCCCTCAATACAGGATTTAGTAGCCGGCGGTGAAGACGGTACGCATGACCTCTTCGGGCGTGGTGACCAGTTCGAGCACCTTGGCCAGACCGTCCTCGCGCAGCTCCTTCATGCCGTTGGCCTTGGCCGCCTCTTTGAGGTCCTGCAGCGGCGCGCGGCGCACGACCAGTTCCGCGATTTCCGCGTTCATTTTCAGCAGTTCGTAGAAGCCGATGCGGCCCTTGTAGCCGGTATGGCGGCAGATCTCGCAACCCCGTCCACGGGCCAGCGTCACCTTCTGTTCCGGGTTCTCCACCTTGAAGCCGAAGCGGCGCAAGTTGACGGCGTCCTCTTCATAGGTCTCTTTGCAGTTGTTGCAGATGCGGCGTCCGAGGCGCTGGGCCAGGATCCCGATGACCGTCGCGGAGATAAGGAAGGGCTCGATCCCCATGTCGATCAAGCGGATGGTGGCGGAGGGCGCGTCGTTGGTGTGGAGCGTCGAGAGTACGAGGTGGCCCGTAAGCGCCGATTCGACCGCGATTTCCGCCGTCTCCAGGTCGCGCATCTCTCCGACCATGATGATGTCCGGGTCCTGGCGGAGGAAGGAGCGAAGGGCATTGGCGAAGGTGAGGCCCGCCTTCTTATTCACCTGTACCTGGGTGATCCCGCTCAACTGGTACTCGCAGGGGTCCTCGATGGTGAGGATGTTCTTCTCGATGCTGTTGAGTTTGTTCAGGAGCGAGTACTGGGTGGTGGTCTTACCGTGCCCCGTCGGCCCGGTGGAGAGGAGCATACCGTTGGGCTGTGCGGCCAGCTCTTCCAGTTGGGACTGTACCTCGGCGGTGAAGCCCAGTTTGTTCAGGCCGATCATGACGCTGGATTTGTCCAGGATGCGCATGACGACCTTCTCGCCGTGCAGGTTGGGCAGGCAGGAGACGCGGAGGTCGTAGTCTTTGCCATCGTAGCGGATGCCGATGCGTCCGTCCTGGGGAAGGCGGCGTTCGGCGATGTTCATCTCCGCCATGATCTTATAGCGGGCGGTCAGCGGCATCTTGATATAGTTGGGCATCTGCATGGTTTCGTGCAGAACGCCGTCAATACGGTAGCGGATGCGGACGCCTTTGCGGTCGGGTTCGACATGGATATCCGAGGCGCGCTCCTTGATGGCCTGCTGAAGGATGGTATTGGCGAGGCGGACAATCGGGGCGGCCTCGGCATCCTTGGCGGCATCGTCCTCACCTTCATCCGTTCTGGCAGCGTCGCCGCGCGCGCCGTACTGGGCCATCGCTTCGGCCAGGTCCGCCTTCACATCGCTGCTCATGCCCAGGTCGCTGGCGCCGCCTTTGAGCGGGTTCATGCCGCCGGTGACGCCCTGAACCGATGTGCCGCCGTAGAGCCGGGCGATGGTATCTTCGATATGTTCGGGGACGGCGAGGACGCCGCGCACGGTGCAACGGGAGACCAGACGCAGGTCGTCGGCGGCCTGGATATTGTTGGTATCCCCCATCGCCACATACAGGATGGTGTTGTCTTTTTTGACCGGGATCACGTTGTGGCGCTTGGCGACGTGTTCCGGCACGACATTGATCGCGCTCGCATCGGGCTTGTAGACGGTAAGATCGACAAAGGGAACGCCCATCTCCTGCGCCTTGGCCTCGTAGACATGCACTGGATTGAGGCCCAGATCCACGAGGATTTTTGCGAGTTCGCCCTTTGTGCTGCTCTGGGCCTTTTTCGCCTCTTCGATCTCCGACGGAGAGGCATAGCCCTTCTCTACCATGTAGTCGCCAAGACTCTTTCGTGCCATTACCATGATTGTGTCCTCACCTTTTGCAATCTCGATTCGCAAGACCGGGCCACGCTGTCGGCTTCGACGGATTCCTCAGAGACCCCAGTATTCGCCCGATTATAACATACGTCGCGGTTTCGCGCAAGCGCGATTTTCAGAGCGCAGGAAAACGGAAAAGCCCGTTCGACCGCCTTTCTAGTTTGTCGTGGAACGCACGGAAAACGGATTTACGTCCCCTGCGAATTCCGGGCGCGTAAGCCTTCCAGCACCGCGCTCTCCATCACATCGGTCGGAGGCCAGAGGCCTGTCCAGCGCTGAAACGCGGCGGCGCCTTGAGAGACCAGCATCTTCACCCCGGCGAGGGTGCGACAGCCACGCAAGCGCGCCTCGCGCAGCAGCACCGTCTCGACCGGATTGTAGATCAGGTCGTAGACCCGCAGATCGGAATGAAACGCCTCCAGCGGCACTGCCGGCATGGCATCCTCGTGCGGATGCATTCCGACCGGCGTCGTGTTGACCAGCAGGGTGGAACCGGCGAGCCACTCCGCCCACTCCTCCGGCGCGATCCGGCCCTGCGTCCGAACCACATCTCCATAACCGGCTTCGGCAACGGCCCGCGCCAGGCGCTCCGCGCTCTCCGGGTTCCGGTTGACCAGCAGGACACGCGCTCCCTCCCGCACCAGGCGAAAGACCACCGCCCTTGCGGAGCCGCCCGCGCCGAGGACGACGACCTGCTGCCCGGCCACGCGGATGCCCAGTTCCTGCAGGGGCGCGTAGAAGCCCACTCCGTCCGTATTGTCGCCCAGCAGGCGGCCTTCGATCGCATGGACGGTATTGACCGCCCCGATCTCACGCGCCTCCGGCGTGATCTCGTCCAAAAATGGTAGCACGGCCTCTTTGTGCGGGATCGTCAGGTTGACACCCACAATACCCAGCGCATAGAGACTCCGAATGGCCGTGCCGAGGGCCTGCGGCGCGACCGGAAAGGGAACATAGATATAAGGAATTTGCAGCGCAGCGAAGGCGGCGTTGTGCATTGCCGGGGAGAGGCTATGTTCGACGGGGTAGCCGAACACGCCGACCACTCTGGTACTGCCGCGCACAAAAGGGACAGAATAAGACATTATCTCTGACGACATCGCTTTCGAGAATGTTCCGCCCTGGAAATCGATTTTTCGGCCTCCGTTTTAGAGGTGGCCTTTGCGTTTGAACCAACGGAGCAACAGGCGTTCCGGCGGGCGACTGACATAACGCGTGTAGGGAAATTCTTTTTTATGGATCGGTCGCACCATGATCGTGTAGATCCCGACGCGATTGCCGCCCAGGATATCGGTAAACATCTGATCGCCTACAATCGCGGTCGTGGAGGGATGCGTTCCCATCGCCGCCATGGACCGATGGAAACCTCTCTTACCCGGCTTCCCCGCCTGACGCACAAAGGAGCAGTTCAACCGGTTGGCGATGCGCTCCGAACGGCGGCTCAGGACCGAATTGGAGAGGATACAGAGTTTCAGCCCCGCCGCCTTGAGGCCCTCCAGCCAGGCAACGACCTCCTCGGTCATCTCCTCCTGATGCCAGAGTACCAGGGTGTTATCCAGGTCGAGGATCACGCCCCGAATGCCGCGCCCTATCAGGTCCGAAACGGTGACCTCTGTCACGCGATCCACCATCCGATGCGGGCAGAAGATGAGCCAGCCGGGCCGGGCCGGATGCGGCTCTACCGGGCACGCAGCGCTCTCCGCACCTTCCGCAGCGCGGTACTCTGTCTCGGTCGGAGTTGGCGCAACGTACTCCGGCGCAGACTTCAGCGGCAGTTCCTGGCTATCCTGGCGCACGTCATTAGTCATCGGAGCCCTCCGCGTTCGGCTTCTGCCACCGAGCTTCCGCTTTGACCTGGCGTTTCGCTGCCTCATGTTCGGCCAGCGTGCGAGTAAAGATGTGCGCGCCGCCGGGGCGAGCCACATAGTAGAGATAGTCGCTC
>DATGIG010000575.1:0-3353 GCA_035295825.1 Chthonomonadaceae bacterium | reverse complement strand
CTATAGAGACATAGAGCAGATGGATCGGCGTCTCGATGATTGTGTTGCGTGGAATATGGACGAACGCGCCATCCTGCAGGAACGCCGTGTTCAGCGCCGTAAACGCCTGGTTCTCAAACCCGGCATAACGGCCCAGGTGCGGCTCCAGAAGCGCGGCCTCCGTCTCCAGTGCCTCCGCCAGTCCCCGCACGCGGACGCCCTGCGGCAGGGAAACTCCTACGGAAAGCTCCGGCGCATAGCGCCCATCCATGCATACCAGGACCGTCCCTCCGAACAGCAACGGCGCGATCCGTTCCGACGTCACCTTTCCTGTCGCCCCGCCGGGCAGCGCAAACTCGGTCTCGACGAGGGGCGCAGGATTGGTGAAGCGCCACTCTTCGTCATGCCGCGTGGGAAAGCCCAACTCGGCGAAGCGCGAGAATGCCGCTTTACGCAGCGGCGCGAGCCAGAGCGGACCGCCCGTCGCCTCCCGCTCGAACTCTGCAAACTGCTCGGCATAGCGGCTCGTTTTTTCCATGGTCTCCATCATATTCCACGTGCTCCTCAGACCGCCGCCGGTTCGCGCTGCGCTATTTCCTGCTCGACCCAACTGTAACCCTTCTCCTCCAACTCCAGTGCCAGTTCCTTGCCGCCCGACTTGACCATGCGCCCGTCAATCAGGACATGCACGAAGTCCGGCTCGATGAAGTTGAGCAGCCGCTGGTAGTGCGTCACGATAATGATCGCCCGGTCGGGGCTGCGTAGCGCATTGACTCCATCGGAGACCGTCCGGATGGCGTCAATGTCCAGGCCCGAATCGGTCTCATCTAGAATGGCGAGTTTCGGCTCCAGCACCGCCATCTGGAAGATCTCGTTGCGCTTCTTTTCGCCTCCCGAGAACCCCTCGTTCACCGGGCGGGTGAGCAGGCTCTGGTCGATGTGCAGCACCTTCATCGTCTTCTTGACCAGCGCCATGAACTGCATCGAGTCCAGCTCCTCCTCGCCCCGATACTTCTTGATCGAGTTCAGTGCGGCCTTCAGAAAATAGGTGTTGTTGACGCCGGGGATCTCGACCGGGTACTGGAACGCCAGGAAGAGCCCCTCCCCGGCCCGCTCCTCCGGCTCCAACTCCAGCAGATCCTTGCCGTTGTAGAGGACCTCGCCCTCGGTCACCGTATAGGCTTCGCGGCCCGCCAGCACATTCGCCAGCGTGCTCTTACCGGAGCCGTTCAGGCCCATGATCGCATGGACCTCGCCCGCGTCCACGGTCAGGTCGATGCCCTTCAAAATCTCTTTGCCACCCACGCTTGCGTGGAGGTTCTTGATCTCCAATAACGCCATAATGTCTCTCTGTCCTCAATAAAATTAGCCGACGCTGCCTTCCAGGCTGACCGTGAGTAGCTTCTGCGCTTCCACGGCGAACTCCATCGGCAGTTCACGGAAGACCTCCTTGCAGAAGCCGTTGACGATCAGGTTCACGGCGTCCTCGGCGGAGATGCCCCGCTGCTTGCAGTAGAAGATCTGATCCTCGCCGATCTTGGTGGTGGACGCCTCGTGTTCGACCGTGGAGTGCCGGTTCTTCACCTCGATGTAGGGGAAGGTGTGCGCCCCACAGCGGTCGCCGATGAGCAGGCTGTCGCACTGCGAATAGTTGCGCGCTCCGGCGGCGCCTGCGTTGATTTTCACCTGGCCCCGGTAGGTGTTCTGGCCCCTTCCGGCGGAGATGCCCTTCGACACGATGGTGCTGCGGGTATTCTTGCCGATGTGGATCATCTTGGTGCCGGTGTCCGCCTGCTGGAAGTTGTTGGTGACGGCGACGGAGTAGAACTCGCCGACCGCGTTGTCGCCCTGCAGAATACAGGACGGGTATTTCCAGGTGATGGAGCTGCCGGTCTCGACCTGGGTCCAGGTGATCTTGGCGTTCTCCAGCGCCTTGCCGCGCTTAGTCACGAAGTTGTAGATGCCGCCCTTGCCCTCTTTGTCGCCGGGATACCAGTTCTGCACCGTGGAGTACTTGATGGTCGCGCCCTTCAGGGCGACCAACTCGACGACGGCGGCATGGAGCTGGTTCTCATCGCGGCGGGGCGCGGTGCAGCCCTCCAGGTAGGAGACGTAGGCGTCCTCATCGGCGATGAGCAGCGTGCGCTCGAACTGGCCGGTATTCTCCGCATTGATACGGAAGTAGGTCGAGAGCTCCATCGGGCAGCGGATGCCCTTCGGAATATAGCAGAACGAGCCGTCCGAGAAGACCGCCGAGTTCAGCGTCGCAAAGTAGTTGTCGGAGTAGGGGACGACGCTGCCAAGATACTGCCGGACGAGGTCGGGATGCTCCCGCACCGCCTCGGAGAAGGAGCAGAAAATGATACCCTGCTCCGCCAGTTGCGTCTTAAAAGTAGTGGTGACGGAGACGCTGTCGAACACGGCGTCGACGGCCACGCCGGAAAGCCGTTGCTGCTCACCAAGGGAGATGCCCAGCTTCTCGTAGACCGCCAGCAGTTCGGGGTCCACCTCATCCAGGCTGTTCAACTGCTTTTTGGGCTTGGGCGCGGCGTAGTAGTAGGTATCCTGATAGTCGATGGGCGGGTGGTGGACGTTCTGCCACTCCGGCTCCGTCATGGTCAGCCAGTGGCGATAGGCTTTCAGCCGCCACTCCAGCAGCCACTCCGGCTCGCTCTTTTTGGCGGAGATGAGGCGAACCGTGTCTTCGCTCAATCCTTTCGGGATCGTCTCCGTCTCGATATCGGTCACGAAGCCGTACTTATACTCTTGCTTTGCAAACTCTTCGATGGTATCGGTTGCGGTTGCCATGGCTTCCTCTCACCTTAAACTCCGTCTTATGATCGTACTCTCGACGAACACGCGAAGGAGGAAATGCGTCATAATTGCTATCGGTCGGCTGTTAAGGCTTCACTCCGACGGGGTCGGGCGTAGGCATCGAAGGTGATCTCGGTCTCGTGATGTGGATCATCCCGATTGATCTCCGCCAGCGAGATCAGGTTGAGCATCTGAAAAATTTTGGTATTGATGCGGGCCAGAGGGTGCCGGATGGTACAGCGGTTGAGCTGGTCACAGCGATTGCCGACCGTCTTCATGCAGGTGGCGATGGCGGGCGGGCCGTCGATAAGTTCGACCACCGAGCCGACCGTGATCTCTTCGGCGGGGCGCGCCAGCTTATAGCCTCCGGTAGGGCCGGGCGTCGAAGTAATGAGCCGGGCACGAGCCAACTTCTGCAATATCTTGGCGAGCAACTCCACCGGGATGGCGAACTGCTCCGCGATCTCCTTGGTGTTGACGGCGCGCCCCGCCTCCGCCCGCGTCAAATAGGAGAGGGCGAGCAGGGCGTAATCGGTTTTTTTGCTCAGGCTCAACATGCG
>DATGIG010000574.1:0-5807 GCA_035295825.1 Chthonomonadaceae bacterium | reverse complement strand
TGCGCTATGCCCGGAACGAACAGGCAGGCCGCCAGGGCCATCAGCGCTGTGCCGCGCCCCAGGCCCGTCAATTTGCTCTCACTGGGTGTTGTTTTCTGCATCCACATACCTCCGCGCCTCGATTGCTTCGGATTGGAACCTGTTGTTCCTTATTGTAGCCTATTTGACGGAATCGCGCAAGGAAAGGTTACTTCTCCGATGTTCTCTTTTTGAAAATCTCCGGGTACAATCATGAGAGCCTATTGCGGGAACCATTCCCGACAGCGGCCAGTATGGTGAGTAACGCTTACAAAGCGTAGAGTAACATGCCGCTGCTTGATGAAACCCAAACGTCCATGTAACCCCAATACCCTGAAAACAACCGTGAAGCAAACACACATCCAGCCAACCTATTCTGCGCGCTGCGCGCGCTGCACGACCGTGCCCCCGCTCTAGCCCGCTTTCCGCTGTGCAGACGGGGCTATCCAGAAAGAGAGTCCCGTCATGTCCCGTCCGCTGGTTGCCGTCGTCGGCAGACCCAACGTCGGTAAATCCACCCTTTTCAACCGCCTTGTCGGAAGGCGTGTCGCCATTGTGGAGGACACGCCCGGCATCACCCGCGACCGCCTCTACCATAGCGTCGAGTGGCGCGGCATCGAATTCACCGTCATCGATACCGGCGGCATCATCCTCAACGAGACGGACCCGCTCGCCGTCCAGGTGCGCGCCCAGGCCGAGATCGCCATGGAGGAGGCCGAGGTCATTCTTTTCGTGGTGGATGCCGCCGACGGCATGACCTCGACCGACCAGGACATCGCCAACGTGCTCCGCGCTTCGAAGCGTCCCGTCCTCCTCGTCGTCAACAAGACCGACAACCCGCGCCTGCTGCAGGATGCGGCGGAGTTCTATGCGCTGGGCCTGGGCGAGATCTATACGGTCTCCGCCGTGCATGGGCAGGGGGTTGCCGACCTGCTGGATGCGGTGGTCTCCCTCTTTCCCGCCGACTTCACCCAGCGTACCGAGGAGGATGAGGACGCGACCCGCCTGGCCATCATCGGGCGGCCCAACGTCGGCAAGTCCTCGCTGCTCAACTCGATCCTCGGCGAGGAGCGCACCATCGTCAGCCCCATTCCCGGCACCACCCGCGACTCCATCGACACCAACTTCGAGTGGGACGGGCAGAAACTGGTCCTCATCGATACGGCGGGCATCCGGCGCAGCGGCAAGATCCAGGGGACGGTGGAGTACTACATGGTCCTGCGGGCGCAGACGGCGCTGGAGCGGAGCAACGTGGGCATGGTGGTGATCGATGCCTCGACGGGCGTGCTGGATGGGGATAAGCGCGTGGCGGGCATGGCGCAGGAGGCGGGCCGCGCCTGCATCATCGTCGTGAACAAGTGGGATTTGGTGGACCCCGGCGTGATCTATGAGAAGGGCAAGCAGCGTCGCCCCGACCGTGCCAAAATCGAAAAGTTTACCGAAAAGTTCCGCAAGGACTGCCAGTTCCTGGAGTATGCGCCGCTGGTGTTCGTCTCTGCGCTGGAGCGGTTCGGCGTTCGCTATGCCATCGAGACGGCCCTCACCGCCGCGCAGAACCATGCCCACCGCATCCCGACCGGCGAACTCAATCGCATGATCCGGGATGCCACCGAGCGCCGCCCCTTGATGGAGCATGGACGGCAGTTCAAGGTCTACTACGCCACCATGCCCCGTGTCCAGCCGCCTACCATCCTGCTCTTCTGCAACGACGACAACCTGCTCCACTTCTCCTACAAGCGCTACCTGGAGAACCAGATCCGCCTGTCCTACCCGCTGGAAGGCACGCCCATCCGCATCCAGGCGAAGAAGGTCGAAAACAAAGAGAAGGACAAAGACTGAGCGCCCCTATTATCACGCCACCCGATCATGAAGGAAACGGTGGTATATTCTCCATAAACGGAGAGGATATTCGTTTCTTCTCCGTAGCATGTTTTCTATTTCCGGCAAGAGGCGATATTGCGGCACGTCAAATATCCCTCGCCGCAATATCGCGAAACGGCGGATTTCAGACGGTAGGCATACCGCTTTGGAAGGATGCCGCGAAGGCGAAGATGCAGTGTGCCGGTCCCCATGCCTGAAGGCATGGGCCGCCTGTCTGTTGGAGCGCGGCACGCTCCTCTTTGGTCCTGAATCCGGTAGTCCTTAAGGTGGCGTCGTGAAGGCTTGCCAGGTGTCACTTCTCCAGGGGCGACAACTCTTTTCGGATGGCGCATTGCCGTAAGTGCAAGGTATTGAAGTAGATCCGCTCTACAGGCGGCAAGCTCTCCCGTGCCATGGCTTCTCCTCTTCCTCCTTGTCGCTTTTATGGCATATTCCGCTCGAAAACGGCGGGAACCCTCCCTTGGGAACATCGCGCAGCCTGGATACGTCTCCTTATTCACCCTTGTAAGGGAGGAGTATGGAAATGTTAGTCGTTCTCCTATGTGTGCTTCTCAGTCTGGCAGCCCTGGGTATCGGTTACTACATGATCTTCTGCTGGCTGACAGACTATATCATACGGCACCAGTAGCATCGACGAGCGATAAGAAAAGAGAGACCCTCCTACTGGAGGAGCCATCAGAAGAGGAAGGAGTTCTTTATGTCCCGTTCTGAAGTCGCCTCGGGAGAGGCATAACACGGCAGGATGTTTTTTTGCGGGGCGGTTTCCTCTCGCTTCAGTATTTGCCGGTGAGCGGCTCGCCGATAGTCTCCAGCGTTTCGCCATCCTCGCTCACGCGCCGGAAGAAGCAGGTGCGATAGCCCTCATGGCAGGCCGCGCCCACCTGCTCGACCTTGACCAGCAGGCAGTCCTGGTCGCAATCCACATAGAGCTCCTTCACAAGCTGGATATGCCCCGACGTCTCGCCCTTGACCCAGAACTGCTGCCGGGAGCGGCTCCAGTAGGTGGCGCGCCCGCTGGTAAGTGTGCGCTCGACCGCCTCCTGGTTCATGTAGGCGACCATCAGGACCTGCCCGTTCTCCACATCCTGTACCACAGCGGGGATCAGGCCGTTGGCATCGAACTTCAATCCTTGCGGAACTTGCACGAATACTTTCTCCTTCAGCGAACGCAGACCCCGCGTTCGGCGAGATAGGCTTTGATTTCAGCAATCGTATAGTGGCCGTCATGCACCATCGAGGCGATGAGCGCGGCGTCGGCATGGCCCTCGGTGACGGCCTCCAGGCAGTGCTGGGGCGTCCCTGCACCTCCGGAGGCAATCACAGGGATGGCGACCCGGTCGGCCACCGCGCGCGTCAGCTCCAGATCGTAGCCAATCTGGGTCCCGTCGCGGTCCATGCTGGTGAGCAGGATCTCGCCCGCGCCCCGCTCCTCGGCCTCCACCACCCACTCCAGCGCATCCACGCCGGTAGGAGTGCGCCCGCCATGCACAAAGACCTCCCAGTGGGGCGAGCCGTCCGGCCTGGTTCCGACCCGCTTGGGGTCCACGGCGAGGACGACGCACTGACGCCCGAACTGCTCAGCAGCCTCGGTGAGGATCTCCGGGCGCTGGATGGCGGCGGTGTTGACGGCGACCTTGTCCGCGCCGGCGCGCAGGATCTTACGGAAGTCGTCCACCGTACGGATGCCGCCGCCGACCGTAAAGGGGATAAAGACCTGCTCGGCGACGCGGGAGGCGACCTCCACGATCAGGTCGCGGCGTTCGTGGCTGGCGGTGATATCCAGAAAGACCAGCTCGTCCGCGCCCATGGCGTCGTAACGGGCCGCCAGTTCGACCGGATCGCCGGCATCGCGCAGGTGGAGGAAGTTGACGCCTTTGACGACGCGCCCCTCTTTCACGTCCAGGCAGGGAATGATTCTTCGCGCTAACATGATGGCCTATTATAGCATACGCCCGGTTTCCACCGAAAGCTGATACCGAGCGGACCGGGAAACCCATCCTGAAAATGGGAACCTGCCCCTGCTTTGCAATATTCGGAAGGAAAATGCTCGATAGACGTGGAATCGCGGTTCCAAGATCCCCTCTTTCGACGGTGAGGGACGATGAGAAGTGTATGCAAAGTGTGGTGATACTGTAAGGAGAACATCGAAATGAAGCGATCCGATGGCAGGTTGGGAAGGACCCCTGCGCGCGCCCTGATTCTATTGGCGGCGGTTTTGCTCGGTGCGGCAGTTCCCGGCTGCGGAGGCGGAGGGGGTGGAGGAGGCTCCGTATCCACTACATCTGGTATATCCGTATCGGTCACTCCGCTCGCGTCCAAGGCCTCCATCGGCGGGTCACAAGCTTTCGCCGCTACCGTGACAGGCACTGCCAATACCGCAGTGACCTGGTCGGTCCAGGAAGGAAACGCGGGCGGCGCCATTACCCAGGCCGGCGTCTACACCGCGCCCAACACCCCCGGAACCTACCATGTCGTGGCGACCAGCCAGGCCGATAACAGCCAATCCGCGACAGTCGCTATCGTCGTGCAGGCAGGCAGCGCCTCCGGCACCATCCAATAGAAACTTCTACAACATCATTGCTACGTAAAGTGCCCCACCCCGATTCCGGGGGTGGGGCGTGTTGCGTCAGGCATCTTTAGACAAACCTCCCGTCTCATCGGACTTGACGTTACCGGGTCGCGATCCTGAGCATCCTGCTGGAGACGAAACACAACCTGCCCGACTACTCGCGTACAGCGTCGCCGGGCTACCCATAGGCACGCGATTTCGCATATAGTCAGGGATGGTATAATAACAACATAGCCCGGAAAGGAATCGCAATCATGGAAGAGATCGAACTCTCCCCCGAAGCGCAACGCGAACAGGCCGCACTGCAAGCTTCGATAGAACGAATGCGTACCGAACGCCTTGAACTCGAGGCACAAAACCAAGCCCTTCAAGTCCTCATCGAACGTGAGGAACGGCTTGCAGCGCATCTGCGGGAGGTTCTTGCAGAATCTCGTGCTGAACGTCAAGCCATTGAAGCCGAAAAATCTCGTATTTTAAGCGCCGCAGGACATTCCTGATGCGCCGCGCCTTGCGCCAATCTGTCCGTGTTCGCTTTGATTTTCGGTGTGGCTATTGCGGCGTCAGCGAAACCAATATAGGCGCAGAAATGACCGTTGACCACTTTCTACCCCGTATTCACGGCCAAGACGACAGTCTCGATAACCTGGTCTACTGCTGTCATGCCTGCAACGAGTTCAAGGGAGACTATTGGCGGACAGAGCCGGATTTGCGCCTTCTCCATCCGCTTCTCGACGACCTCACCCTTCATTGGCACGAACAAGACGATGGTACGCTCTTTGCCCTGACCGAACGCGGAGCCAACCATCTTCAAATCTTGCGTCTTAACCGTCCGGAACTCATCGCGTACCGCCTCGAACAAAAAGAGATCCTGCTTCTGCGTCAACTGAATCAGAAGTTGCGCCAACAACTTCAGGAAGCCCAACAGACGACGCGCCACCTCGAAAGTGAATTGGAACGTAGTGTCTAAAGATCCGGCGTTTGCCAATCTCAGCCCGGCGGATCGGGCCGCGATCCTGAGCATCCTGCGTGAGACAAAGCATAACCTGCCCGACTATTGGCATGCGCCGCCGCCGGTGTCCGGCAGGGACACCCTGGCGACCGCCGAGATCACGAACTACGCCCAATCAGGCTATCAGTTGTATGCTCCCGGCGTCATCGTTGCGGAGACTCTTTTCGTCCTTTGTGGAAAGAAAACCAGTGGGTCGCTCTCGCTTGCAGACTACGCAACAGCAGTTGCCACGTTTGAGCGGATTATGGCAAGTGTTCTGCCACCTCCGAACGGCGACAGTTCGCTCATTCAACGGGCCGAGCAGATCGGAAGCGGCTATGGGTGTAGCCG
>DATGIG010000573.1:0-4540 GCA_035295825.1 Chthonomonadaceae bacterium | reverse complement strand
CTTTCAGGAAGCGCTCCGCCGTGAGTTCCGGCTGTTTCAGGTAGCCGCGCCCCACGCCGTCGCCGCCGATGTAGAGCTCTCCCGTCACCCCGACCGGCACGGGCTGCAAATGCTCGTTGAGCACATAGGCGCAGCTATTGGGCAGCGGGCGCCCGATGGGAACCGTAGGCGTCCCGGTCTCCTCTCCCCTCTCGATGCGATAAGTAAGCACCCCGACGGTGGTCTCGGTAGGGCCATAGTGGTTCAGGATGCACAGCCCCGGCACGGCGGCTGCGATACGCCGGACAAACTCCCAGCGGCTCGCCTCACCGCCCAGCACCAGGGTGCGACGCGGCAGCAGGCCCGCGACGTCCTCCCGGTCGCCTAACAGGGCGGCGAGGTGCGAGGGGACGATCTTCAGGCAATCTATGGCGTGCTTGCCGAAATACGCCTGCCACCGTTGGGAATCCATGGCGCACGCATGCGACACCACATGCAGGCAGCCCCCGCCGCACAGCGCCGGGAAGACGGCGGTGTGGCCCAGGTCGGCGGCAAAGGTGGAGACGGTGGCATAGCTGGCGCGCTCCGGCAGACCCAGGCGCTCGGTGGCACCCCGAACGTAGTTGTACAGGTTGCGGTGTTCGATGGCCACACCCTTGGGGCGGCCCGTGGAGCCGGAGGTGTAGATCACATAGACCAGATGGTTGCCCTGCACCTCCCAACCGGGATCGGCATCGCTCTCCTCGCCGGCTTCCAAAACGTTTTGATTCGGCAGTATCGTCTCAACGGAGGCGCTCCATCCCTCTCGATACGGCGCGGAGGTCACCAGCAACGGCGCGCCGCTGTCTTCCAGCATACCGACCAGGCGCTCTCTCGGGAGGGCCGGATCTAAGGGCAGGTAGGCCGCCCCCGACTTGAGGATGCCGAGCATACCGACGACCAGGTCCAGGGAGCGCTCCAGGCACAATCCCACGACAACATCCGGCCCTGCGCCCCGTTTCCTCAGCGTGTGAGCCAGCCGGTTGGCGCGCGCGTTCAGCTCCCCATACGTGAGTTGTTCGACCTCGAAGACGACGGCGGGCGCATCGGGGTGCGCATGTGCGGCGGCTTCAAAGAGGCGGTGTATAGGCGCAAAAGGCGCGTAGTCTCTGCCTGTCCGGTTCCAATCGACAGTCAACCGCTTCTGTTCTCCGGCAGGGACGATCTCCAGGGTGTTGACAGCGGTCGTCGGCTGTGCCAGCGCACTCTGCAGGAGCGTCAGGTACATGTCGGCGATGCGTCGGATGTCGGTCTCATGGAAGCGTTGCGGATCAAATTGGAACTCCAGGGTCAGGTCCGTTCCCATGCGGCGGCAGGCCAGGCCGAGTTGGAATGTCTCCGTCACGGCATGTAGGGAGGCGATGGAGAAGCCGGTCGGCAGGGCGGGGTCGAAGTCTGCCTCGAAATCGAACCGATAGGGCAGGCTGGGAGAGGCATAACTCCCGTCAGGGGAGTAGTACTCTTCCCAGCCCAACATATCTCGGATTGCGGCGTCCGCTTCCCGCAGGGCCAGAGAAAAAGGCGTGGAGGGTTCCCACCGAAAGAGGAGCGGAAGCGTCTTTGCCAGGAGCCCCAGGGAGTGCTGCAATTCCGGGTAGGCACGGCCGTCGCATCCGTGCCCCAGCGCGAACGGAGCCCCTCCTGCCAGGCGAGAGAGCAGGAGGGCCCATACCGTTTCCAGATAAGCAGCCGGGGTCACGCGCGCTTGCGCTGCTGCGCTCTCCAGGCATCCCAGGATCTCTGCTTCCAGGGGGAAGCTCAGGGCGGCAGGCACGAAGGCATCGTTTGCGACCGGGGTATGCGAGAAAGGAAAATCCGGTGGCGCGGCCAACTCCTCGGCTAGCGTCTTCCAATAGGAGCGACCCGACGCGGCATGCGCATCGGTCGCCTCCTGGAGATCATCCTGCCACTCGGCGTACTGAACATATTGCAGTGGCTCTTCTCCCGAGGCTTGCGTCGCATCCGGGGAGCAGGCGGCGGCAACCTCGCATGCCAGGTTGAGCAGCGAGCGGCGATCCACGCTCAACGAGGAGAGCGTGATGAGCAGGAGCTGTTGGTCGGTTGCCAGGTCGATCCGGCAGAGGCGTGCCAGTGGCCCATGCTCCAGGTCGAGGGGGGCATGGCGCTCTTGTTTTGCCAGGCGCGCGATATCGGCCTGTTGTTCCGCAGGTTCGCGGCCGCGAAAATCGTATTGACGCCACTCCGGAGCACGGTCGCCGCCGACTACCTGGACCGGGAGGGCCATACCGGGGACATGCCGATAAGCCGTCCGCAGCACTTCGTGCCGGGAGCGAACCGTATCAAACGCGAGGCGTAGCGCGCTTGGATCTGCAGAGCCGGATCGGAGTACTCCGATCTGAGCATTTGGAAGGCGGGTCTGCTTCTGCAGCCGCCATTGAAACCTCTGTTGGGGAGATAATCGGTATCCTGCAGCGATTTCCGGACTTGGGTCGTCAATTGCGAGTCCGTTAGTTTGCATGGTTTTCTCAGCGCATCCACTTGACTTCAGGAGAGGGGTCCTCCCCCAGGTGATGCGACAAATGGAAGAATCCTATTTTATCTCCAAAATACCCCCGAGCGCGGTTTACGTGCAACGAAAGGAGGAGAGCGTCCGAGGATTTCCAGGTCATTATACCTTGACGCGTGCCTATGTTCTGGAAGCGCCAGGGCGCAGGCGTTCGCGGAGCGACAGGCGGCGTTGATCCCGTAGTTGTGCCGAACGTTGTATGCCATTGTCGAGCAGCAGGCTCTTGCATTCGGAGAGGGGAATCTCCGGCGCGGAGACGAGTTTACAGAGGAGGCTCTCAAAGTCCGCAGCCATTCCCTGGATGGTAGAAGCGTCAAAAAGCTCCGTTCGGTAGAGCCAGGTAAAGGCCAGGCCCTTTGGAGAGTGGGTGGCGAAGAGCACGATATCGTACTTAGAGGTCGGGGTCTTCATCGGTACGGCATGCAGTTCCAGATCGGCATCGAAGGCGGGATTCGCCCCGGATTGCTGCTGCATGACAAAGAGCACCTGGAACAGGGGCGTATGGCTGGAGGTGCGGTCCGGTTGGAGCAACTCCACCAGCTTATCGAAAGGCATATCGGCATGGGTATAGGCATCCAGGGTCATCTGGCGGACGCGTTGGAGCAACTCCCGGAAGGTAGGATCTCCCGACAGGTCGGTTCGGAGTACCAGATGATTGATGAAGAAGCCGATCAGCCCTTCGAGGGCGGCATGGTTTCTGCCGGCATCGTCGGTTCCGATCACAATATCGCGCTGGTTGGTGTAGTGGTACAGCAGTACGTTGAATGCAGCGAGCAGCGTCATGAACAGGGAGGCGCGCGCTTGCAGGCTCAGGCTGTGGAGCTGCTGAGCGACGTCCGGCGACAGGGAGGTCCGCTCCATACCGCTCCGGTGGGTGTGTGCGAGCTCTTCCGGTCGGTCCGTCGGCAGGTTGAGCCGTGGAGGCGCTTCGTGCAGTTGGCTACGCCAATAGGCGGCCTGTCGCTCCAGGTTGTCGCCCTGCAGCCAGTGGCGCTGCCAGGCCGCATAGTCCGCATACTGCACCGGGAGCGGGGAGAGCGGCGACGGTTGCTCGGCCTTGAACGCGGCATAGAGCGTCGTCAACTCTCGGAACAGAATATTGCTGGATACCCCATCGCTGACGATATGGTGCATGGTAAGCACAAGAATATGGTCTTCCTCGCCGACGGTGATCCACAAAGCCCGTATCAGTCGGTCTCGGGAGAGGTCGAAGGGCCGGCGCGCCTCTATTGTACAGAGTTCCAGCGCCTCCTGCTCCCGCTCCGCCTCGCCCTTGTCTCGGAGGTCTATCGTCTGGAAGGGCAACCCCATCTCTGCGGAGATGACCTGGATCCCCTCGCCCTCATGCTCCACAAAGTTGGTTCTCAACGCCTCGTGACGGGCGACGATCTCATCCAGCGCCTGACGGAAGGCAGGTACATGCAACGGGCCGCGTATCCTGATGGCATGAGGAATATTGTAGACGGCGTTGCCGGGCTGGAGTTGTTCGATGAACCAGAGGCGCTGCTGGGCGAACGAAAGCGGGATTAGATCGTTTCGATCTACCCGAACGATAGGCGGCGGCTGTACGCCCGCTCCGGCCTGCCGCGCCAGGACTACCTGCTCGGCGAGTTCGGCGATGGTGGGATACTCGAAGAGAGTACGCAAGGAGGGAGCGATGTCGAACCGGGCTTCCAGGCGCGCGATGAGTTGAATGGCCAGCAGGGAGTGCCCTCCCAACTCGAAGAAATTGGTATGCACTCCCACCCGATCCAGATGCAGGACTTCGCTCCAGATTTCGGCCAGTCCCTCCTCGATGGACGTTCGGGGGGCGACATAATCTGCTGCATCTGCCTTCGCCTTCGGAGCCGGTAACGCCTTGCGGTCCACCTTGCCATTGGAAGTCAGCGGCAATGCCTCCAGCCACACCCAGGAAACCGGAACCATGTACTCCGGCAAACGCTCCTTCAGGAAACTGCGCAACTCCCCGCTCTCTAACGCTCCCGAACCGCTCCC
>DATGIG010000572.1:0-37092 GCA_035295825.1 Chthonomonadaceae bacterium | reverse complement strand
CGGTGAGACGCCCAGGTACCGCTGCGCCTCGCGGTCGCGACAGGCGTGATTGGCAATGTGGTAGCGGCCTGCGATCTCCGCGCCGACCAGCGCCTCCAACTCCGCGCCGAGGTTCGGGCGATGCGTTCCGGTGGCGATCAGGAGCGTGATGCGCTCTCGTGGGATGCCCGCCGCTTCCAGCGTGCGCAGCACCGGCGGCAACAGGATCTTGTTGGGAACCGGGCGGGTGATGTCGCAGATGACGATGCAGGCATCCCGGCGGCCCTGCGCCAGCGCCGCCAGGCTTTGGGGCCCGATAGGCGCGGCCAGCGCCTCCTCCGTCGCCGCGGTCGGATCGGGAAGCGGTGGCGCAGGCGTAAGGCCCAGAACGCCGATCAGGTTCTTGTCCGGCAGTTCCACTTCCAATCCGGTTCTGCCATAGTCCAATCTCAAACGCATCGGGTCAACTCCTGAAGGTCCGTTCTGTCTGTTCGCGCCAGTAGTCCAGGGTGTCGCGCAGCGTGGTCTCCAGCGGAATGCGCGGCTTCCATCCGGTGGTTCCCCACATTTTGAGGGTGTCGCCGGTGGAGCAGGCGATGTCGGCGGGGCGCAGACGCTCCGGATCCACCTCCACCTCGGTGGGCGTGGAACTCAGGGCGCGCAGCATATCCAGCGTATCGCGCATCCGGTGGGGCTGTCCGGTCGCCACATTGTAGACTTCGCCGGGCGTTCCCTGCTGCATCAGCGCGCTATAAGCGCGCACCACATCGCGCACATCCAGCAGGTCCCGCTGCGCCTCCAGGTTGCCCACGCGAATGGCCGGCGGTTCCAGACCGCGCTCGATGCGGGCGATCTGCCGGGCGAAGGCGGGCAGGGCGTAGGTCGGCATCTGTCCGGGACCGGTATGCGAGAAGGCGCGGGCGATGATCGCCAGAGCGCGATACCCCTTCGCGACCGACTCCATCTCGATCTTGCTGTCGGTATAGGCGCCGAACCGCCAGAGCGGGCCGACCGGGTCCTCTTCGCGGGCAGGCCGCGCCGGATCGGTATTGCCATAAACGTAGCCCGTGCCTGCAAGCAGGACGCGCGGAAACGGATTCAAATTCGCCGCGGCGTCCAGCAGATGGCGTGTGCCCTCCACATTGACCGCGAACACGGCATTTCGGTCCGTATCGGCCCCGGACGCCCGCGCCGCCAGGTGATAGATCTGATGAGGGCGAATGAATTCTACCAGTTCCGCCGTCATTCGCGTATCCTCGATGTCCAGCTTGACCTCTTCGACGCGGCCTTTTGCAGTGGCGTCATTCCAATCCGGGGTATCTGGCGAACTTCCAGTTTCATTCTTCGCCCCGGCGCTATGAGCAGCCTGAACCGAAGCAATAATTTTTGCTCGCTGTTCTGTATCTTCCTGCCCATTGCTCTGTGGAGTAGGTTGCTGCCTCCGGCGACGGAAGCGATGTATACAGAGGGTTCGAGCGATCTGATAGAGCCAGGGGAAGGCTTTTGTCTCACCACGAAACCGGTCGTAGTGGCGAAAGGCCGCGATAAAGGTCTCCTGCGTCAAATCAGTCGCCTCTTCGTGGTCATTCAAGAAACGATAGATGACGTTGAAAATCTTCTTTTCGTATTTGAGGATCAGGGCATCGAAATCCAGATGATCGTCGGCTTGTTTGGATGAATCTCTGACCGTTTCAGGGTGGACAGCAGCATATATCCACGCGTCTGGGACAACGTCCAGCAGATGCGCAATAAGATGGCGTCCCACAAATCCGTTCGCCCCGGTGATGAGGATGCGCGACGTCTCCTCCTGCAACGATTTCTCCTTTGTTCGGCGACAAATAGTGTGGTTGGTTTCACGGCACTGAAGTGCCGGTCTACGTTTGCAAAGCCCACCTGCGTGGGCTCCCCTCACCCCAACCCCGCCCGCTCTCCCGCTTGATCCGCTTCGCGGCAGAGAACACCCCGCAGAGGGGAGAGGGGCTATAGAGTCGGCGCAGGCCGACTTTGCAAACGTAGACCGGGGTTTCAACCCCGCGTCGAATGATCGCCCCAGTTTTCGTCAATGAACCTGAATTTTTTATT
This sequence comes from Chthonomonadaceae bacterium, assembly GCA_035295825.1. Taxonomy (GTDB): domain Bacteria; phylum Armatimonadota; class Chthonomonadetes; order Chthonomonadales; family Chthonomonadaceae; genus DATGIG01. The sequence continues at coordinate 35,031 of DATGIG010000572.1, read as the reverse complement.
CCTGATGGCGCAGGATCTTCTCCCAGCGGGCCATATCGGCGTCCACCATGCGTTCGGTAAGTTCCTTAAAGGTGACCTTCGGCTCCCAGCCCAGCTTCTCACGCGCCTTGGCCGGGTTGCCAACGAGCAGGTCCACTTCGGCGGGGCGGTAGAAGGCGGGGTCCTGGACCACGTACTGCTTCCAGTCCAGTCCGACATGGGCAAACGCGACGGAAACCAGCTCTTCCACCGAGTGCGTCTCGCCAGTCGAGATGACATAATCATCCGGTTCGTCCTGTTGGAGCATCAGCCAGATCGCTTCCACATAGTCTTTAGCAAAACCCCAGTCGCGGCGCGATTCCAGGTTGCCGAGCCGCAATTCCTTTGCCTGCCCCAGCTTGATCCGCGCTACCGTATTGGCCACTTTTCGGGTAACGAACTCCAGGCCTCTACGTTCACTTTCGTGGTTGAACAGGATTCCAGAGACAGCAAACAAATTATAACTTTCGCGGTAGTTGACTGTGATATAGTGGCCGTAGACCTTGGCGACCCCATACGGGCTGCGGGGATAGAAGGGAGTGAGTTCCGTTTGCGGGGTCTCGCGAACTTTTCCGAACATTTCGCTGCTGCTCGCCTGGTAAAATCGAATGGTAGGGTCTACGAGGCGGATGGCTTCCAGCACACGCGTCACGCCGAGCGCGGTGAATTCGCCGGTCAGGACGGGCTGGTTCCAACTGGTGGGGACGAAGGATTGCGCGGCCAGATTGTAGACTTCCTGGGGGGCGACCGTCTTTACCGCTTCGATGAGCGAATACTGATCCAGCAGGTCGGCCTGGACCAACTCGATGCGGTCTTTGATATGGGCGATGCGCTCGAAGTTCTCCGTGCTGGAGCGCCGCACGACGCCCGCGACGCGATAGCCCTTCTCCAGCAACAACTCCGCCAGGTAGGAGCCATCCTGTCCGGTAATCCCGGTAATGAGCGCGGTCTTCATCCTTTCACCACCTTATCTATAGCGATCACCTGGCGCAGCAGGCCCGGCAGGTCGGCGAGCGGTAGCATCGTAGCCGTGTCCGAAAGGCCCTTCTCCGGCTCCGGGTGCGTCTCCAGAAAGAGCGCGTCCACCCCGACGGCGACCGCCGCCCGCGTCAGGTGCGGGATGAACTCGCGCATGCCTCCCGAAGCTGTGCCGCCCTGCGCCGCGCCGGGGCGCTGGACGCTGTGCGTGCCGTCGAAGACCACCGGGTAGCCGAATGCCCGCATCTGGGGCAGAGAGGTCATGTCCACCACCAGGGTATTGTAGCCGAAGGAGACGCCCCGCTCTGTCAGCAGCAGATTGCGGTTGCCCACGCTCTCCACCTTCTGTACGATGTTCTTCATGTCCCAGGGCGCAAGAAACTGACCTTTCTTGACGTTGATGGCGCGCCCGGTCTCGGCGGCGGCGACGATCAGATCGGTCTGGCGGCAGAGGAACGCAGGGATCTGCAGCACGTCGCAGACCTCCGCAACGGGCTTGCATTGCCAGGTCTCATGGACGTCGGTGAGGACCGGGACGCCGAACTCCGTCTTGATGGCATTCAGGACCTCCAGCCCTTTGTCCAGGCCCTGGCCGCGAAACGAAGCGCCGGAGGTGCGGTTGGCCTTGTCGAAGCTGGCCTTGAAAACATAGCTGAGCCCCAGTTCCTTCGTGAGCCTCTGGACCGTCGCGGCCACGGTGCGGCACAGGTCCAGGCTCTCGATAACGCACGGCCCCGCGATGAGCAGGAGCGGGCGGTTCGGTTCGCCCAGCGTGATGTTTTGTATGGAAACGGTCGGCATGAAACGGACTTCCTTATCAATCTCTCAATAGAAGAGGAACGGCCACCAGTTCTTCATGGGTTTGCTCTGGTCGTCCCGGCACTTGTTGTTCAGACCGGGCATGTTCTGTCGCCAGTAGACGAGCCAGGGGCCCTGGCAGTCGTTGGCGAGCATGCGATAGCGGGCGATCTTGGCATTGGTCCAGAGTTCGGCTCGGTCTTTGCCATCCGGGCCATCGTGCAGGCGATAGTGTTCGATGGTGCAGAGGATGGGAACCGGATTGTCCAGGTCGTAGTCACGGCGCGCCGTCGGCATGAAGTGGACGCTGTTGCCCGCCGGGATATAGTGCTCCACAGTATACTGCTTTCCCTGCCAGGTGTAGGTCATGCTGTCCGGGGTCGGGTAACTGACATCCGTTCCACCCCGCGCATAGAGGGAGTTGAAGGGTAACTGGTAGCGCTTATCCAGGTCGAACCCTGCATACTCGACGAAATATCGGGTGAAATAGGGGATGGCGTGGGAGTTGGAGGTCCCCTCGATAGAGTGGCCCAGGCTCTCCATGGCGCAACCCGGCCCGCGATCCGCGTTCATAAAGAGGATACGCAGGCTGCGCCCGATCCAGGGCTGCTCGTCGGAGCCGCCGTTGCCCGCCTGCACCCACTTGCCTGGAATTTTCTGCAGGTTGTCGTCATACGCCTGCTTGACTTCGATGCTCTCGAAGGGCGCTCCATAGTTGCCCTGCTTGGCCAAAAACCAGACTTCGTGAACGAGGCCGCGCTCTACCATCTCCGCCAACGTCAGCATATGCGCCGGGTTTTTGGGGTCGGGAACCTGATAGTATCCGGCGAACTTCTCGCCGAAGAGCTGGCCGTAGCGGAAGTTGATGCCCTCCTTCCAATTCGGGACACGGGGATAGAGGGAGCTGTTGCCTTCCAGGCGTCGGTCTTCCGGCAGCGGGGCCGGGTCGGTCAGGTTGACGATCTTGAAAACCTGATAATCCAGAAAGGGCGGCGCGTCCGGGTTGGCATAACCGTGATACCGCGACGATTCGCGTAGCGCGGCGATAAGTTCCTGGACTTTCTTTGCGGCGGCTTCCTGGCTCAGGCCGTTCACAAAATTGAGCACCAGCAGCCGGGGGCGCATCTGGCGGATCTGATCGTGGTGCAGGCGCAACCAGTCGTCGGAATTGGCGCGGCTCGTTGCATTCGGCCAGATTCCGCTGGCGGCAGGAGGCAATGCCTGTCCGAACGCTCGGGAGCCTCCGATCAGGAAGAGCAGCAGTCCCAGGGAGAGAAGGAAACTTCGTTTCATGGTTTCTATCCACCATTATTTCATAATAGGCAGACGGTTGTCAATGAGGAGAGACCAGATAGGCTCTCACAGTCTTTACTCGATGTATTTTGCCGTGTTCCCCGCTTGTTCACGATTTTCCTGCTGAGTTGAATTCGATTCTGAACACGATGCCTTGCTAGAATAGACCCATCAGATACACAGACCGACCGCACAGTAAACCGCTAGGGAGATGACGACCATGCTGATCATGAACTGGACCAAAGACGAAACGGGCCGGATTTCGGCCACCTGGATCAAGAACGCCGAGAGCGTTTACCAACCTTTGAGCCTGCAGTGGGCAGAAGCCGAACCGACTGTAACCCACTTCCATCCTCGCACTTCGGGCGGCACGTTGGCAGCGATGTGGACCAGGCGCGCGGGGGCGAGCGTCACGGCGGAGCGGGGCGAGGGCCGTTGAGGAACATGCTATAATGACGAGGAGAATGCGGAGGTAACAGAGAGGACACACTCACAGGTGATGGAAGGAACCCCAAAGGAAATCCAGGACTGCTTATAGTGGTTAAACGGAGATACACGAATCACTTTTTGGAGGGGAGGTGATGGGAATGTCATTAGATTTAAGCCCTGAGATCGAAAACATGATCCGGGAACGCGCTCAAGTCCTCGTTCTACTTCTTCGAATGCCATTTTTTTCCAACGTGGCCGGTGACATCGGTGATGCTGTATGAGACACCCATCGGTTCATCATTTGAGGTTCTCGAATAAGGCCGCCACAGGGACACGCGTTCCACGAAAAACTCATGCGCCACTCACCTTAGCGGGATCACGCTCCATTATGTGCCGTGCCTTGTTGGGCTGAAAGCCCACCCGCCCAGGGCGCTGTTTCACTTTGGTGTCTGCCAGGTCGCGGAGACGCCTGCGTACTCGAACTCGGCCTGTTCTTTAGCGTTCTCTAACGTTACGTGCCAGGTGTCCGAAAGAGTGTTCCATTCGGCATCACAGCCGAACAGATAATAACTGTCTTCCCCCTCATATTGGCATATGGCAAGCCCCGCCGCCACTTCCAAAAGAACATCGGCGACAATCTGCTTACAGTTGCCAGTATGCCTATGTCGTTCATCGATAGGTGTGAAGCAAATGACTTTCGCCCCGCCGACTTTTTCAGGTGGAAGTTGCACTTTTCAACCTTCCAATACGCACAAGGGTTCAAGGCAGCCCAACGACCAAGGTCAGTGGCGGGCCGCATTGGAAAAGCCTTGCGCGCCCCGTCCGCTGCATCGACTGGTTGGGCCAATGGCCCACAGACGCAGTGCCTTACTACTCACATTCCGTTCTGTGACGACCGGTCTTCTTGTTAGGGGATCCCACTGGAAAAGATCTGCAGATACGCAAATACCTTGAAGGCAGGGGAAGCTTGCCATGCAAAATCAACCCTCATGCTGAAATTTCATCGCGGAATAACAACTTCCTGATAAGCCCCCGGAACAATCACATCAATGGCTTCTTGGATGGTATCCAGGTGCAATTGGATACGAGGCCATGAGGTAGATAGCAGGACCAGAATCGCAAGTTGGCGGCCTGCCAAATTCTGTTGATAACGGAGGTTTTGGTCCGTCGTAATGAGCAGGCCATAACCCTCTTGTTCTGCGACAGTAATCAGGTCTCCGTTTGCCAGTGACGCCCATCCACGTTCGTATGCTGTATCTACGATATGGCCTGACAGATGGCGGCGCAGTGGGACTGGCGTTCCTTGATCAAACAAAATCTTCATGTCAGCACGATGTTTGTCAGGGAAGTGAGTTCATAATCGAGCAAGGCCTCGATTTGGGCGCGGGTCACTCCGGGAAACCACTCCAAAAACTGGTCAATGGAAGCCCCATCTTTGAGGTTCTCGAATAAGGCCGCCACAGGGACACGCGTTCCACGAAAAACCCATGCGCCACTCACCTTAGCGGGATCACGCTCCATTATGGTAAGCAATTGTGTGTTGTCCATAGAATGTCCACTGCTTCATAAAGCACGAGAGAAACAGCATTCGTGAATGGGGGTTTGCTGTAATTCATCCGAGTTCTCTGCTGATCGTCTAACGCTTCAGATAAGCAGACGGGGTTTCCTTCCACCGTTGCCCTGTGCCTCTCAGTTAGGCTGTCACAGCACCACGAACACAAAGCACAGAAGGAAGCACGAACCGTTTGCGCTTCCTTGCATTATACACTGGAACCCAGCGCTGCCGCAAACAGGCTTGCAAATTGAGCAACGCTCCAACGACTGAGTTATCCTGCCCCGCCGAGGAAGGCTCTAACAACAACTAACCTGACGGAGCGGGATCAGGTGCAGCGATTTGATCGGCGACTGATGGCACACCGCGATGCCGAAGATAATCCGCGACGGGCCACCCGTACCCCTGATGAACTCGATGATAGTGCAATTGTCCGCCGGACAGCCGGAATTCGTCGATGTAATACTCCTCATCACCGACGAAGAAAAGCGTATCTTCCAGGTGCGGAGCCAGCATTCTCACATGATCGACAAATGCTTCATACCCGCACCACATCTTGCCGCCGCTCTGGATGATGACATGGTCGCTTTGTTGCGGTCCAAGGATCACATATGGGCCATCCAGGTTCGGGAAGTCGATCGGTTCGCCCGCAGGTCGGAAAAGAGTGTAGAAGGTACCTCGGTCACGAGCCTCGTCAAGTAGCCGCCGAACTTCATGCGCGTGGGAGGGTCGGACGCGAATGACCGCTCCGAATCCTTCACGAGGCGAAACCTGCTGAATCTCGTGCTGATTCCCCATAATCCCTCAATGCCACCGAACGGTCGCGGTCAGTCATTTGCACAACGCCAGCGGAGCAAAGCAGTTGTTCAGCGTGGTTAGCCCGCAGACGGCTTTGAAACTGCTTGTATAATTCTGAAATACATCCACCAAGCACTATCAAATAAATGGATCATGGTTCTTGACCGCTCAACTTCATGGAGAGCGTTCCGTTCCATATCTGCCATCCGTGGCGATGGTCGGAGCGGGGATTAGCGGCGGCGTGCCGGGACCAGGCGCGCGGGGTCGAGCGTCGCGGCGAAGTAGGGCGCGCGGAGTGGGGCAGGGGCCGTTTCGGGCGCATAGGGGCTGGCGGAGTCCACCGGCTCGACCTTTGGCTCATGCCAGACGGCGCGGGCCGCATCCAGTACCTGCGTTTCGGTAATGGCGTCCAGGCAGCGGCGCACGGTGGCATCATCCCTGGCCGGCGCGTCCGGAAAGAACACCAGGGAGCGGTGGCGGGGCGCGTCATAGCCCCAGCGCACCACTTTGTTCGGGCCGAACAGCCCGACCGTTGCCACCCGCTGCGCCACGGCGGCATGCAGCAGGCCCGTATCGTTGCCCAGCCAGAGGTCGCACAGGCCGATGATGGTCAGCGCCAGGCGCAGGTCCAGTTCGCCCACCAGGTTGATGCAGGGTTTCTGCATGGCGTGCGCCATGCGCTGGGCCGTTTCGCGCTCCGCCTCCCCGCCCATCAGGACTACGCTGCCGCCGATCTCCGCATTCAGGATTTCGGTGACATGGGCATACTTCTCCGCGCCCCACTCCCGGATAGGGGGATCATTTGCGCCGGGCTGCACCCCCAGCAGCGGCGCGCCCTCCTGCCAGCCCTTCGCCGCCAGCAACCGGCGCGCCTCTTCGCGCTCCCCCTCGGAGATCCAGAGGTCCGGCAGGGCGTCGGTGGCGGGCAGGCCCAGCGCCCGCAGCATGTCCAGGTGGCAATCCACCTCGTTGCGGTCGAAAAAGTAGGGGATGGGAACCGTGAGCAGAGAGCGGCGAAACTCGTTGGCATAGCCGACGCGCACCGGGATACGGGAGAGCGCGCAGGTGACGGCGCAGTGGAGCGAGCGGTTGAGCAGGAACGCGGCCTGGTAGTCGCCCTGACGCAGCAGGCCATAGAGCTCTTTGCCATGCCGCCACCGGCTGACACCCCGGATCTCGACCGGGATGATGCGGTCCAGATGCGGGCAACCCTGCAGCGCAGTGACAACGCTCGGCGCGGCCAGAAGGGTGATGTCGGCTTCGGGAAAATGGCGGCGCAATTGGCCGAAGAAGGGCGTCGCTACCAGGGTATCGCCCATAAAGCGGAACTTCGTCAGGATAGCGATGCGTTCCGCCTGCGCCAGCGCCCCCCGCGCCCTTTGGGCGGCTGCAGAGGCGGCCACTTCCGCGACGCCGGGGCGGACGTGCGGTTGTTCCGTACCGATGGGAGTGTTCCGGATCTGGTCTTTATCGGCCATACAGATTCTTACCCACTTTCTCCAGCACATCACGTACCGTAATTTCGGAGAGACACCGGGCGACCCTGGCATCTACCATGCACTTGCGCACATTGCACTCCGGGGTGCAGAACTCGCGTCGCGCCAGTACATTCTCGCTCTGCCCCCACGGGCCGGCCATCGCGGGGTCGGTGGGGCCGTAGAGCGCGACGACAGGGCGCTCCAGCGCGGCGGCGATATGTGCAGAACCCGTGTCGCCGCAGACATGGACCGCGCAGCGCTCCAGCACGGCGGCCAGCTCCTTCAAATTGGTCTGCCCTGCCAGGTTGAGGGGCATTGCAACAGGAGCGGGCCACCCATCGCCCTGCTGCGCCAGCGTGCGCACCTCCTCATTCAATGCCATGTCTTTGCCGGAACCGATCAGAACGGAAGGAAGGCCGAACTCCCGAGCCAGCCCGACCGCCAGTTCCGCATAACGGGCGGCGCCCCAGCGCCTGGTCTCGTTGCCGACGGCGGGGTTCAGCACGGCGAACGGCGTCTCCGGCGCGATGCCGCCTGCATCGAGCAGCGTGATGGCACGCTCCTGCGCCTCCGCAGGGACATGCAGCGGAAAGCGCACACGCCCTGGCTCCGCCCCGAACGCCCGCGCTACGTCCAGAAACCAGTCCACGCGGTGAACGCTCTGCTCCCGGCGCGGCAGCGACCTCGATACCAGATTGGCCCCGTCCCGCAATCGCCACCAGCCATACCGGTGTTTTGCGCCGGAGGCCAGCGCCAGCAGCGCGCTCTTGGCATACCCCTGGAGGTCCAGAGTGACATCGAATTTGCGCCGTCGGATCCCCGCCAGAAAAGCGGCATATTCGCGCCACACCTGCAGCGAGCGCCAGCGCCCCTGTTTCCATCGGGTGCGCGGAATGACGAGCACTTCCTGGAGATACGGATTGCCGGTCACAATGTCAGCCGACATCTCCTCCACGATCCAGGTGAGCTCCAGGTTGGGAAACGCCTCGCCGAGCGCGGCGGACAGCGGCAGGGCGTGGGTGACATCCCCGATGGAACTCAGGCGAATGATCGCCAGGCGGCGCACCTTATGGAGGTCGGGCAGCATAGACATCGGATCAGGCATGTGCGCGCTTGGGCTGCTCCAGGCCGCTCTCGGCGAGCGCCTGCGGCGAGACCAGTTTGCGGCCCGCCATACGCTCCAGCACTGCGACCGGCGCCAAGTCTGGAAAGAGCATGGCAGAGAACGGCACAATACATGTCTGCTCGATGGCATACTGGCCGGACGCGGCTTTGTGCGCTACCTGATCGGTGAAGGTGATCCAGGTCGAGCCAGGTGGGAACACGGCGGTCTGCGTCTGGCCGTTCTGCTGAAAGTCGGCGTTGGTCTTCAAATAGTGGTGAAACCGCAGCATGAATTCGTCGTAGGCGGAGCGATTGGGCACATGCAATCCGACCAACTTGCCCAGTTGCGCGATCCTGCGGCGGGTCTCCGCCAGCGGTCCGGAGACCTGGCTCAGCCCGGCGTCCTGCGCATACCTCTTTGCCAGCTCTTCGAAGGGCGCCGAGGTTCCCCAGACCCGGTCGCGGGTCGGGTGCAGGTTGGTGAAGGCACGGAGGATGCGCCCGCCATGCGTCGGGCGGGTGGGGAAGGCGTCAATATGCATCAGGTCGTTGCGGTGCCGGACCGGCAGCTTGCGTCCCTGCTCCTCGACCGGGCGAAAGCTGGCGTAATCTACCTTCCATTGCCGCGCATAGTCCGGAAAGAGGCGCGCCATGTAGTCCAGCGCCCCCTGAGAGTAGGTCGCCAGGATACGTCGCATCCGTTCGGCGCTCTCTGCGTTCGTATCCGCCCCCGTGATTTTGTTCAAATGGGGTTTGTAGGCGATATTCTTATGCGTTCCGCTATCCGTCTGTTTTTGCGCCCGCAGAAATTCGCAGTCCGCTTCGGAGGGCAGAAACGGTGTGGGTGACAGCAGCAGAATATTGCCTTGCTCCAGGTGTTCGCTTAAGAAGTGGGCATATTCGGCATCTATTCTGTCCACCTCGATAGGGATCAACTCCATATTCTCTACTCCGTCGGAGGGTTGCGACCTTCGCGACCTACCATGCTCTCATGGGCGCATATCCACACCCAATTCTTCGTCTCCAGGCCAAACTCCTGCTCCCAATAGCCCCTCTCCTTGTGAAGGAGAGGGGGCGCGGGTGAGGTGTATTGTTACCGCATCCGATACAACAACACGCCATTGTCCCAACGGCAGACCAGGTCGGCGTGATCCAGGTACTGCTGCAGCCCGAACGGCGCAAAGCGCTTGAGCACCACCTCGCTGGTCAACAGATAGGCGATGTGCTCGTCCAGCATATACTGCCCGATCTCGCCTCTGCGGATCGCCCGGTATGCGCCGTTATTGACCAGGCCATCCAGATTGACCACCTGCAATTCCGGGTAGTCCCAGCCCACAGCCCCGCTATTGAACACCCCGACGACCCCGCCTTTCGGGACCACCGTCAGGAGGGGGCGCGACGGCGGCGGGCTATGCACTTGCGAGGCGAGGGCGGGATCCCCAGCCTCCACGATCTCACCGAGCGGGATGTCGGAGGAGCGCGTGTCCGTGTAGGCGCGCAAGCCCGCCGGCTTGGTCTTCAGTGTGTTGAAACTCAGCCCTGTCAGGCCGAGCGCCAGCAGGCATGCCGTGATGGCAAGCGCCGGGAAACGGCGATGGGCTACAACGGCCTGGAACCTTCCTGCATCCAGGTGGCGTAACGGCGCGACCCCGAGCCCCACCAGCAGCGCAGCGCTATAGACGCTGGTGTGCCAGTACCACTCCATGCAGTGCCGGAAGAAGAGGGCATAGAAACCCCAGAGCAGCGCCAGAAAGAGGAGCAGGCTTCGGCTCAGGCGTGCTGCAGTTGCGTTACCCTCTCGCTGTGAGGCGGAGGGCGTCAGCATCGTCCGCGCGCCCAGCAGCAGCCATCCCGCTCCGTGATAGCTCAATAAATAGTAGAACCCGGACAGGATCCACGTCGGAAAGGCGATCAGGATGGAGACCAGAAAACCCAGCGCGGCGATGGGTACGCGCAAGGCCCCCAGGTGGCGCAGGGAAGCGTTCAACTCCGTCCAATAGCCGATCGACTGCCAGTAGGAGTGTGCTCGCCCGCTCGTCTGAATAAACTCTCCCGTGTCCCGCCAGCTCCAGAGGGTGAAGAGCAGCACCGGCAGCGCGCAGAGCGCAAGGAGGAGCAGGTCCGCCTTCCGCCAATCCCGGAGCGGGCGATGCCCTGGAAGAAACAACGGGGTCAGGGCGATGGCAACGCCGAGAAAGATGGTGTCGGTGCGCGAGAAGACCGCCAGAGGGAGCGCCAGCAGCATCATGGCGCGATAGGCCGTGCGGCCCTCCTGCATCCAACAGACATACGCCCATAACCCCAGGGCTGCGAAGAAGCAGGCGATGGGCGTCTCCAGGCCCTGCAGCACGATCCCCAGTACATAGGGGTTCGCTGCATAGATCCCGGCGAGCAGCCCCCCGATAACCCGCCCGGCCAACCGGCGCAGCGTGAGCCAGAGCGTGACGCCGGTCGCCGCATGAAACAGGGCCAGCATCGTCACGGCGACCGTCGGCAACTGCGCTTCCGTCGTGTGCGGGTAGATCCCGCGCAGCAGCAGGAAGTAGAGCGGATGGAAGCCGTTTGTGGGGCGCACGCCATCCACCGAGACCACCCCGCTGTGCAGGCTATGGCGCACCAGCAGGAGGTAGTAGTACATATCGTCGATGTACCTGGGCCATCGAATTACCGGCAGACGCGCTGTGGAGATCAGAAAGCCGGTCCCTCCCAGCAGGCAGGCCCAGAAGAACACGCCGCTCCAGCGCGCCAGCAGGGGCGTGACGCGGACGCGCAGAGCGTCCTCCGGAGGTGTCGCCACAGGCGCGAGCGTCTCATCGAGCGCAGGCATTGCCGCCCTTTCGCAGCAGGGTCTCCACTTTCGCTGCCACTTCGTTGACCTCGATCGCCTCCAGGCAGCGCGGGCGCTCGAACTGGCAGCGGTGCGCCGTACACCCTGTGCCACACGCCTCTCGATGGTTCAGCGTGTTCTCGCGCTGGCCGTAGGGGCAGGCGCGGTCCGGGTCGGTGGGGCCGATCAGGGAGACCACCGGGCGCTCCAACGCCGCCGCCAGATGCCCCGAACCGGTATCGCCGCAGATATGCACCGCACTGCGACGCAACACCGCGGCCAACTGCTTGAGGCTGGTGCGTCGCGCCAGGTTGACAAAGGGGCGTCGTGTCTGTGCTGCCACCTGTGCCGCCACCTCGGCGTCCGCCGTTACCAGCACGCTCGGAATATCGAGGCGGTCATGTAGTGTGTCCATCAGTGCGGCGTAGCGCCCGGCGCCCCACTGCTTGATGGCCTGTGCGGAGGCCGGGTTGATGGCGACAAAAGCTGCATCCGGCTCCAGGCCCTCGGCGCAGAGCATGCTGGTAACTGCAGCTTCATCCTCTTCGGGGATATGGAAGGGGAAGCGCACGCATGTGGGATGAGCGCCCACATGCCGCGCCACATCCAGGTACTGATCGACGATGTGGACGCTCTCCGGACGGCGTGGCACGGGCCGCTCCACCAGGGTGGAGGCTTCGCGCAGCCAGTGGTAACCCAGGCGCGTCCGCGCGCCCGCCGAGATGGTGACGATGGCGCTCTTGGTCAGACCCTGCAGGTCCAGGGTCATGTCGAACCGTTGGCTGCGCACGTAGCGCATGCTGCGGGCGATCTCACGCAGGCAGCGCGGGGAGCGCAGATCGCGGCTTTTGAACTTCGGCAGCGTGATGATCTCCGAGAGGTAGGGATTGCCTGTCAGCAGGGGGGCGAACGGCTCCTCCACATACCAGGAGATGTTGAGGTGGGGAAACGCCTCCCCGAGCGCGGCGGAGACCGGCAGGGCATGGATGATGTCGCCCAGCGCGCTCATCTTGATAATGAGGACGCGCTGAACGGCGCGCATGTCGACAATCGGCGGTGTCACGGACGGGTTTGCTTCTCCTGTAGGGCTTTTTTGATCGGCGTCTTCAACTCGATGACGTTGGCGGCTCCCTCCGGAAACACACCCGGCGAGGCCTTCCAGCGGTCATGCAGCCAGAGCCACTGGGTCGGATTGCGGCGGATCTGAGCGCCCAGACGCGCGTTGATCTCGGTCATCACCGTAGCGATGTCCGCCTCTCTCTCCCCCGTTGGGGCGATCACGACCGGAGGCTCGAACTCCAGATGAAATCGGTCGTCGGGCGTGCGGGTACACCAACTGAACAGCAGCGGCGCGCTGGTCTTGAGATGGATCACGGCAGGGCCGTCCACCGTGCCCGTCGGCTGGCCTAAAAACGGCACGAACACGTCCGCCGCATTCTGGTCGGGCAGCAGCGCGACGATCTCGTTCTTCCTCAGACACTGCAGTACGGCGCGGGCGGAGTTGCCCCGATACAGCACCGTCGCGCCGTTCCCCTCGCGGATCTCGCGCTGTAGCTTCGTCATCGCCGGGTCGCGCGCATCGCGTGCCACGACGTTCAGCGCATAGCCGTGCGTCGCCAGCCAGCGGCCCATGAATTCCCAGTTGCCGAAGTGCCCGGTCACCAGCAGGACGCCCTTGCCCTTCTCCAGGGCAGCGCACAGGTTTGCCTCGCCCGCCACGGTCACCAGGCGATCCACTGCGGTGCGGCTCATATGGGGCAGCTTGAGAAACTCGGTTCCCCACTGCCCGAAGTGCCGAAAAACCTCGCGCGCCATCCGGCGTCGTTCGGCTTCGGTCTTCTCTTCCCCATAGACCAGCGCCAGGTTCTTGTAGGCCACCCGCCGCCCTTTGCCGAAGATCCGGTAGGCGACTGCGCCCAGTCCCCTGCCGAACGACCGCGCCATCGGCCAGGGCATCGCACGGATCGGCCCTATGACCAGTTGCAATGCCACGCGCCCCACCGTGCGCTCGACGCGCTTACGCAGGGGGACCGTCGTCTCCGGTGTCAGGGTTGTCTGGTTCGCCATAACTTACTTTGTAAGGTAGTCAGAAATTTTTTTTCGTCGTCTAGCTGCATTCGGACGTTGAGGGTCAGGAGCGGCAGCAGCGTAGGGACCGCGCCGAGCTTCACCGCGTCCTTTTCCGTTGTCAGCACGGCTTCTGCGCCTGCCGCCTGCGCCTCCGCAATGGCCCGCTCCCACTCCGCAGAGGAGAGAGCCTGGTGGTCCCGGAAGCGAAAGGCAGTCACGACCACGGCCCCCAATTCTGCCAGCATCGCCTCGAAGGCCGCCGGATTGCCCAGCGCGGAGAGCGCGGCAATGGGGCGGCCATGCAACCAGTCGGCGGTATATTGTACCCTATCCGGGAGGGCATGCAGGCCGGTTGCGACCAGGTCGGCGGTAAAGATCGGGGTATTGGGCGCGAGGCGTTCTGCCCGTTCGGACACCGCGACGATCTGCTCGTGCGATGCGCGTCGGGCGTTCGTAAGGATGATGATCCCGGCGCGGCGGAGGTGGGAGGGCGGCTCGCGCAGCAGGCCGCGCGGGAAGGTCCAGCCGTTGTCGAAGGGGGCGCAGGCGTTGAGCAGGACGATGTCCAGATCGCGGTGGAGCTGCCAGAACTGCATCCCGTCGTCCAGAACGATGACATCCGGGCGGAAGCGTTCGATGGCGAGTTTGCCGGTGATCCGCCGATCCTTGCCGACGACGACCGGGATGCCGGGCAGGGTCTGTGCCAGCAGGTAGGCCTCGTCGCCGGATTCTTCCGGCGTCAGCAGGACGTTTTGCCCATCGGAGACGACCGCGCAGCCATACTCATTCTGCCCGCCATAGCCCCGGCTAAGGATGGCGACGCGTCGGCCCTGCGCCTGGAGGCGGAGGCAGAGCGTCTGGGTCATGGGCGTTTTGCCCGTGCCGCCGGTGGTCAGGTTGCCGATGCAGACGACGGGGCAGGGGAGGCGGGTGCGCTTGCGGATGCCGAGGTTGTAGGGGAGCAGATAGATTTCGAGGCCGAGGCAGTAGAGGGGGGCGCAGGCAGTCAGGAAGCCGCGCAGCAGGGCGGGAAGGAGGCCGGGGCGTCCCCGCGCGACGGAGACCAGATAGTCTTCCAGTTTTGAGGCCTGTTTCGGAATGGCGACTTCCCTCGTTACCCGGTGGGCCTGGGATTGGCGGAGAGCGTCGTCTGGCCCGCGTTGCGGTCAAAAGGGGGTGCGTTCTCATCGAGCATGGCGGCGACGGCCTCGGCGTAGCGGGCCGATACGCCCCGGTTCGCCGCGATCAGGTCCAGGGCATGCACCTCGATCTCCCGGCGCAAGGCGTCGTTATGGAGCAACCGCAGGCCCTGTTCCGCCAGGGCGCTGCCGTCCGCCACCTGAAAGCCGATTCCTGCCTCCGTCGTCAGGGCGACCTCCGAACGGATGGTCGCAGTATAGGGCCCAAACAGGACGGGCTTGCCATGCGCCAGTGGCTGGAGCAGGTTCTGCCCGCCCCCCTTGACGACCGGTGGGAAGCTGTTGCCCACAAAGGCGAACGCTCCGACGGCATAGACGTTAGCCAACTCGCCCATGGTGTCCAGGATGAGATGGTGCACGGGAGACGTCGTCCCGGCGATCTGCGTTTTGCGTACCGGCTGGAGGCCCGCCGCGCGCATCGCCTCGGCAAGCTCCTCCGCCCGGTCCACCTGGCGCGGTGCGACGAGCAGGCAGAGTTCGGGGAGCGCTTTCCGCATCGTGCGGTAGGCGGCGAGGACCTCCGCCTCTTCCTCGGGGCTGCGGGTGCTGCCCGCGACGAAGACCGGTGCATCGTCCGGCAATTTCAAGGCGCGGCGCAGGGCCAGCGTCTCCTCCGCTGCGAGGCGCTGGATCTCCTGGTCGAACTTGGAGTTGCCGATGACGGCCACCCGCCCTGGCTCGGTCAGCACACGGCCCAGAGCGCGGATACGCTCCGCATCCGCCGCCGATTGCATCAACAGGCGGTCCATATTGCTCAGCATCCAGCGGAATAGGAGGCCGCCCAGGCTGCTTGCCCGGCGAAAGTTCTTGTCGGAAATCCGTCCATTCACCATCACCGTCGTCGCGCCCTGGCGCTTCAGCTCATGCAGCAGGTTGGGCCATAGTTCGCTCTCCAGAGAGACGAACAGCCGGGGGCGAATGGCCTTTACCACCCGTCGCGCCACCCAGGGCAGGTCGAACGGGAAGTAGAAGAGCGCATCCACGTACTTTGCCGCCTGCTGCTCTGCCATCTCCATGCCGGCAGGGGTGATGGTGGAGAGCAGGAGTTCGTAGCCGGGCAGGCACGCCCGTAGCTCCTGTAGGATGGGAACCGCCGCCACGACTTCGCCTGCGGACACTGCGTGGATCCAGATGCGGGGTCTGCCGCCAGGAGACCAGAATAAGGCTTGGGGCAGATGTCCCCACCGCTCCCGCCAGCCCGGCTTCGATTTGCCGGAGCTGTAGCGCTGGAGCAGGTAGAGGGCCACAAACGGCGATCCTAACGCCAGTATGCAATTGTAGAGCACGTAGTAGATAGGTCCGCTCCTCTAAGCAACGGTATGAAAAGCGCGCCGCAGGCGCATTCCTTGTGCCGTCCGTGAGGACGGTTGGCGCATAGCGCCCCCGAGACGGGGGTTTTCAACCCCCGGCGACAAGAGCACATAGTAGATAGGTCCGCTCCTCATTCTGTGCGCCACTCGGCGGGATAGTCCGGGTAGCCGGCAAGGCGTTCGGCCTCGCGCTCCAGGCGATTGATGGCGATCTCGACCTGTTCGGCAATCGCCTCGCGGCTTGGGGTATCCAGGTCGGGCGGAACGTGGATCGGCTCGCCCATCAGGTAGTAGGCGCGGGCGAAGGGCTTGGGGATCATATAGGAGTCCCAGGATTTCGCCAACCAGCGGCGGCTGGCGCTGATGCCGACCGGGATGATCGGCGCGCCGGACTTCTCCGCCATCAGGATCACGCCCAATTGTACCTTATGCGTCGGACCACGCGGGCCGTCGGGAGTAAAGGCCAGGACGCCGCCCTCCTTCACCTTTCGCGCCATCTGTAAGGCCCCCTTGACGCCGCCGCGCCCGGTCGAACCCCGCACGGTCTGGAAGCCGAAGCGCCGAAAAATATGATCCTGTAGTTCACCGTCGCGGGAGAGGGAGATCAACGCCCAGTAACCCTTTTTATGGAATACATTAGCGGGGAGCAGGGTGCGCCCATGCCAGGTGACGAAGATCGTTCCCTTGCCGTGGGTCTCCAGCCGCTCCGGGTTGCCGATATGGAGGCGTAGCGTGCGGAAGATCAGGCGGGCAAGGTGATAGATCAACCAGCTTACAACGCGGTTGCGGCGGGCCAGGCGCGCGTTACGCTGCTCCAGCGTCTCCTCGGCGGGCGTTTCGGCAGGCGGATTGGGCATGGCGGGTAGGGACTCGGTGGACATAACAGAAACCTGATTGCCTTAATCGAAACTGCGCAACTGGGTCTCATACAGACGGGCATAGTAGCCATTGGCGGCGATCAGGTCGCGATGTGACCCCATCTCGACGATAGCGCCATCGTCCATAGCCAGAATGCGATCCGCGTTGATGATGGTGGAGAGGCGGTGCGCGATGACGATGGTGGTGCGCCCCTTCATAAGCTGGTCGAGCGCCTCCTGAACCAGAGCTTCCGAAGAGGCATCCAGCGATGACGTGGCCTCATCCAAAATCAGCAGGCGAGGGTTCATCAAGATGGCGCGGGCGATGGCGATACGCTGCCGCTCCCCGCCGGACAGGCTGATGCCGCGCTCTCCGACGACCGTATCCAACTTCTTCTCCATACCTTCGATGAAAGAGGCATTGGCGGCATAGGCGGCATTCTTGATCTCCTCTTCGGTCGCATCCCGTTTGCCGTAGGCGATGTTGTCGCGCAGAGGCCCGGCGAAGAGCCAGGTCTCCTGCGGCACAATGCCGATCTGGCGGCGCAGGGAGTTCAGCTTCACATCCCGGATGTCTACGCCATCGATGAGGATATGGCCCTCGGTCGGATCATAGAAGCGTGGAATCAGGTCCACCAGCGTGCTCTTGCCCGCTCCGCTTCGGCCCACCAGGGCGACAACCTCGCCGGGCTTGACCTCGAAACTGATGTGCTTCAGGACCTCTGGGGTGTCCGGCGCATAGCGGAAGGAGACGTTTTCGAAGCGGACATGACCCGCCAACTGTGGGAGTTGGATCGCCTCCGGCTTCTCTTTGACTTCCGGCTCGACATCCAGCACCCCATCGAAAATCCGCTTGGCGGCGGCCAGCATCTGCGCGCGGATCGAGGCGATGCTGCCGATGTCTCCGGCAGCCTGAGCCACCGCGTTGAGCAGGTAGTAGAAGGCGATCAGTTCGCCCTCCGTCAGGCCGCCCGGCGGCTTGGGAAAGTTCGGCTCCTTCTTGGGAAGCGGCACTCCCGGATGCGTTGTGATCCAATCGGAGATCCATTCGAGCCGCTTTTGCTCCTGATAGCGCATGGTCTGGCTGACCACATTGCCGCCCATAAAGAGCATCAGGGCGATGCCGAAGGCTCCGATAAATTCGATCATCGGCTTCAACTGCGCATTTTTGCGGACGGCGCGCATGACGGCATTCAGGGTCTGATGGTTCTCGGAGGAGAAGCGGGAGATCTCATGCTCTTCGGCAGCGAAGGATTTGACGATGCGGACCCCCGCGACGGTCTCCTCCATGACCGTCGTCATGTCCGAAACCTTCTCCTGGACCTGCCCGGAGATGACCCGCATTCGCTTGCTGATGCGCCGGATGACCGCGGCCATGAAGGGGATAAAGAGGATGGAGGCCAGTGCAAGCCGCCAGCTTACAAAGAAGAGGGCGGTCAGGCTGACCAGAATGGTGATCGGGGCGGAGACCATGTCGCGGATCGTCATGGCGGCATTCTGAACCACCTGGACATCGTTGGTTAAGGTGGACATGATCGCGCCGGTGCGTCGCCGGTTGAAGAAGGAGAGCGAGAGCCGGTGTAGGTGAGTGTAGATCTCGTCCCGCAAGCGCGCGCTGACACGGTTGGCGGTCAGCGACAGGTAGTAGTTCTGGCCGTAGGTGAACAGGCCCTTGAAGACAAAGACCAGCAGCACCGTGCCGCACATGAAGTTGAGGTGCCCCACTTCGCCTGTAACCATCGCATCTATGGTGTGTTTGATGAAGTAGGCGATGCCTGCGGTGATCCCGGCGGTGGCGGCGGCACAGAACAGGCCGATGAACAGTGTGCTGAGATGCGGTTTTAGATAGGCGAACAGTCTGCGTTCAATGTTCATGGTTCTAAAATTGCTATCTTGTCGAGAGGGATGCATTTGCCAATTCCAGCACCAGTTGGGCGACGCGTTTGCTGGCTCCGGGCTCGCCGAGCATGGCGCGCACCTCCTGGAGATCCTGCTTCACCCGCTGCCGGGTCTGGAAATCGTTGAGCATCTTGAGCGCATGTTCGGCAATCGCCTCGGGCGTTGCCGCGTGATGAATGAGTTCCGGGACGATAAAGCGATCCGCCAGGATATTGGGCAGGCCGATCATTTTGATCTTCTTATCCAGACGGAGCAGGCGGCCCTCCCACTCCATGATTTTGGACAGCCGATAGAGGATCACCATGGGGGTTCCGAAGACGGCGGCCTCCAGGGTCGCCGTGCCGGAGCAGGTGAGCAGGACATCGCTATGGGCCATCACCTCATAGGTCAGCCCCTTCGCCAGGACGGTGGGCGGCAGGGCCCGTTCGGCGCGAGAGCGCAGTTGGTCCGAGCGCCGCCGCGCCTCCTGCTCCTCGCGAAACTCCTCTTCCGACAGGACCAGTCCTCCGGAAGTCACCAACTTGCGGCGACCCTGCGGGATCAGGGCGCTGGCCGTGCGTTCGACCGGCTTCCAGAGCTTGGTCTCCGCCTCCTGGGTGAACTCGTGCCAGACCTCGCTCAGGCGGTCCAGCAGCTCCGGCTGATCCGTCAAATACCGCCTCATGATCTCCGGGGAGATCGTCGGCGCGATCCCGATGACGAACTGCGCGTCCCGGACCTCCTTATAGATCAGGCGGGCGGCGTCCAGCAGGACGGGCGTATTGTGTTGAACTTCATGCAGGCGGCTGCCCGGCAGCATGCCGATGATGGGCTTGGCCGCATCCATGCCGAACTGCGCGGCGAACTCGGCGCGGCTCATCTGCGCCTGGCAGCGCTCCAGCAGCGGGTGGCCGACCCAGACGGCATTCGCGCCCAGGCCCCGCAGCCGCTCCGCCGACCACTCGAACGGGACGGCCAGCAGGTCGGTGATGGCAGCCAGATTGGCGCCCTTATTGCCCGTGCGCCGCCACGCCCCCGGCGGCGGATACCAGACCACTTTCAGGCCCTGGCGCTTCGCGTAACGGGCGACCTTCACATTGAACGCGCCGAAATCGATCAGCACGACGACCTCGGGGCGGCGTCGGCGCAATTGGCGCAGCACACGGGGCAGAACCTTTAAGCGCAGGTACGGATACTTCTTGATCGCCTGGGTGATGCCGATGACGCCCCACTCGGCGCTATCGTCCAACAACTCCACATGGGCGGCGCGCATCGCGCCGCTGCCCAGTCCCCATAAGGAGACATCGGGAACCAGGCGCTGTAACTCCTGCGCCAGTGCGCCCCCGATCAGGTCGCCGGAGAGTTCGCCGGAGAGTATGGCGATATTCATAGCGCGCACGTCGCTTTCCGTGAGGCACTATTCGGGGTTGTGGCCCCGGAAATCCCTGCCATTGCGCGAGCTGCGGATAAATTGCAGCAGATGCTCCAGCTCCGGGCTCTTGTCTATCTCTTCCTCGATGGTCTCCAGAGCCTGCGACATGTTCAGACTGGAGCGATAGAGCAGTTTGTACGCCTGCCGCAGCTCATTGCGCACCTTGGCGGTGATCCCGAAGCGGCGCAGGCCGATCTTGTTGATGTCGTAAACCCGCGCGGGATTGCCATCTACCAGCATGTAGGGCGGCATGTTCTGGGTGATCTTGGAGAACCCGCCGAGCATTGCCAGCATTCCGATCCAGCAGCCCTGATGCACTCCGGTCAGTCCGCCGATGTTGACATGGTCTTCAATGGTGACGTGACCGCTGACGCCTACATAGGAGGCCAGGGTGACATGGCTGCCGATATGGCAGTTGTGTCCGATATGCACGTAGGCCATGAACATGTTATGATTGCCCAGTACGGTGGCGCAGCCCTCGCCGGTCGCCCGATGAATCGTTACGCATTCGCGCAGCGTGTTGTTATCGCCGATCACCAGAAACGTATCTTCATTGCGATATTTCACGTCCTGGGGCGGGCCGCCGATGATGGCGCCGGTGAATATCTCACAGTTGCTCCCCAGGCGCGTGTTCTGTTCGATGGTGACATGCGCATGGAGAATAGTGCCCGCGCCGATCTGTACATTTTTCCCAATTATGCTGTAAGGGCCGATCTCCACATCGGGCTCAATCTCGGCAGAGGGATCAATGATCGCGGTCGGGTGGATGCGGTTGTTAACCACGGCCCTCTGCTCCTCTGCTCTCGGTCTGTTCATCGGGGTCCTGATGGGTGATGGGAGTGCCATCCGTTGTTCCTCCTGCCGAACCATGCCCTGTACCATTGCTGGTGGGGTAGGGAATCTGTAATTTTGCATACACCTGCTCGAGCGTCGGGGTAGAACGCGGCATCAAGCTGAAGGTCATCTCGCACTCGGCGACTACCTTGCCCTGTACCTGGGCGTGCATTTTCGCCCTCCCGAAGTTCCGTTTGACCCAGAGGATCGTGGCTTCCGTGATGAGGGTGTCACCGGGAACGACGGGTTTATGAAACTTCACTTTATCGATCGCGGCAATGTACGCGAGCTTCCCGAAGTGCGTGGGAAGCGATAGCATCACGACGCCTGCGACCTGCGCCATGGATTCGATGAGCAGAACGCCGGGCATGACGGCTTGACCGGGGAAATGACCGGGAAAGAAGGGTTCATTGATCGTGACGTTCTTCAGGCCGACCACGCGCTCTCCCGGCTCTAACTCCAGGATCCGATCCACCAGCAGGAACGGGTAGCGGTGAGGCATCAGGGCGCGAATGTCCTCAATGTCCAACAGACAATCCATCAGGTCTCCTCTTCCATTTCGTTCGCGGCTCGAAAAAGCGGAACGGAGTAGTTGCCAGGTCTCCTCTACCGGGGAGGAGATTGGGCGAGCAGCGCGGCGGCGAACCGGGTATTGAGGGTGTGTCCAGGGCGGATGGCCGCTACATGGATCTGGAGCCTCCTATCCGTCAATGCCAGGTCGCCGAGCAGATCGAGCATTTTATGCGCACACCATTCGGAAGGCAGGCGCAAGGGCCTCGAAAAGCCATCCGGCGGAGTAATGATGAGCGCGTTGTCGAGCGAACCGCCTTTCGCCAGGCCGGCGGCCAGCAAGGCGTCTACTTCCTGTTGAAACGCAAAGGTTCGGGCCGGCGCGATGTGCGCAGCATAGGCTTCCGCATCCTCTGGCTCCAGATACGCGGTCAGGGTGGCATCGCCCTCCCGCCAATCCGCGAAGTCCGTCGTCACTTCCAGTTCCAGAGTGGAGGCGGCGGGCATGGCGCGGATACTGCCGTTTCCCGCGTGGAGCTCCAGGGGCGCTTCCAGGGTCAGAACGCGCGGCGCACGCGTCTGTTCCCGCACGCCGGCGGAGCGAATGGCCTCCACAAACGGCAGGGCGCTGCCATCCAGGATAGGGATCTCCGGTCCTTCCACCACGATAAGCGCGTTATCTATGCTGAAGCCCATCAGGGCGGAGAGCAGGTGCTCCACCGTGCTGATACGCGCCCCCTCACTGCCCAGCGTCGTGCAGCGGGCGGTGTCCACCACATACTCCGCGCGGGCCGGGATGAGCACGCGTCCCGTCTGAAAGACCCTTCCGGTATCCGTATCGGCGGGGTGCGCCGTCACCCGGCTGACCACTCCGGTGTGAATGCCGACGCCTTCCACGGTGAAGGGCGCAGCGAGAGTGCGCTGCTGCATCAGCCTGTCGGCTCCAGGGGGCAACTTCCAGGCTTTATCAGGTCGATCCCCTGCACGCCTGCGATAGACAGGTACGGATCGCTCTTCCCAAGCAAGATGGCTCCTCCTACAGGTCGGCGGATGAGGGCGCCTGACCGTTCAGGCGCGCCTCCAATTCCGCCAGCCGTTTCTCCATCGCGCGAATCTGTTTCATGGTATCCGACAGTTTGCGGCTGGCGGCGATCTCGCGCAGGCGGTCCGCATGGGGGATCGCCGGCGAGCCGAACCAGGTCTGCCCTGCCGGGACATCGTTCATCAGCCCGCTCTGCGCCGCAAGACGCGCCCCATCGCCGACATGAATGTGCGGAATGATGCCCGCCTGGCCCGCCAGGATCACGCCATTCCCGAGCGTGACGCTGCCCGCAAGCCCCACCTGCGACACCAGAATACAGGATAGCCCGATACGCACATTGTGCGCGATATGCACCAGATTGTCGATTTTGGTGCCCGCGCCGATCACCGTGGCGCCTGTTTTGGCGCGGTCAATGGTAACGTTCGCGCCGATCTCCACCTCATCGCCGATCTGCACGCTGCCTAGGTGCGGCACGCGTTTCAGCCGGGAGCCGAGGGGAACGAACCCGAAACCCTCCGAGCCGATCACGCTGCCCGCATGGATCTTGCACCGCTTGCCCACGGTCACGCCGGGGTAGAGGACCACATTCGGGTGGAGGATCGTTCCCTCTCCCAGGGTGCAGCCCTCCCCGATGCGCACACCGGGGTGCAGAACGACATTGGCTTCCAGTGTGACGCTGTCACCGACCGTTACCTGCGCGCCGATATGGACCCCTGCGCCGAGGGCGACGCCCTCGCCGATCTGGGCGGAGGGGTGGATGCCTGGCGCATAGACCACCGGCGGGGCAAAGGCTTCCAGCACCTGCGCAAAGGCGTAGCGCGGGTCGGCAACTACCACGATCGGCTTCTCTCCATGGATCGCTTCGGCCTCCGCCGTCGTCAGAACCGCCGCCGCAGACGAGCGTAACGCCAGAGCCAGGTACTTTCCCGATTCAGCGAAGACGAGTTCGCCGGGACGCGCCTCTTCGATGCTGGCAAGGCCGGTAATCGGCGTATCGAGCGCGCCGCGCGGCGTCCCGCCGACGAGGGCTGCGATCTCTTGAAGCGTCCACAGAGTTGGCGCGGAAGTTTCCGGCGTAGGCATGACACTCCTTCTCACGTCAGCGGTTTGCGCCCGGCGTCCACTGGGCGCGGAGCGCCTGTGCCACCGGCTCGGTCCAATCCTCGCGCGATTGGCCTTCCGGGACGAATACCCAACCCTGTTGGCGCGCAATCTGCAGGATGGCCTTCTCGGTATCGGCGCGGATCTGAGCCAGCAGCCGGGCTTTCTCGGCCTCGTGCAGCGTGTGTTCCCGTGCGCGCGCGGCATCCACTTGCGCCTGGGCTTTTGCAAAGGCGGCGGGCATATCCGGCGCGACAAAGGGCGAGAGGGAGACGGCGCGTGGGTTCTGCGGTTGCGCCGGCCCTCCGGTCAATTCCGGCAGCGGGGCGGGTTGCGCTTTCAATTCGGCCTTCGCCTTGGCGAGGGCCTGCTCCCGCTCACGGTCCAACAGGGCGCGCTGTTCGGCCCGGCGCCTGGCGAGGCGCTGTTGCGGCGTCTCTTCCGGTACGGGGACAAACCCCTTCTCGTTGCGCAGATAGTATTCCGCCTCCCCCAGAAAATCCGCCTTCTCCAGCCCATCTATCTGAGTGGTTTTGACATCGATCTGGCGATTTACCTCGGCCATCTGCAGTTGTGCATCGAAGAGGGGCTGGTTCCGCAGTACGTTCGGAAAGAGCGTAGTCGCCGCGTCTATCTGGGACTGCAGCACGACCGCCCGAAAATTCAGAGTGACCAGTTCACTCTTGAGCGGCGCTGCCTGCAGCGCCGCTTTATCGCGGAGCTCCTGGGCCATATTTTCCACTTCCGCCTGGTGGCGCAGGGTCTCCGCGCTGGGGCCTGCGGGCTTGGGCGGCTCGACGATCCGCGCCAGCGCGCCCTCCTCCCGCGATTTCAACGCCACGCCGAGCTGGTCGAGATAGGCTTGCATATCGGCCTCTACCAGCGCCTCGCGCTGCTGAGCGAGCGCGGGCGGCGGCGCGGTATCCAGCGCAAAAAGGGCCGGCGGGGCGACCTGGAACGGGGCGGTATCTCCCGGAGCGACGCCGTTGTGGATCTGCGCCAGGTCGCGATCCAGGGCGACCATCTGCGCCCACGCGGGGTGCAGCGGGAGGAGCGCCTGCATCCGGACGGTTCGGCGCGGCAGCGCCGGGGCGGCTGGCGGCTGGCAGCCGATCCCCGAAAAGGAGAGCCACAGTGTGTAGAGAAGGGCGAGGAGAGACGCAGCCTGCGTCCCTGCCCCGCCCCACGTTTTGGGTAACATCATGATTACTCGCAAGCGTTGGACTGAGACCTATTGCCCTTTGTTCAGCTTTTTCAGCACTTCATCCGTCAGGTCGTTGTCACAGAAGAGGACGACTTCGCTGCTGAAGACCAGATTGTACCCCTTCTGCTTGGCGACCTCGATAATGTTGGTGCGCACATCGCTATCCATCTTCTCGCGGACAGCCGCCGCCTGCTTCTGCAGATCGTCCTGCGCGGCCTGCTGCCGCTCTTTAATGCGCTTGCTCGTGTCCAACTCCATTCGGTTCAGCTCTTTCAGGCGATCTTGCTCCGCCTGATTGGGCTGCTGCTTGCCCTGCAGCGACAGAAACTCGTCGAAGACCCGCTTGTACGTCTCTTCCAGTCTCTGCTTGGTGGCCATCTCCGCCGCGGCAAGCGCCTGCTTGTTGTTCTCTTTGATGGCGATCTGCGAGAGCGTCTTCTGGTCGGCTTCCGAGAGGAGGCGATGCTGGTCCCAACTATTCAACTCGGTCAGGACATCGTTCTGCTTGGTCTTAAGGTCCGCATCGGATTTGATCGTAAATTTATACTCCGTCAGAAGTTTTCCGGGGTTCACCACCGCGATTTTTAAAACGTTTTTATCTTGCCCTTTTGCGCCGGCCAGGGAGGCCACGATACAGAGCGTGACCAACGCCAGGACGACCAGACGCAAGCTGGGAGTGGGTGCAGACATCGTGCTTTGTTTCCTTTCTTCATGGGCAAACGCGATATTATAGCAGATAGACCGGCCCTCTGAGAATGCCTTGAGCTCAGAAGATATTGCCAATGCTAAAGTGGGTTTGTGTGCCCTCATCACCGATGCCGAAGTCCAGCCGGATCGGGCCGAGGGGCGTCCGGACGCGGATGCCCGGGCCGATGCCGATATGCGGATGGAAGTTGCCCTGTTGGAAGCCTTCGATATTGACGCCGGAGTAGGGCCCGCCCCAGGCGTCGCCGATATCCACGAACAGGACGCCTTTCAGGCCACGGGCAAGCGGTTGTCGCAACTCTGCGGAGGCCAGGAACATATATTTGCCCCAGAAGCGGTCTTCCCGGTAACCGCGCAGCGATTCCGCGCCGCCGACGAAGAACTGTTCGAAGAAGGGCACCGTGCCGGCGTCGGCGCCGACCCGGAGCCGAAACGCGAGCGTGGTCTTCTCATCCGTCAGCTTTTTGCGCGGCCCCTGCAGGCTGTGGAACTGCCGGGTTTCGAAGGTCGTCGCGAGGAAGTTATGGCTGCCGAAGACGCCGGGGATCAGGCTCGTGTCGGGGACGGCGAACGGGGGACGGAGATCCGCGTGGCCGGCCTGAATCCCAAGGCTTTGAAAACCGCCCTTGACCGGATCCAGAGGCTGGTCGCGGGTGTCGTGCACGAGCGAGAGCCCGAGGGCAAAGATCGGGCCGTTCTGCAGGATGGAGGCGTTTGTGCCGCCCAGGGATAATGGGTCGGTACGTACGTCCTCTCCTCGGGCAGAGAGGGCGAGGCGGTAGCGGTTGCTGATGGGGCGGCTGACCGTGATCGTCGAGCCGAGGCGTTGCTCATTGTAGCGCGTATCGGTGCCGACATCGGTGCCGATCAGCGTTGCGTTGGAGATCGTATTGGCGAAGCGATAGATGACCTTGTCGTACACCTGGATGTTGAGATCCGTGTGATGGTGGTCGAGCCAGGGCTCGTTGAAGCCGAGTTCGGTCGAGGTACGGTTGGCGACGCCGCCGGATTCCACCAGGAGGTTCAGGGTCTGGCCGGTGCCTCGGAAGTTGGCTTCGGTGATTTCGGCCCGCCCGATGAGCTGCTGACGGTTGCTGTAGCCCGCGCCGACGGAGATGCTGCCGGTACGCTTCTCGATGACGCTGAGCGTCAGTTTTACCTGGCCTGTTCCGGCGGGGTCTTCACGGGGGTCAATATTATCGAACAGATCGGTATTAAAGACGCGCTGGATGTCGTCGCTCCACTTTTTCCGGTTGTAGTAGTCGCCCTTCTTGGTCTGAAGTTCGCGCAGGATCACGTATCGCCTGGTTTTGTGCAGGTTGACGAGATTGATTTCGGCGACGCGGGAGACGACAATATTGATGTTCAGGATACCCTGATTGTCCACGGAGGCTTCGGCGATTTCGGCGACATACCCGGCTTTGTTGTAGAGTTCGACGATTTTGTCGGCGTCGCGCCGGAATTGGATCGGGTTGTAGAGCGTGCCCTGACGGACGCTGAGTGTAGCCAGAATGGTCTTCACTTCAATGGGGCCGGAACCGGTGATATTGAAGTTCTGGATCTTATCGTTCTCGTCCACTTCAATATAGACCTTGCACTTTCCGGTAACGGGGTCCTCTTCGGAGCGGACTTTCACCCAGTCTTCGGGGTTTTCCGGGTTGTGCTGGACGCCGAAGTTGCCGGTCTGCGTGAGGTTCTGTTTGATCTCCTGCAGGGTCTTGCCGTCGCACATATCGCCGACGCTATGGCCGCTGGCGATAATGATGGCCTGGGTGGAGAGCACTTTGTTGCCGGTAACGATAAACTCGCTGATGCGGGGGGTGGTCTGGTTGGCGGGCGGGTCGGTGGGTTTGGCGATCTGTCCGACCTGAGCTACCGCTCTGTCTACGGTAAGGGCCAGCAGGCTGATACTGGCGGGAAGGGTAAGCGCAAGGAGGATCGGCGCGGGGCGTCGTTTCCTACGAAGGCGTATTTTCATGCGACAAATGGCTCCTACGGTTCGTTCGGCTTGGGGCGGTCGGAAGAACAACCAGACTCACATCCTGTAATAAGGCTCCAGTTTGCGCCGGAGCATAGCGCGGGCACGGGAGAGGCGGGTCTTGACGTTTTCCAGGGTCAGGCCGGTCGCCTCTACGATCTCGTTGTAGGAGAGGTTGTGGAACTCACGCAACAAGACCACTTCTTTGTAATCGGGCGGCAGGGCCTCGACGGCCGCGAGGATCTTCTCCCGTAGCTCTTTGTCTTCCAGAGCGTTCTGGGGCGACTGGCTCCAATCGGCGATCTCGCGGGTGAGCCCTTCATCTTCGTCGTTGTCGCGGGGCTGATCCAGCGATTCGATGCGCAGACCACGCTGGCGCTCCCGCTGGCGGACCCGGTTGATACAGAGATTGCGTGCGATCTGATAGAGCCAGGTGAAGACCTTGGCTTCGCCACGAAATCGGTCGTAGTGGCGGAAGGCGCTCAGGAAGGTCTCCTGCGTCAGATCGGACGCCTCTTCATAGTCTCCCAGGAAACGATAGATGACGTTGAAAATCTTCTTTTCGTATTTGATGACCAGCGCATCGAAGTCCAGATTGCGGTCGGCGTCTTCCGGTGGGAAAGCGTTCATGGCCCGCCCTCTGTCGCTGGCATGGGTCGGGTGACGATGCGAGCGTGTCCGGGCATCGGCATCCGGCGTATCCGGGTTCGGGGGAGAGGCGTCGGCATCCCCGCCAAGAGGAGACTGCGGGGTTTCAGCAAGCGTCCCAAAGCGCTGTCCAACGGGTTGCACCGGCAGGCGTTCTTCGGGCGTGAATGTTCCAATCCCAGCCTGTCCGAGTTGCGCTGTCGCTTCCACGCCGTCGTATGCCCCCTCGTACGGTTAAGGCCGACTTGCCTGCCTACTCTGTAGCTATACGACGAAAACTGACTCTTATTGTTACACATTCCGGGGCAGAAAACCGCGCGACAGCAAGAAAAGGCGCGGATTTTTCCGGATTTCGCGCCGCATGACCTATACGCGCCTATCTAACTTACGAACGATTTCGCCCTATTTCGCCTTAGAAGCGCCAGACTCCTTCCAGGAGAATACTATGGGTATTTTGCTCATCCGTATCGTAGGAGAGCTGGTAGTTGTTTCGGAAGCGCAGGCTGAACTTCAGGTCGTAGTACTCCTGGGAGGTGCTGAGACTGCGGAGGTAGGTGACATAGAGGGGGCCGAGCAGTTGGCGGCTGATCGTGATGGAGAGCCGCTCGATGGGGTCGTAGCCGAAGGAGAATTGGTCCAGTCCGAACGCATTCGCGAGGCGGTCGAACTGGTTGGGCAGCACATAGCCGGTGAAGGCGTTGGTGAGCGCGGAGGCGAAGGCCTGGCCTGGATCGCGCCCAATCTGATTGAAGGAGCCCACGCCGATGAGGGAGGGTGCAAGGGCGGCCATGACGCCCTCATCGCTGACGGCCAGGTCGCCGGGGATCGTATCGAAGTGGAGCGCCAGCCGGGATTTGCCGGTGAAGGCTTCGCCCTCCGTATCCGTTAGCGAGCCCTTCGCGGACACGGTCACCTGATAGTTTTTGCTCACCCCGGAGAGCGAAGTCGCCGTGACGCGCTTCGCCTGTGCCCGCAGGTCCACCTGGATGCTCAGGCTGTCCTGGCTGGCGGCGAGGGGGCGATAGTTGGGAAGCGGAGGCAGGCCCTGACCGCTGTCGTCCACCCGGCGGCGCGGGTAGTCTATGGTGACGGTCCCCGGAGGCAGGATATCGAAGCGGACCAGGCCCAGTTGCATGTACCCTTTGCCGAGGGTAAGCTTGCCCGCCAGGCGAGGATTGGCCAGATTGCCGTCCAACTGGACATAGCCATCCGCTGCAGCATTCAATTGATTCCCGCTGACCAACTGAAATTTGTTGCCCATCACCAGCCGGACCGCCCGGAAATTGGGATTGACGGCAAGTTTCATGCCGCTTGCCGGCAGTTCGGCAAACTGGTTGGGCAGGGTCGCCGTGGTATTGGAGACGGTGACCTGTCCGGTGATCGTCGGTTCGAGGAGGGTGCCGAGCACGCGCAGGCTGCCATCCGCCGTGCCGTTGACGCCACCGGATCGGCTGCCGGGCAAGGGGCTTTCGTGGAAAGGAAAGCGCGTGAGGGTGAGGGTCAGCGGGTTGTCTACGGCGACACGCGGCGTATCACCCAGCCCGAGCGGCAGGCTGCCTGTCAGCGTGACGTTGCCGCCGGAGAGCAGGACATTGTTCGTGCCCACGATCTCCGACACGGCCGTGAACTTCTCTGCGGTCAGTCTATCGTTGTCCAGGCGGAACGTACCGTCCACCGCGCCCAGGCCGGTCTGCAGCGCGTCTGTCTTGATACGCGAGGCGACGATGTCCACGCTGCCGCCCAGAACGGGCTTGGCGCGGGTGCCGGTTACCCTGGCGTTCACGAGAAACGTCCCCTGGCTATCTTCCGAGAGGTTGAAGCCGAAATCGGAGAGGATTTTCAGATCCGCCCAGTCGCGGGCTTGCTCCGCGCGGGGACGGGCATCCGGTGTGCGGGCGTTGGGCAGATGAGGCAACTGCGCCGTAAAGTCCAGCAGCGCGTCATCGGGCACGTAGGGCGCATCCCAGGTGAACCCGGTGAGCTGGCCGGTGAGATAGAGGTTGGTTTTCTGCTGGGTCGCGGCGCTGCTCAGGGTCATCGTGAGGTCGGCGATGTCCACCAACCCCTCCTTGACCTTGGCATGGCTCACTTCGATCCGATCTATCTTCTCCTTGCGGTAGAGGATATTGCTGAGCACAGTGGAGATATCGAGTTCCGGCGAATCGATATTTCCGGAAGCCGTGATATTGATGAACTCTGCCACGCCGCTCAGCGCATTGGTGGGATCGAAGTTCAGCGCCTGCTGGACCAGGGCCAGGTTCAATTTGCTGACGGTGACATCCGCTGAGATATCGCCATCGGTGGAGATGGAGAAGGTAGGCGCGACGATGGCAGCCTCCTGGGGCGGGGCCTGCGGCTCCCCCGGCGCGGCAGCCATCGGCTTGATCGGTCGGATGGAGAGGGTCAGTTGCGAGCCGGAGATCCCCTTCTTGGTGATGGTCGCCTTGCCGCCCAGACCGGTGATCAGGTAGTCGGTGTAGACGTGGATATCGTGGTTGTCCGCTTCCTGCAGCACCACTTCGGCGTGCGGATCGTCCGCCGTTCCGCTCAGGGAGATGCGGCCCGTCAGCAGGCCGTCGATGGTGGCGGCAGGCGCGGGCAGGACATGGGGCTTGCCTGTTTTGGAATCGGGCAGGTGCAGGTAGAGATCCAGCAGGCGCTGGGTGGGCAGATTGACCACGCGAATGGCATCTGTGCTCTCGGCGGCGGCGGTCTGGATGCTCTTGGTCTCGGAGTTGATTTCGATCTGCGGCGCGATCACGACGGGCTGCTTGGTCGTGGGGTCGGAGACGGTCAGGTTGTGCAGCGCCAGGGTCTTTCCGGCGTAGTCCGCCTGCGTCTGCACCGGGCCGATAGGAAAGCCTTCATAGGTCAGGTCCGGGGCGCTGGCCTGCGCGTTGCTCACCGCTGGGCTCTGCATGGTCCCGCCGATATTGCCGGAGAGGCTGATGTGGCCCGTCATGGCGGCGAGCTGCGCCTTCAGGCCGGGCTCCGGCTCTTCGGGCAGCGCCGCCGTCAACTGCTCCAGGGCCAGGTTGTCGCCCCGGATGTTGAGCGCCAGCGGTCCGTCCGGAGGGATCTCCCCGGAGGCGGTGAGCGTGCCGCCCGCGACGTGTGCCTCGGCGTGCTCCAGATGCAGTCCCTGCCCGTCGTAGGTGGCCTGGGCCAGGGCGCTGTCAATCGCCAGCCCATTGACGGTGGCATCCTGCAGCCGGATCGCGAAGGGCCGTCGCACGCGCTGGCCGTTGGGCGCGCCCTCCAGATGGAGGGCATCCAGCGTTCCGGCGATATGGATCGGGACGTCGGTGGAGAGCGTCCCGGTGATGGCGAACTTCCCCGTATCCAGCCTGGCGGCCTGGATCAGCGCGCCGAGGTCGAGGGAGCGGGCCGACACGTCGAACGCCAGTTCCGGCTTCGGCTGGAAGGGCTCCGTCACCTGTCCGGAGAATTGTGCCTGGCTGGGATAGCGCTCCGCCGTCCCCGCGTTGACCACGAGGATGTGGCGGGTGAGGCGCACATCTGCGGTTACCTTATCCAGGCGCGCCAGGGCGTCCTGGCCGGCCTGCAGGGCGAAGACGCTCAGTTTGCCATGAAACTCCGGATTATCCCACGTTCCGGTGAGCGTGCCGTTGCGCAGGTAGCCGAGGCCGGCGAGGGGCAGCGGGGCGCTGGTGGGCGTGCCGGGGGCGTTGGGATCTCCCTTGCCGGGCGGCGCGGGGGGAACGAGCGCTTTAGAGAGGGCGGACAGATCGAGCTGATCGGCCTCCACATTCAGGGCCAGCGTCCGGTTGTTCAGGTTCACCGCACCGCTGACGATGGCGTAGCCGCGCGGGTCCTCGGCACGAAAGTGCCGGATCACCAGGTTGCGCCCTACGGTTTCGGCCTGTGCGGTGAGGCTGTGTACGGTCTGTCCGTTCACGTTCAGATCGAGCACCTGCGCCTGGGCCGTGATGCTGGGCGTTTGATTCCGCTCGCCCTGTAGGGCGATGTCCAGGTCGCCTTTGCCGCCCTGCAGCGCCTCGATCCCGATGTCCAGCTTTGCAAGCTGCAATCCTCTGCCGTGCGCCTCGATGAGAAATGCGCCGTTCTTGTCCGGCTCGATCCGTGCCCGTACGTCCGCATCGCCCTCCGCGAATTTGCCCTTGAGCGCGACGTTCACGGCATGGTCCGCATAGAGTAAGCGTCCATCCACGTTCCGGGCGTGATACATATCATACTGCAGTGTGTTGAGGTGTGCGGTGAGGCTGATGGTCGGGTTGGCGAGCGGGCCGAGGAGGCGCAGGTCCACGCTGCCCTGCGCCTGCGCG
The DNA here is from genome assembly GCA_035295825.1 of Chthonomonadaceae bacterium. GTDB lineage: Bacteria > Armatimonadota > Chthonomonadetes > Chthonomonadales > Chthonomonadaceae > DATGIG01. The sequence continues at coordinate 2,681 of DATGIG010000572.1, read as the reverse complement.
GATTGCAGCGCCGCGCGGACCAGGGCCGGCATGGCTGTGAGCCGCTGGTTCAGTTTGAGCAGGTGGTAGGCGTGGGCAAAATCGGTATTCTGCGCGGAGACGTCCAGCGCCAGCGTCAGGGGCGGTACGGTGGGCGTATGCGCGGCGTCCGGGACCAACTCCGTCCAGTGGGTGACCCCCAGAACGCTTCCGTTGATATTGAGCGGCAGGTCGGCATAGCGCCCGGTCAGCTTTACGTTCAGCCCGGTATCCACAAAGGTGAGCGTCCCACGGATGTTCTGCACCGGCGCGCCGAATTGCGGGCCGTCCGCCGTGACGTTATTCAACTGCACCGTTCCCTGCGCATCCAGCGCCTGCCAGGCGAGGTGGTTGGGCGGGGTATCCGGCGGAGGAGCGTAGAGGCCGCTAATATCCAGATCGGCGGTTCCGGAAGCCACCCGCGCCGTGGTGGGCGGGATAAACTGAGCGACAAAGAAGGGCAGGTTGACCTGGCCCGCCAGCAGGCGGGCCGAGGCGCGGAACGGGATGGGCTGCAGGATGCCGGTAATGTGGAAATCCCGTGCAAAGCGCGCCTCCGGAACCCCCGCGACGTCGAAAGCGACCGTCTTATCCGGGCGGATCAGCGCCGTGCCGGTCAACCCCGAAATGGTCGTAGCCAGGCGGTGGGGCGGCTTGGCGGAGGGAGCGGGGAAGGCGCTGTCCGCGATGGTCAAGCTCCCGTTGGCGAAGGTGAGTTTATCCCAGAAGGGGCGGACGATGGTGTTCGGCGGGAGGTCTTCGTAGTTCCACTGGCCCTTGACATCCCGCCTCAGCGTCAGTTGCGGGCCGATCAGCCGGATCTCGTCCAGCAGCGGCATTTTGGGGTCAGCATCATCCAGAAGCTGGCTGATATTGTAGTGGATAATGGCCTTATCGGTATGGGCGAACGGGCCATCGGGGAACTTGCTGCTCTCCGCGATCGAGACGTCGCTCAGTTCGAGGGTATTGGGAGCGGAGAGGCTCCAGAGGTTGCCGGTGATATGGACGTCGCCGATGCGGACCTCGCGCTTGAGCATCCGGCTGGCTTCCGCCGACATGGTCCCGGCCAGTCGGGCGTCCGAATTGAGATAGGCGAAGATGCGATGCACAAAGCGATACGTGCCGATGCAGAGCATGCCTATCGGCAGGATAAAGAGGAGACAGATTATCCAGAAACGCAGGTGTCGCATAGCGTTCTTGCTGCCGATAAGGTATTCGCGGCGGAGGGGGCGTCAGGCGACGCCCACCCGCGCCAGACGATCCGCCAGCAGTTTTTCGGAGAAAGCCTGTGCGTTGTACGAGGAGCGGACAAACGGGCCGGAGGCGACGAACAGAAAGCCCATCTCCTCGCCGAGGCGCTCATACTCCGCAAAGCGATCCGGGTGGACATACTCCATGACGGGCAGGTGCTGGGTCGTGGTCGGGCGCAGATACTGCCCGATGGTGACCGCGCTGACCCCAGCCTCTCGCAGGTCGCGCAGGGTCTGGATGACCTCCTCATGGGTCTCGCCCAGGCCCAGCATGATGCCGGACTTGGTGTGAATGGTGGCATCCATATTTTTCACGGCGCGGAGCAGGTCCAGGGTGCGTTCGTACTTCGCCTGCGGGCGCACTGCCGGAGAGAGGCGCTCCACCGTTTCAATATTATGGTTATAGATGTCCGGGTGGGCCTCCACGACCAGGCGGATACACCAGCGCTTGCCTTTGAAGTCCGGGGTCAGGACTTCGACGATGACGCCGGGAATGGTTTCACGGAGCGCCCGGATCGTGGCGGCGAAGTGGCCCGCGCCCTCATCCGGCAACTCATCGCGGGCGACGGAGGTGACCACAACATGCTTGAGGCCCATCTCCTTGGCCGTGTCGGCGACGCGTCGCGGCTCATCGGCATCCACGTCCAGCGGCCTGCCGACTTTGATGGCGCAGAAGCCGCAGTTCCGGGTGCAGATGTCACCCAATATCATGAATGTGGCGGTCCGTTTCGACCAGCATTCACCCAGGTTCGGGCAGCGCGCGCTCTCACAGACCGTGTGCAGCTTCGAGTCGCGCATCATATCGTTGACGAGCGCGACGGTCTGCGGGCTGGGAACGCGCTTGGTAAGCCATTCAGGTAGGCGAGAATTCACAGTGAAATGTTCCTTAAAGTTTGGGCGGCACGATGACAAATGTGCTTCGATATACTTCAATATACCGCATTTAGGAGGGGGGGTCAAGCACAGGAGAATCCATGCCGGAGGGCGAATAGAGTGCTGTGGCCTGAGTGCCCGCTGATCCGTATGAGGAGAGACGTTATGCCGGACCCCATGTCCCCGAAATCGAACGCGTCGTCTACTGTTTCGCAGCCGAAAGGCGCTGCTTCCGCCCCCGCTCCCACAGGCAAGGGGGAGACCGGCGAGGGAGCCGCGCCTTCCATTACCACCGGAGGCAGTGTCTATCGCGCCGCGACGGGGGAAGAGACGCGCGCGCAGACGCCCAACCCGAACCCGCCTCCGCCCCTCTGGGCGTTTGCGCTGGCGGGGCTTGTTCTGATCGTGTCCGCGCTCGCCCTGGTCTACTGGATGCGCCGAGGCGCGATCCGGACCTGGGACGCCTTTGCCAGGGCGATAGGCGGAGAGTTCAAGGCCCGCAGCCGCTTCTCACCAGCCTATATCTCCGGCAAGTTCGGT
>DATGIG010000571.1:0-17008 GCA_035295825.1 Chthonomonadaceae bacterium | reverse complement strand
CATGACGCGTGCGGATGTGCAGGAAGCCATCCGGCAGCATGAGAAGGCGGATGTATCCCAGGTGCGATACGCGGTTTTGGAATCGGATGGGACCCTCAGCCTCATCCCGATGGACGCGCAGGTCCTGACGACTGCGCATGGGACGAACCCGGACGAACGAAGCCACCCAAGCAAAACAGAAAAAAAGAAATAATTTGTTCCCGGCTCGGCTGGTATGCAGGGACTGGGTTCCAGTAGATCGAATTTAACGGAAAAGCCTTCGGATCTACGGACCAGGGAGAAGTGGGTACGCGACGTCGCGCTCATCCCAACTATTGTACCTTTTGCGTTTGCATTACCAGGAGCCAGCTTATGTGGAACAACATTGTCGGGCAACATATCCGACGCACAAACCGCAACCTGATCGTATGGAATGTCTTGCTTCTCATTCTCTTGTTGCTGATAGCAGCAGCCAGTTCACGTTACTACGCGAACTTCTTTCAAGGTCCCTACGCCATTTCCCAGGAGCGATTGGCAGCACTCCAGAACCCGGACGATGCCTATCGCAACTATATCCGCATTACCCCGGATCGGATCACGGATAGCGGCGGTAAGGAAGTCTATCAGACGCAAGATAAGTATTCGGGTAAGGTGGAAAGCGAGCGGGTCACCTCACACTACCTGCTCTGCGATGTGGGAGACCGTGTCCTGCTGGTGAAATCTGGCAGCGAGGATGAGCACCAGAGAGAGTTTATCGGCACGCTGACGCCTATTCCGACAGAGGTACAGAATGAGATTATCAATCCTACCTGGAATGAAGCTCCTGAACTCCGCACGCGCATGCTGCCCTATATGATGGAGGAGGGAAAATATGAGTTTGCTCCGCAGTTCGGTCTCGTGGTCGGCGGTCTCCTGTTTCTTATGGCGGCATGGAATCTCTTGAACGCCGTGAAACGCTCGAACCCGATGGAGCATCCGATCGCCAAGGGGCTGGCAGCCTATGGGAACCCTCTCGATATTGCGAATACTATGGATCGTGAGGCGAGTTTGCAAGCCTTCCAATCCGGAGGGGTGATGTTGACGCAGAACTGGCTGCTCATGCCCTCCACCTTCGGGCTGATGGTATGGCCTCTGGATCAATTGGTATGGATTTACAAAAAAGTGACGCAGCACCGCACCAATGGAGTACCCACCGGCAAGACGTTCACTGCGGTTCTGTGCCCTCGAAATGGCCTCTCAAAGGAGATCCAGACCCAGGATCAGAATGTGGACCAGATACTGCATGAGATACTGCAGCGTCGCCCCTATCTCTTCGTAGGGTTCGGCGATCAGATCGCTCAAGCCTGGCGTACCGATAAGGCCGGTCTGATTGCCGCGCTGGATCGCCGGAAGTGGCAGATGGAACATCCGGAGCCGCCCGCCGCACCTGCGGAAGCATCACCGGAGCCTGTAGCTCCTTCCGAGCCGACCTTCGACCTTTGAGTATCGAAGGGCGCTTAAGGTGCGCCGGCTGCAAGGCTCTGAAAATAGGCGGCGCTGCGGCGGACGCAATCCCACTCCTCTGCAGCGACCGCTTCGGAGCCATCCCCACGCTCCCATGCGCTGGAGTAGGGCTCCTCCGAGGGGCGTCCTTTCGCCCAGAGGATCTGAAGGGCCGGGATGAGGCGTGTGGAAGGCGTGGGCGGATAGCAGGCCCACCAATCCGCTTCAAGCAGGGGAATGGTGCGTGTTGCCTGGGCCGCGATCTCGATTGCAGGCAGAATGGTGTGCCCGTTCCCCTTGAGAATGTCCAGGATTGCGGGGAAATCTACCACACCGTCCCCCGCCGCACAGCGTACCAGGCGATAGCCCTCCGGCGCAAAGTGGATGGTATAGTCCTTGAGATGGGCATGGCGGATGAGCGGTGCGATACGCTGGGCGAACTCCACCGGGTCCTCGCCTACCGAGAGCGGGTTGCCCGCGTCCAGGGTGATGCCATACGCGGGACTTTCGCCGCTCATGGCATGGAGGCGAAGCAGGTCGTCGCTGGTGGCATCCTGGTGGTTCTCGACCGCCAGCGCGATCCCCAGCGTTTCAGCATGGGGCAGCACCTCCCGCAGCCGTTGCGCCAGCGCTTCCAGATAGGCTTCCCAGCCTCCCGTCAGTCCGCGCCGATCCCCGCAGAGGATATGGCTCAACGTGGCCCGCACGACCTTTGCCCCCATCTCCGCCGCCAGCGAAAGGTAGTCCCGCAGATGCTGCGCCGGGTTATCCAGGATCGCCCCATAGTCCGCAATTAAGTCGAGTTCGCGCTTCGCCAGTTCCGCCCGTAGATCCCCCGCAAACGACGCGACTTCCACGACCGCGCCATCGAAGGAGGGCACGCGCGCTGCCAGCGGAAACTCCACGCCGGTCAAGCCCCTCTCCTGCGCCGCATCCATCAGGCCCAGCGGGGTCAACGGCTCCGCGATGCGCTCCCCAGCCTGTGTCGGCAAATAGCCCATAAGGTGCGGCATGCTATATGCGCACAATGCCACCGGCGTCTTCTGTGTGGACAATTCCGTCATCCCTCTTCTCTTTCCACTTTACTCCCATGGGGAGTTAGGTCACGACGGTGAGAGCACCATCCCCCCGCAGACGGCGATGACCTGGCCGGTGATGTAGTCGGAGAGGTCTGTGGCGAGGAACTCGACGACCCTGGCGCAGTCTTCCGTCGTGCCCATGCGGCGCAGGGCGATCATGGCGGTGTAGCGCGCCACCTGGTCCGGGCTGTTGCGGTTGAACTGCTTGTTGGCGCGGGAGGTGAGCACCATGCCGGGCGCGATGCAATTGACGTTGATGTTATGCGGCCCCAATTCTCCGGCAAGTACGCGCGTGTATTCGCAGACGCCCGCCTTCGCCGTGCAGTAGGGGGCGTTCTGGCCCAGCAGATTGCCCCGCAGGCCCGCCTGCGACGCCACATTGATGATCTTGCCGCTCCCCTGCGCCTTCATCGGCACGGCGGCAGCCTGGCAGCAGTAGACTGTGGCATTCAGGTTCAGGTCCAGGATAAAACGCCAATCGTCTTCCGGAACGATGGAGGCGTAGCTCCGATCTACCGGGCGGAGCGCGCCGCCCGCATTGTTGACGATCACATCCATGCGCCCGAAGGTCTCCAGCGCCTGCGCAAACATCCGGTCCACCGCCTGCTTGTCGGTCACATCCGCCTCGATGCCCAGCGCCCGCACCCCCAGCGCCTCACACTCCGCCATGACGCTCTCCGCCGTCAACTCCTCATCGAACTCCTGCGCCGAATCCAGATGCAGGTCGTTGATGACCACATCGGCCCCCAAGGAAGCCAGTCGTAAGGCATAGGCGCGCCCCAAGCCGCGCCCTGCGCCCGTTACCAGCGCGACCTTACCGCTCAATTTGCCCATGTCGCCTCCCGCGTCGGAACTATCTTACGGAAAAATTCGTCGTATGAGAAGCAGACTCCTGCCTGGCCGTGGAAGAAACAGGCATTTCCTCGTTTGACAGCACACCCGCTCCATGTTACAATGGAAGCACAGAGAGGGAACCTACCGCATGTCCGCCGATCATGCCAACTCGGCTGCTTGTCCTCCCACCCGTTTGCTGGGAGCGCATATGCCCACTTCCGGAGGGCTCTATAAGAGCCTGCTCGCGGGCAAGGCCATCGGCTGTACTGCCGTGCAACTGTTTACCAGCAACCCCCGCCAGTGGAACGCGGCGACGCTGAAAGATACGGAGATAGAGGCGTTTCAGGCGGCCCGAGAGCAGACCGGCATTCCCTTTGCCGTGGCGCACGATTCCTACCTGATCAATCTGGCCGCACCCTCCGCAGAAGTGCTGGAGCGCTCCCAGCAGGCGTTCCGTGCGGAACTGGATCGCGCCGAACAACTGCAGCTCCAGTGGGTCGTGACGCACGCGGGGGCGCATCTCAATCAGGGTGAGTCGGAGGCCATGGAACGCCTGGCGGAGAGCCTGCGCCAGATCCTCGCAGCTACCGATGCGGAAGGGTATCGGGTGGGCATCGCTCTGGAGACGACCGCCGGGCAGGGGACGGGGCTGGGCTGGCGCTTCGAGCAGTTGGGCCAGCTCTTGCGCGATGTAGGCGCGCATCCCCGGCTGGGGATCTGCCTGGACACCTGTCATATTTTTGTTGCGGGCTACGATTTGCGCGATGAGGCCGCGTATGAGCGCACCTGGGCGGAGTTCGATCAGCAGATCGGGCTGAAGAACCTCAAGGTCATCCATGCGAACGACGCCAAGAAGCCGCTCGGCAGCCGCGTGGACCGCCATGAGCATATCGGCAAGGGCGAGATCGGGATCGAAGCCTTTGCGCGCCTGGCAGCGGACCCGCGCCTGCAGCACGCGCCGATTGTGATCGAGACGCCCGATGCCGAGATCATGCACGTGGTCAATCTGGCGAAGCTGAAGCGCCTCGCCGCCGGGGAGCCCTTGGATATGACGATCCGTGTCCACTTTTTCGGTCACTACAGTGACTATTTTGCCGGGGAACCTCAGAGCGTGACGCTGCCGGAGGGTGCGACCGTGCGGGATCTGGCGGACCATCTGGCAAAGCGGGATCCGCGCCTGACGGGGCTGGAGCGCTCCTGCCGCTTTGCGGTCGATGAGGAGTACGCCAATCTGGATGCGATCCTCACGGAGGAAGCGACTGTAGCCGTGTTGCCGCCCATGAGCGGCGGATAACATATACGGAAAGCGGAGAGAGTATGGCCGAAGGGCGAATGGTGACAACACGGCTGGATGTCGCGGCGATGGAGGCAGCGGTGGCCGATGTGGCGAACGGCGCCATCTGCTCATTTGTGGGGCAGGTACGACGCCAATCGCGGGGGCGGGAAGTGAGCTACCTGGAGTACAATGCCTATGTCCCCATGGCGGAGAAGATGTTGCTACGCATCGCCCAGCAGGCCGAGGAGCAGTGGGGCTGCCAGGTAGCGATCCAGCATCGGATCGGGCGCATCGAACTCGGGGAGGCCAGCGTCGCCGTCGCGGTAGGCTCTCCCCATCGGGCGGAGGCATTCGCCGCCTGCCGCTGGTGTATTGATACCCTGAAGGAGACCGTTCCTATCTGGAAGAAGGAAGTATGTCCGGATGGAAGTTTCTGGATCGAAGGCGAAGAGGCACTGAAAGCAGACAACTCTTGATCTCACAATCTCGCAATGCTGCAGATATTTTGGAAAGTATCCGTCGCGTAACCATTATCCTCAACCCGACCTCCGGGCGAGGCCAGGGGGCAAAACGCCACGACGAAGTGGAACACCTGCTCCATCGCTCCATCCGGAATGTGTTCGACGTCGTCTCCTGGCGCGTAGTGGAGACGACCGGGCGTGGGAGCGCGACCGCATTGGCAGCGGAGGCTGCGCAACAGGGGGTCCATATGGTGGTGGCGGCGGGGGGAGACGGGACCGTGAGCGAAGTCCTCAATGGCCTCGTCGGAACCGAAACGCGCCTGGGTATCCTCCCACTGGGAACCGGAAACGATTTTGCCCGTACTCTGGGTATCGGTACCGACCTGAAACTGGCAGTCCTGACGCTCTTTTATGGCAATCCCAGGAAGGTGGATGTCGGCAGGGTGCATGGGCGGTATTTTCTGAACGTCGCCGGCTGCGGATTCGATGCGGTTTGCGCCCAGCGCGTCAACCAGGGGTATCGCTATCTGCATGGGACTGCTGCCTACCTCGCTGCGGTGTACCAATCGCTCCTCTCTTACAAACGGAGCGAGATCACCCTGACAGTGGATGGCGAGACCCGCAAGCTTAAGGCAATGCTCTGCTCTGTCGCCAATGCCCAGACCTATGGAGGGGGGATGCGGATCGCCCCGGACGCACGGCTGAATGATGGCCTGCTGGATGTCTGCATCGTGACGACGGAGAGCAAGTGGGAGTTCCTCAAAGCCTTCCCGCGCGTCTTTCGTGGGACGCATGTCACGCATCCGGATGTGATCCTGCTCCGTGGGAGAGAGATCCGGGTCGAGAGCGATCCGGTTCTGCCGGTTCTGGTGGATGGCGAGGTGCTGGGAACGACTCCCGCCGATTTCTCTATTCTGCCACAGGCCATTACCGTAATGACGCCGGAGATCCCGACGGGGACGGCATTTCTCGAAGAGCCGGAGCCGCCCGTGCGACGCTTCCGCAAAAGTGCCGGCTAGGTTTGTTTCACGGCGTTGAAACGCCGTTCTGATACACAAAGTCCGCCTTCGCGGACTCTCTGTTGAACCCGCGAAGGCGGGTTTCGTATTACAGAACGAGGTTTCAACCTCGGGACATTCGCATTCCAGGAGGGAGCAACGTGGGCCGGGGCATTCTCTTGGTGCTGGTCACGCTGGCTTCGGGGTTGCTGCTGTACCTGCTGCTCGCCCCGCGCTTTTTGTCGTCACCCGGACCGACCGCCTCGAACGGCGGAGGGACGCCCCCCCCGATCAATGCCTCTTCCGCCTCCGCTTCCGGCGCGTCGGGCGCAAATGCCTCGGCACCGCCCGGTAACGGAACCCCCGCACCTCCTGCTGCCAATGTCGAGTCCGCGCCCGCTGTGGTGACCCCGCGCAGCAGCCAACAGCGCGAAACCGACGACCGTGAGTCGAAGCGCAGCCCCTTCTATCGCTGGATTCGTGAGAATATGAAGGATGCGCTGGTGGGCTGGCAGGCATCCTCTCAGGACCCCGCGACCCTGGAACTCTATTCCGCCCGTGATGATCCCGATGTGGTTACCCAACTGCTGGCCAGTGTCGTGCAGCCTTATGCCGCACATTATGGCTTTAATCATGTGCTGTTTTATGTGCCCAATCCGGCGGGCAGCATCGAGCACTATCGTCTCAGTGCCGAGGCGCAGTATGAAGACGGTGTGTGGAAGCTCTTCGCTAAGTGATCGAACCTTCTTATGGCTATCTCGCGTTCCGATTATGATGGGTTGCTGATTGTGGACAAACCGGCAGGCATGACATCGCACGATGTGGTGAATGCGGTCCGGAAACTGTTTCACACCAAGCGGGTAGGGCATACCGGGACCCTCGACCCGGATGCGACAGGGGTTCTGGTCCTCTGCCTGGGGCAGGCGACGCGCCTGGCGGAGTATCTCAGCGCGGCCCGCAAACACTACGTGACGGAGGCGCGCTTCGGGATCGAGACGGATACGCAGGATGCCTCCGGACAGATCACGACGACGCACGATGCGGCCCAACTTACCGAGGCGGAAGTCGAAGCGGTTTTGCCCCGCTTTCGGGGTACAATACTCCAGATTCCCCCCATGGTCTCCGCGCTGCATCATCAGGGCAAGCGGCTCTATGAACTGGCGCGGGAGGGCGTGACGGTCGAACGCGAGGCGCGGCAGATCCACATCGTAAGCCTGGAACTGACCGCCTTTATACAGGCCGAACACCCGCTCGCGACCCTGGAGGTGACCTGTTCGACCGGAACCTATATTCGCACGCTGGTGGCGGACATCGGGGCGGCGCTGGGCGTTGGCGGGATGATGCAGACCCTGCGGCGCACCTGGGTCGGTGCGAGCGAGGCGACCGCGTTTACCCTGTCGGAGGCGTATACGTTGGACGCACTCCGAGCGCGCGCACAGGCTGGAACGCTCGGCGAGGCACTTATGCCCATCGTTTCCGCTCTGCGGGATTGGCCGCAGGTTGCTCTGTCTGTGGAGGCGTTAGCACGGCTGCGTAACGGACAGTACCTGGCGTTGGCGGAGTGGAAGGGACCCGATAGAGGAGATGAAGAACCGGTGGCCGTTCTGGACGATGCCGGTCAATTTTGCGCGGTAGGGCGCATTGCAGAGGGGCGACTGTATCCTGTGAAGGTATTGACCTCATCATGAAGGTTTTGGAAGGGTTGGAGACGATTACGACGCCGTATGCCCATTCGGTTGTCGCTATCGGCACATTCGACGGCATCCATGTGGGCCACCAGGCGATCATCCGGACTGCCGTCGCGGAGGCCCACAAACAGGGGCGTCCGGCGCTGGTTTTTACATTCGACCGCCATCCTGCGGAACTGATCGCCCCCGAACGCGCTCCCGGCTACCTCACCACACCCGCGCAACGTAATCGCCTCATCGCCTCATTGGGAGCCGATTGCCTGGTCATCGCACGCTTTGATAGGTCCCTCTCGGAGAAATCGCCCGAAGCGTTTGTGCGTGAGATCCTCAAGGGCTTGCTGGGCGCGGAAGAGATCGTGGTCGGAACGAACTTCTTTTTCGGCAAAGGGAGGGCCGGGGATGTGTCCTGGCTGGAGCGCCATCAGGCTACTTTCCGCTATAAATTAAAGGCGCTGGAACCGGTGTTTGTGGGCAATAGCTCTGCCAGCAGCAGCCGCGTTCGGGAGTGCCTGCAGGCGGGCGATGTCGCCGAGGCCGAAACGGTGCTGGGACATCCCTATCTCCTCGCCGGAACCGTCGTCGAAGGCCAGAAGCTGGGCAGAACGCTTGGCTACCCAACGGCCAACCTTGCCCTCAGCTACCGCCAGGTCGCTCCTGCCGATGGCATCTATGCCGTGCGCGCCATCCTGGACGATGGACAGATGTATGGTGGGGCATGCAGCATCGGGAACCGCCCGACCATCGAAGGAGCGGGACGCTCCATCGAAACCTATCTTTTCGATTGCAACGCCGACCTCTATGGCCGTGGGATGGAGCTACGCTTTTTCCTGAAACTGCGGGATGAAGTGAAGTTCGACTCCCTGGATGCGCTCAAGGTGCAGATGGCCGAGGATGTCGCGCAAGCCCGCTCGCTCCTCGATACCCTCCCGGACGATCTGTCGCACACCCTCGCAGAAAAGTGAGGAAAATCGCCGCATACCCCCGCTATGAGACGAACAACATTGCCTGCCGACCTGTCTAAGGAAAGGAGATTGACCTTTTCAAGCTCATGAAGGATGGAGGAGGCAATGGAAGATCAGATTATCATGCAGGCGAAAGGCGCCAATGGCACATTGCAACTGCTGCCGGACCGGATCCGAATTGTCCGTGAAGGCTGGCTCTCTAATCTCTATGACCGCCATTCACACCTCGATCTGCTGTTGCAGCAGATCACCGCGGTCGAGTTGAACGTGACTATCGGCGGATTGGCCGGCTATCTGGCCTTTCATGAATGTGAAGGCTCGGATGCCTATGAAGACTACTGCGTCTCGTTTATCAAGTCGCAGCAGCATCGCTTTATCGCGATCCACGAGGCCATCGAGGAGCGCCTCGCCGTCATCCGAGAGCGTATGGCGCAGGATAGGGTGACCTACTACGCCCGTGCCGAAGTCTAAACACGTAAGATTACAGCATCGCAGGATAATTCGGTGGGCATGACGAATCCTCGTCGAAAGACATTCCCTGGAAGGAGAGGAGGCGTCATGCCCACCGATTTTGCCCGTTATAACGACGGAACGTTCAATCCGCCGCGCCTGCGCGTGCAGCATTCGCTCTGGTCGCTGCGCAACTTACCGATGAACGCGCCCGTCGAATGGACGCTGGAGGAGAAGTTCCAGCGCGTGAAGGCGGCGGGGTTTGAGGCTGTTGAGTGCTGGCTCTCTGGAACCGACGAGCGCGAACATAAGGAGGCGCTTGACGCCGCCGGGCTGCGCCTCGTGCTGGGGCACCACCCCCACACGCTCGATGATGTGCACCAGACGGTCCAGCGGGCCGTGCGCCTGGGTGCGGATTTCGTCTTTGCCCAACCCCTCGACCCCTACTGGCCCCTCCCCGAAGCGGTCGCTTTTCTGCGGGAAGCGCGCAAGATCGCCGCTGAGAACGGGGTGGTCTACTTCATCGAAACCCACCGGAACAACATCCCGGAAACGCTGAACCAGGCGCTGGCCCTGGTCGAATTGATGCCGGAAATCTGCTTCACTGCCGACCTGTCCCACTTTGTCGTGGTAGGAGAGTTCTACGGCTGGAAGGAGGAGCGGGCCGTCGAGCGTATGGCCCCGGTCCTGGAGCGCACCTACCATGCCCATGGCCGGATCTCCAACGGCGAGCAGGTGCAGGTGGATGTAGGCGACGGCTCCGGCCCGACGGCGCAGTTCTTTGTCACGCTCTGGGCTACGGCGATGCACTTCTGGCTGAAGGAGGCGCAGCCGGGCGATGTCTTCCCCTTCGCCAGCGAACTGGGACCTCCACGCTATGCCATCACCACACCGGACGGCAAGGAGTTCAGCGACCGCTGGGAGCAGAGCCTGGTGATGAAACGTCTGGCAGAGCAGGCCTGGGCGAAGGCGCAGAGCGGCGATATTTCCTAGAGAAAGAAGTCAAAACCATGCCCATTTTGCGTTATAATCTCGGTCCGATGGACAATAATACCTATCTCATCGTTGACGAAGCGACGAAAGATGCAGCCCTCGTAGACCCCTCTTTCGACAGCGAAGGTCTCTGGCCGGAGATCGAGGCGATGGAGACGCCCCTTCGCTATATCTTAAATACCCACGCCCACTTCGATCATATCATCGGCAATGGGTTCTACTCTCTCCGATCCCGTGCGCCCATCGCCATCCATCGCGCCGACCTGCCGCTCCTCCGCAGCCTGCCGGAGCAGGGGCGGATGTTCGGGCTGCAACTGGACCCCTCGCCCGAACCGACGATCCTCCTGGAAGACGAACAGACGCTGACCCTGGGCGAGACGACCATCCGCGTGCTCTTCACCCCCGGCCACGCACCCGGCCACGTCGCGTTTCTCGTCGGCGATTCGGTCCTCTCCGGCGACTGCCTCTTTGCGGGCAGTATCGGGCGCACCGACCTGCCCGGAGGCTCCTATCAGACCCTGATGGAATCGATCCGGACACGCCTGCTCACCCTCCCGGACGAGACAAAGGTACTACCAGGACACGGTGAACCCACTACTATTGGTGACGAGCGCCGCACAAATCCCTATCTCCAGGAGAAGGAGTGGGCGTGAGAAAGATTCCAGCAGGCGGGGGGAGCGAAGCGAGGGGCCGGCCCCCGGGGCAGGAAAGCAAGAAGCCAGGAAAAATGCAGCAGAGACGATTTACTGTCGGATGCACGTTGATCGTTTTTATGCTGGTCTTTGGTCTGCCTACTGTGCTTCTTTATCGGGAATGGCAGCAGGAAAGCAGGAACCGTGCCCTTATCGCCGCCATCTACCGAAATGACGCGAAGGCAGTTAATTCCTTGCTTGATGCAGGTGCGGATCCGAATACCACTGATGATCGTATGTACCTCCTGGATCATGCGCCGACACCCATGGTTCAACAATTCCTTGCTCAATGGGTAAACCGACTAAAAGGCAAACAGCCTCTTCCCTCGTATGGCCATTCCGCTTTGTGGGTGACAATCCTTGATCGCCATTTTTTTCCACTCGACTGGCCGAATACCTCGCCATCAGTTGGGCAGCATTTGCTTGAAAAGGATGACGTGCCCATCCTTCGAGCTCTGCTCGACCATGGAGCCAATCCCGACACGAAACTCCATGAGGAACATGCTGATCTCCTGACGAACCAGGCTCCGCCTCTTGTCTATGGAGCCCTGTTAGGGCGTCTTGAAGAATTGCGTCTGCTCCTCGATCATGGGGCAGATCCGAATGGCACAGACGCCCGTGGTGGTTCTGCAATCTTGTGTGCCGGCAAATCTGGTGCATCGCTTAATGGCGTTTATAGCCTCCAACCGAACAGGTTCGCCATAATATCTCTCTTGCTGAATCATGGAGCCGATGTCAATCTCAAAAACAAGAACGGCACAACCCCCCTTATGCAGGCAGCCGGTTATGGAGATGCGCCTCTGGTGCACTATTTGTTATCTCATGGGGCCGATATAAGCGCGAGAGACATAGATGGTCACAGCGCGCTTCATCGGGCACGCCAAGATGAATATGTAACTGATGACCCGAGAAGGGAAGTCCAGGAACTGCTCAAACACATGGGAGCGAAGGACTGAATAAAGGGGAAAATCAGGTTGTTCTCACGGCACTCAAGTGCCGGTCTACGTTTGCAAAGTCGGCCTGCGCCGACTCAACCTAAAAGCCTCTCTCCCCAGCGAGGTACGAGCGGTAGCGGGAGAGGGGTTGGGGTGAGGGGAAATCCGCCTTGCCGCTAAACCTCTTTAAGTTGCTCGGCGAGGGCTTCGGGAGTGGTGACGGGGAGCTTACAGGTGAAGTTTTGGCAGACGTAGACCGTCGGTTTGTCTTCAATGGGCGGGCGTCCGTTGAGAAAGCCGATGCCATGCCCATGGTCGTCGAAGCTGGGATCCGTCAGGCCGAGGATCTTGTTGGGCAGATAGGGCTTGAAGATTTCGCGTCGCATCGCCGGAAGGATCGGGTCCTCTCTGTTGACGCGCAGGCCGATCTCCAACGGGCCGGCAAGGTAGAGGTCGAGTGCGCCAAGTATACGGGCGAAGCCATAGGGGTGCTTTTCGAGGAGAGGGCCGATTTTGCGCAGGATCTGGGCAGCCTTTGCCATATAATCGTCGTGGTGATGCTGGTTCTCATAGGAGCTGAGCTTGAGCAGCAGTTCCATGGCGACGGAGTTGCCGCTTGGCGTGGCGTTGTCGTCCCAATCCTTGGGGCGCTGGATCAGTTGTTCGTGGTCGTCGCTGGTGGTGAAGAAGCCCCCCTGATCCGCGTCCCAGAAGTGTGTGAGCATCGTGTTTAGCAACAATTTCGCCGTCATCAGCCAGAGTGGGTCGAAGGTCGCCTCGTAGAGCCTCAACAGGCCTTCTGCCAGAAACGCGTAATCCTCCAGGTAGGCGTTAAGCTTCGCCTCCCCGTTGCGATAGGTCCGATAGAGACGAAACGGCTCCCCACCATGGTGCTGCTCCCCTCGGACGATCATATGTTCGAGGAGGAATTCGGCGTTTCGGATGGCGGCTTGGAGGAAGTCTTCGCGGTCGAATACTGCTGCGCATTCGGCGAAGGCGGAGAGCATCAGGCCGTTCCAGGAGGTCAGAATCTTGTCGTCGAGACCCGGTTTGACCCGCTTCTCCCGCTCGGCGAAGAGTTTGACGCGCCCGGCATCCAGGATCTCGGCTGCCTGCTGCAGGTCCAGGCCAAACTTTGCAGCGACCTCCGGCGCATCCATCACCACCCGCAGAATGCTCTTCTCCTCCCAGTTACCGTGAGGCGTGACATCGTAGAAGGCGCAGAAGATCTCGGCCTCCTGCTTGCCTAAGATCGCCTCGATTTCATCCGGAGTCCAGACGAAGAACTTGCCCTCCACGCCCTCGCTATCGGCGTCCTGAGCGGAATAGAAGCCACCCTCCGGGCTGGTCATCTCCCGCAGCACATACTCCAGCGTCTCCTCCGCCACGCCCCGATAGAACGCCTTGCCGGTCGCCTGGTAGGCGCGGCAGTAGGTCTGCGCCAGTTGGGCGTTGTCGTAGAGCATCTTCTCGAAGTGGGGCGCCAGCCACACGGCGTCGGTGCTGTAGCGGTGGAACCCTCCGCCCAGTTGGTCGTAGATCCCACCGAGCGCCATCCGCTGGAGCGTCTTCTCTACCATGGCGAGCGGCTCCTGGCGCTTGCTGCGGGCGTGATAGCGCAGGAGAAAGTCCAGATTGGCGGGCTGGGGAAACTTGGGGGCGCTCCCGAAACCGCCGTGCTGCCGGTCGAATTGTGCGGAGAGGGTGGTAAACGCGTTGTCGAACAGGGAAGGCGTGAGGAGCGTATCGGGGAGATTGGCGAGGAGGTCGTTGCCACGGGCGAGGCTATCCAGAAGGTCCTTGCCCTGCTGTTCGATGGCTTCGCGCTGGCTTTTCCAGGCCGTGGCGACGGCTTCGAGCACGCGGGGAAAGCCGGGCCGACCATACTGGTCCGTCGGAGGGTAGTAGGTGCCGCCATAGAAGGGCGTGCCTTCCGGCGTCAGAAAGAGCGTCATGGGCCATCCGCCCTGCCCGGTGAGCATCTGCACCGCGCTCATGTAGATGGCGTCCACGTCGGGGCGCTCTTCACGGTCCACCTTGACGTTCACAAAGTCCCGGTTCATCTGGGCGGCAATCGCCTCGTTCTCGAAGCTCTCCCGCTCCATGACATGGCACCAGTGACAGGCCGAGTAGCCGACCGAGAGCAGGATCGGTTTTCCGGTGGCTTTTGCTTCGGCGATAGCCTCTTCGCCCCAGGGATACCAATCCACCGGATTGTGGGCGTGTTGCAGAAGGTAGGGGCTGGTCTCTGCAGCCAGTCGATTGGTGTGTTGGGGCGCGGTCATGGGTATGTCCTTTCAAGGATTGAGGACATTGTACCCGTTTGGGGAAGACGAAAAAAAGGGCTGAAGGCGGGAAGGTTGCCTTCAGCCCACGCGCTATCTCCCCCGAGCGCAAAATGAAAATCTATTCGATGCGCGTACCGCGCCGCCACAACAGGACGCCGATCAGCGTAAGTGTCAAACCTGTAAGGAGTGTCAATGGGCCAGTGATAAGCAACATTCCAAGATCTCCCTCACCCGTTGACGCTGGTGGCATCTAGCGGGACGGCTCAGCATTTGCATCTTCTGTTCTAATAAAGCACGCACTCCGCCGAAAGATACATAGGGGGACAAATATTTTTTCAAAAGGCTTTGAGAAGCGATTGGTAGCGAAAGCAGGGATTCGCCGGCCCTATCGCGTATACCTGTGCCTACAAGCGATGCTCGGTGGAAGAGATAGGAAGTGAGAGGCGATTTATGGCGACAGGGCGACCGTTGTGGGGAACGGATGCGCAGGCGGAACGCTTACAGGAGCTGCTCAGCGAAGATCCGGAGCAGAAAGAGAACCCGCTTCGGCGCGATGTACGCTCCCTCGGCCGGCTGCTGGGCGAGATCCTGAAGGAGCAGGGCGGGGAGGCGCTTTATGAGCGGGTCGAGCAACTGCGGCAACTCGCGATCCAGCATCGGGAGAGCCAGGAGACCCAGGGCGATACGGGGGCAATTGGAGAGGGCTTGTCCCGCTTTGAACAGATCGTGCGTGCGTTGACCGTAGAGGAGGCGTATCGCGTTACCAAGGCATTTGCCATCTATTTTGAACTGACCAATCTCGCTGAAGCCAATCACCGCAAACGTCGCCTGCGCGCGGGGCGTGTGCTGGCCAACCATAAGCCCCAGCCAGGCTCCATGCGGGGCACCCTGGAGCGCATGCACCGGTACGGGATGGGGGCGGAGGAGGCCCTGCAGCACCTGCGCCAGGTCCTCATTGTCCCTACTTTTACCGCGCACCCCACGGAAGTCGCACGGCGCACCGTCCTCTTCAAGCGCCGCGCCATTGCGCACGAGATCGAGCAGATTGACTGGCTTCCGCTCACCGATGCGGAGGCCGGGGAGCGGGAGGCCGCTATCGCCGCCGCCATTACCGCGCTCTGTCAGACCGATGAGGTGCGCCGCCGTGCCCCGACCGTGCGCGACGAGATCCGGATGGGGCTGGACTACTTTCCCAATGCGCTCATCGGAACCCTGCCCCGCCTCTATAGCGAGATCGCCGATGCGTTTCGGCGTGCGTATGGCGAGGAGGTATCTCCCTACGACCTGCCCGAGGTCGTGCGCTTTGGGTCCTGGATCGGTGGGGATCGCGACGGCAACCCCTTCGTCACACCGGACGCAACGCGCGAAGCACTGGAGCTTGCCCGCCATACGATCCTCACCTACTACATCACCGCGCTGCTGGAAGTCATCGAGCATCTTAGCCCCTCTGTGCGTCAGGTCCCCGTCTCGCCGGAATTCGCGGCGGCGCTGGAGCGTTACAGCGCTCAGATCTTTCTCTCCGAATCCGAATTGCGTACGCGGTCAACCGACGAACTCTATCGCAAGTTCCTGGCCTATGTAGTGCGCCGCCTGCGCGCCGCGCGTGACCATCGGGACACGATTGCCTATGAGGCCGCCGAAGCCTTTGCCCAGGATCTCCAACTCCTGCGCGGCAGCCTCGTCGCCAATGGGGGCGCGCGTCTTGTGCATCTGCTGCTGGATCCTCTGCTGCGTCAGGTAGCGACCTTCGGCTTCCATCTCCACACCCTCGATATTCGCCAGCATGCCCGTATCCACACACAGGCGGTCAAAGAGCTGGCAGCGGGAGAGCAGGGACGCGCCGCAGGCGGGGAGAAGCGCGGAAGAACGCTGCCTGCACCGCTCTCGGAGGAGACCCGCATGCTGATGGATACCATGCGGGAGATTGCATCCCTCAAGCGGATCTATCCTCCGGAAGCCATGCGCTCCTATGTCATCAGCGGGACCACCGGCATCGAGGACATTCTCTCGCTCGTCTGGCTGATGGAAGCCAATGGCATTGCCGTTGCCGCGACTCCCGCCTCAACAAGCAATCAGGGCGCGGCAAGCAGCGCCCCTACGGATCCAGGACTGATGCCTGTCCCCCTCTTCGAGTCCATCGAAGACCTCCGGAACTGCCCCGCCATCTGCCGCGAACTCTGGACCGCTCCCGATTACAAGCCCCTGCTCGATTCCTGGGGACGGGAGCAGGAGGTGATGCTGGGCTACTCGGATTCCAACAAGGATGGCGGGATGCTGACCAGCACCTGGGAGATTTTTAAGGCGCATCGGGCGCTGCATCAGGTGGCGCAGGAGTGCGGCGTGAAGTTGCGGCTGTTTCATGGCCGAGGCGGGACGGTTGGGCGTGGGGGCGGACCGACGCACCGCGCGATCGCCGCACAACCGCCGGGGGCGTTCTCCGGGGAGCTCAAAATCACCGAGCAAGGGGAAGTGCTGAACTGGAAGTACGCCGATACCATCGTCGCCGAGCGCAATCTGGAGCTGATGGTCGCTGCCGCCCTGGAGGCCCTCACGCGCTCCGGAGGGTGGGGCGCGAAGATCGAACCGGAGTGGGAGGCCGCCCTGGAGGCGCTTTCTGAGGAGGCGTTCCGCTGCTATCGGGCGCAGATCTATGAGAACCCGGATATTCTGCCCTACTTTGAGCAGGCCACGCCCGTAGAAGAGTTGGCCCACGCCCGCATCGGCTCCCGCCCGGCGCGGCGCAGCCGACGTTCGGGGCTGGAAGATCTGCGCGCGATCCCCTGGGTCTTCGGCTGGATGCAGTCGCGCCATGTCGTGCCGGGCTGGTTTGGGGTCGGAACGGCGCTGGAGCGCTTTCTGGATGCCGATCCGGCCCATGAGGCGCTGCTACA
>DATGIG010000570.1:0-4765 GCA_035295825.1 Chthonomonadaceae bacterium | reverse complement strand
TCACGACCGATTGATGCGCCTATTGTATGAAGCGAATGTCATGATAACCATCATGAAATCGGCAGGAAAATCGTCATGAAGGGCGAAACTGCTAGAAAAAGTAATGTTCCCTGCCCGGATAGAAGGCCAGAATGCCTACCGCCGCGCTTACCATTTATCTGTTCGGTCCCCTGCGGGTTCTTGTCGGCGATGAACCCTTACCACGCGTGCCGACCCGCTCCATCGAGTGGCTTCTGGCGCTTTTGGCGCTGCGGCACGGTCGCGCGGTAGACCGCTCCTGGCTGGCCGGAACGCTCTGGCCCGACAGCAGCGAGTCCCAGGCGCTGCACAATCTCCGGAACGATCTGGTGCATCTGCGCAAGGCATTAGGCCGTGAAGGCGCGCGCATTCAATCGCCCACACGCGATACGCTCACCCTCGCTCTGGAAGGAGCCGAGGTAGACGTCGTAGATTTTGACCGGGCGGTGCGCGCAGGAGACGAAGCCTCTCTTTTACACGCCGTGGCCCTTTACACCGGGCCGCTTTTGGAAGGCTGCTATGAGGCGTGGGTCAGTCCGGAGCGAGAGAGCCGGGAGCAGGCGTGCCTGACGGCACTGGAAAGCCTGGCTGACAAGGCCACAGAGCGGGCAGACTATGCGGCCGCCATCCCGTACCTGCGCAAAGCGGAAAAGCTCGATCCCCTGCGTGACACCACGGCTCGTCGCCTGATGAGCGCGCTGCAGGTGACCGGCGATACGGCCGCTGCTATCGAGGTCTACCGGCGTCTGCGCCTGCGCCTGCATGAAGAGTTGTTCTCCGTACCGGATGAGGCCACCACGCGCCTCTTTCAGCAGATACGCGCGCCGTCCCGGTCAAGAACCGTGCCCAAGACCGAAGCACTCGGCACGCCAACGCCTTCCGTGCCGGTTCCTCCCTCCTCCGTTCCCGTCTCTACTTTCTCCCGGCCTCCTCACCCATTGACCCGCCTGATCGGGCGCGAGCCGGAGGTGGCAGACATTCAGAAGTACCTGCATCAGAGCCGGCTGGTGACGCTGATCGGAGCGGGCGGGGTGGGCAAGACCCGCCTGGCCCTGGAGGTCGCCGGGAGAGCGGCGGAGGCGTTCGAGCAACGCGTGGCCTGGGTGGAGCTGGCGTCGTTGGCGGAGGGGGATCTGCTCCTGCCCACCCTGGCGACGGCGCTGGGGCTGCGTCAGGAGGGGATGAGCGATCCGGAGATGTTGCGGAACGCTCTGGTCGCCCGCCTTTCCGAGAGCGCCTCGCTGCTCATTGTCGATAACTGCGAACACCTGCTGGATGCCCTCGCCGAGTTGGTGCAGACGCTGCTGTCGCGCTGTCCGCTCTTGCGCGTTCTGGCCACCAGCCGCCAGCGAATGGGATTGGCGGGGGAGACCGCCTGGCGCGTTCCGTCGCTGCTCGCCCCGGCTCCCGATCAGGCTCCTGCCGATCCGCAGGCGGCTCTGACGTTTCCCGCAATCCGCTTGTTTGTGGAGCGTGCCGCCTCCGCGTTCACGGGCTTCCAACTGACGCGTCGCGAAGAGGTGGAGGCGGTCTGCCAGATCTGCCGTCGGTTAGATGGGATTCCTCTGGCCCTGGAACTGGCCGCCGCACGCACCAATGTGCTGTCGGTGGGGCAGATCGCCTCCCGCCTTGATGACCGCTTTGCTCTGCTGAGCGGGGGCCATCGGAAGGCGTCGCCGCGGCATCAGACTCTGCGCGCGCTGATCGATTGGAGCTATGAGCAGTTGGCGGAGGGGGAGCGGGTGCTGCTGAGGCGGCTCTCGGTGTTTGCGGGTGGATGGAGTCTGGAGGCGGTGGAGGCGGTCAGCGCCGATTTGCGATTGCCCTCCTCTGCGGAGCCCGGTCTAATCGAAACTCGAAACTCGAAAATCCCGAGGTGCTGGATCTCTTGGCCTCGCTGCTGGAGAGATCGCTGGTGCAGGCCGAGGCGCAAGGGGGCGCTCTGCGGTATCAGATGCTGGAGACGGTACGGGAGCGGCACGCCGCGTACTATCTGACACTGGCCGAACAGGCCAGGCCGTTTCTGGAGAAGCCCGAACCGGCCTGGCTGGACCGCTTGGAGAGCGAGCATGACAACCTGCGCGCGGCGCTGACCTACTTCGCCGCCCAAGAGGCGATGCTGGATCAGGCCGTGCAGCTGGCGGCGGCGCTGATCCCGTTCTGGAGGGCACGAGGGTATATCTACGAGCAGATGACCTGGGTGGTCGGTCTGGCTCTGCGCCCCACCCCGCCCACGCAAGCACGGGTGCATCTGCTGGGTCAGGCGGCCATGGCGATTGCCATTGACCGGGGGGATTTCCTCAGCGCCAAACGCATGCTGACCGAGATGTTGCAGATCGCGCGACAGTTAGAGATCCGGGTCGGTATCGCTAACGCGCTCAACGGTCTGGCCTGGCTGATGAATGAAGCCCCCTCCGCCGGCTCCGAGCATGATCCCGTCGCGGCGCGCGCGCTGGCGGAGGAGAGCCTGGCGATCATGCGGGAGTTGGGCGATCGGCAGGGCATGGCGAACGCTCTTTTCATGCTGGGCCGCCTGGCATCGGGGGCCGGCGACCACGACACAGCCCGGACGCGCTGGCTGGAGTGTCGGTCGCTGGATCAGGAGTTGGGCGTGAAAGGCGGGCTGGTGCTGAAGTCTCTGGGCGAACTCGCCCTGGAGCGCGGCGACTATGCGGGAGCGCGCGACTACTTTGAGACCTTCCTGATCGAACGCCACGAGATCGGGGAACACTGGGGCATCATGTGGGGGCTGCAAGGGTTGAGCGCGGTGGCGTGGGCACAAGGGGAACCGAAGCGGGCCGCGCGGTTGCTGGGAGCTTCCCTCACGGTGCGCGAGAGTATCGCTGTGCCTCTGTCAGCGGAAGGGTACGCCTCGTACGAGGCGCGGCAGATCACGATGCGCGAGGCACTGGGCGCGGCCGCCTTAGCTGTGGCCTGGGAAGCCGGCCACTCGATGACGTGTGAAGAGGCCGTCCGATTCGCGCTGTCGGAAGGTCTGGCCTAAACAGGTCAGGACAGCTCTCCCTGTTGGTAGCCCCGTTCGTGGCCGAAGTCGTCGCCGTCGAGCCGGAACCGGACATGGTCGCAGAGGGCCAGAGGCGCGTACGCGCGCTGGGAACAGAGAATGTGACCTTCGTTACGGCAACATCCGAGGATCTCTCGGCGTTGCAGGCGTCTCTTGGCCGGTTCCGCACGACCTTGATGGGGCAGTCGTTTCACTGGATGCTCGACAAGGACCAGGTTCTGCGCGACCTGAGCGCGATGGTGGAGGCAACCGAAGGATCCGTCGCTTTTATCACACCGTGGAGAGTTTCGGTACCAGAAGTGTTGGAAACGGCCGAGAAGACGGTGCAGGCGATCCTGGAACGATATCTAGCGGACGTGCCGCCTGGTCCCCATCCGCAAGGACGGCACGATCCGTTTGAAGCGATCCTTGCGCGGTCGCCGTTCCCGCGCGTGGAGAGGATCGAGCATGTGTACCCGGCGCCGTTGCGCCCGACGGTCGAATCGCTGCTCGGGTCCGCGTATTCGATTTCGCATGTTCTGACGCGGCTAGGAGAGCGGCGCGAGGCGTTCGAGCGGGAGGTTCGCAGGGCATTGGGGAGCCTAGATGAGATCGGCCAGGTCGAGGTGACGTGGCGAGACGAGGCGTTGATCGGTCTGCGCTGAAGGCTGTCCCCTCCCCTTCCAACCATCCCAGCAAAACCCCGTTCGCCCGCCAAAAACGGTCGAAAATTAGATTGCGACAATAACAACTATTGCCGCTGATAACGTCCTTTACCAGGTGCAACAATGTTCTGCATCGGCCAGAGGGTGTCATCTTCAGAAATATCTGTCACCGGATCTTCAACATTATTTGTCACCCGGTTCCTACGCGGAGCCAATCACCAGAGTCTCGCGCGCGGCCTCGACAACCGGACGGGTGACTGTCGACAATGCGTTAATCTCCATCACCCGCGCTACCTGGGATAGGAGCCGGTGCAGCAGGCGGAAGTTGCCGCCCGTTATCCGCACAACCGCTGCCACCACTTCCTCATCCGTAATTCCGGCCAAGGAGCCGGTCACCTCGGAAGGCTTCCAGTCTTGTTCCAAAAGCGTTCGCACCTCCTGGGCTTGCAAAGCACGAAACTCATGCACAAAACCCACCCGCGAATACAACTGCGGATAGCGGGCCAATCGCTTCTCCAATCCGGGCATCCCCAGCAGTACCAGGCCTATATCGCCCATATCGAAGATCGCGCGCATCTGTTCCAGACTGGTCATGCGTAAGCGGTCGGCCTCATCGACTATCATCAAGGTCGTCGGATCGGCGATCTGGTGCCGCTTGCGCCGATAGTCGAACCCAATCTCCGACCACGTCGGTTCGCTGCGCGGGGGGTCTTCGGGAAGCGGCCCGGTCAGCCAGTCATGTTGCCGTAGGCGCTCTTCACGCTCCTGCTCGCGTTGCAGTTCATAGCGGCGAACCCGCTCCAGAAGGGCTTCTTCTTCTCGACGCAACGGTTCCAAGCGCAGGTAGTGGAGCGATTGGCGCAGCGATGCGGTCTCCCGTGCGACCTGGGAGGATGTATTGGTGACACCTAGCGTGTAGAGGATGCTGCACATGCCCTGCAGTTCGTGAACCTCTTGCAGCGGAGCTTCCGTAAAAGGCTTGATTGCTGCAAGCCGGTCCCAGCCCGTGTAGTGGCGGGCTGAGAGGGTTTTGCCTACACCGGGCGATCCATAACAAAGGCCGATATACCGATAACGG
>DATGIG010000569.1:0-8296 GCA_035295825.1 Chthonomonadaceae bacterium | reverse complement strand
ACCAGACACACCGGCACGACGACCGACCCCGCGGCATAGGCGATGAAAGTCAGGAACGAGGCATAATCGTAGCGTCCGAAATCCATACGGCGCGCGCGCTTCATTTCGTCTGCTTTCTCATAACGAGGTGTCTTTTGCGGGACGCCGACCAGAACGCCTAGCGATGGAATAACAGAGCATTGTTTCATCTTAGGGACGAACGTTTCCTTCTCAGCCATCAGATGTGTAGACTCTTCGCCACAAGGAGTTACTCCGTTCGCCGTCGAACAGGGAGGCGTCATCGCTTGATCCTACAGCGGAGGAAGATCGTGCCAGGCTTACCAAGTGGGACTGTAACGTATCTATTCACCGACATCGAGGGCAGTGTTGCCCACCGATGCGCGGCTGAGATCGTCCTCCTATTGGGAACACGGCTGCGGCTTGCGCTATGGGCTCTGGCACTCATCGCCCTATCGGCACTCCCGATTACTGCTCTCGGAGCGCTTCCCACCATGACCACTCAGGCGAACTGCGTCGTCGAAGTGACGTTGACCTCGGAGAAGACCTACGTGAACCCGTTTATCGAGGCGGTCGTCACTGCGGTCGTCAACACTCCCGACGGCCGTCATCTGCGCGTTCCGGCGTTCTGGGCAGGCGGAAACCGCTGGCATTTCCGCTACGCCTCGGGGACCCTGGGAACCCATAGCTATCGGACCGAGTGCTCAGATATGGCGAACCTGCGTCTGCAGGGTGTCGAGGGCAGGATCGAGGTGACGCTGTACCAGGGCGACAACCGGCTCTTTCAGCACGGCTCGATCCGGATTGCGGCAGACCGGCGGCACCTCTGCCATGAGGACGGCACGCCCTTCTTCTGGCTGGGCGACACCTGGTGGAAGGGGCTTGCCAAACGGCTGACCTGGGAAGGCTTTCAGGAGCTTACGGCGGACCGTAAGGCCAAGGGGTTCAGTGTCGTACAGATCGTCTGCGGTCCATATCCCGACGAAGGGATGTTCGAGCCTCGCTGGGAGAACGAGGGAGGCATGCCGTACCAGGCGCGCGACTTCAGCAAGCTCAATCCGGCCTACTTCGACTACGCCGACCGGCGCCTTCGGCACCTGGTAGACGCCGGGATCGTCCCGGCGATCGTCGGCGGCTGGGGACGTGGAGGCAGCTTGGAATCCGTCGGGATCGAAGGCTATAAGCGGCACTGGCGAAACCTGATCGCACACTACGGCGCCTATCCGGTGGTCTGGATCGTTGGGGGTGAGGCAGGCGGCAAAGAGTGGACTGAGGTCGCGCGGTACGTGCGGGAGACCGATCCATACCATCGTCCCATCACGATGCATCCGTTCGAGTCGGCGCGAAGCGCCGTCACCGACGAAAGTGTGCTCGACTTCGATATGCTCCAGACCGGCCATGGGGACTGGGAGGCGGCGGTCAAGGCGGCGCCAAAGCTCATCGCGGCCTACGCCAGAACGCCGAAGATGCCTGTCCTGGTCGGAGAGGCCTGCTATGAAACTCATATGCAGACGGCGTTCGAGGATGTACAGCGCTACGTCTTCTGGAGTTGCATTCTCAGCGGCGAGTTAGGCCACACCTATGGCGCCGCCGGGGTCTGGCAAGCGAGCGTGGAAGGCGATCCCGGCATCACGCCGGTCTACGACCTGACCACATGGAAAACCGGTATGAACGCGCCGGGCTCGACGCAGGTCGGGCTGGGCAAGCGGCTGCTGGAGTCCTACCCGTGGCAGCGGTTCGAGCCGCATCCGGAGTGGGTGGAGGCGGGATCGTTCGCGGCAGGCATCCCCGGTGAAGTGCGCGTGATCTATCAGCCGCGCCGCGAGGTCTATAACTGGAGCGGTATCGTCGTGAAGCATATCGAGCGCGACGTTCCCTATCACGCTTTCTACTTCAACCCCGTAAACGCCAGGAGACACGATCTGGGAACGTTCATCTGCGCCGGCCCTCCCCCCAACCTCTTCGAAGGCGCGGTCATGCCTCCTCTCTTCACCGACCGATTCACCGGGCTCGATAGCCCGGCCTGGAAGGACTACGGCACGCCCACGCATCGTCAGGATGGCCGCCTGATCGGCGGTAAGGGGATGGTGACGGTTCTGGAGGGACGAGATGAGACCGATCTGACGGCATCCGTCGAGGCTCATAGCGACGCGGAAGCGGGTATCGTTCTCCGCTTCCACGATCCCAACAACTACCTGGTCGCACTCTACAGCCCACTGTTCAAAAAGATCTACCTGCACGACCGGCACAACGGGCAGTGGGGCGCGTTGCTCGGCGAGATGCCTGTCCCGGAGATCGGCCATGAGATCCGGATCACCGCGGGCGTCCGTGGTCCCTACGCGGTGATGACGATGACGGATGGAATCACAACCTATGTCACACCCGTCATCAGGGTCAACAATATCACTTCCGGACCGGCAGGGTTATGGCTGTTTCAGATCGGCGACCGGCAGGAATTCCGCAACTTTCAGTTGTTCCGGTCAAACTTCACACTGCCAAAACGCGAGCACGACTCATCGTCAAGGACCACGATCTGGAGCGACGAGTACCGTGCGCCCGAACTGCCCTCCCCGCAAGATTGGGTTCTGGTTCTGGAACGCGCTCACCCCGAACAGTGATCCGCCACATAAGTCTTCTAATCAGGCTCGAACTGATGAGTATCCGACCCGCCTGCGGCGGGTTAACACCGGGAGTAACTCGGTCCGGATCGGCTGTTGCATCGACATTTGCTCACGAAATGGGCCGAGTTACTCAAGAGATAGAACTTCCATCTTCGATCAAGCAACGTCAAGCGTACGTTTTCTGGCGTCGGAAAGAGAGCGGGATTTCCAACACTCCCGGATTTGTGGAACTTATTATAGCTAGGAGATTTTTTTAATAGCTATTGAGATTTGTCTATAGGCATCCATCCGCCCTGAACCTTAAACACTTCCACATCAACAAAATCGTGCAGGTTGTCGCGCATCGTCCCAACCGTGCTCGGCCGTTTCATTCCCTCTTTCCAGACGGCACGATCGTAGGTGCCGATAACCAGATACTCGTTTCCCACAAGCTCCGGCTTGTGCTGCATAAACAACTGCATGAGAATGCTCTCGATCTCGTTCTTATGCGCGATCAGCAGGTCGCAGTCGGGGCAGTAGCGGCAAGTCTTGTTCAGCACGATCGGGTCCATTGGATAGACGTGGATCACGAGCGGCAGCTTGCGCTGCCGCATCTTCCTATCGCACTGTGGGCAGGAGGTGAAGCGTACATCCTCATATGGATTGAGGAAGAAGGTATAACGTGGCTCCTGCTTGCCCAGACGGGCTTTGCGTTTGGGCATTGGTCCTATTAACCTCCGGCCGCTTGTTGAGCTTTCTGTGGGAACAGGAGCGGACCCTTTTCACCGAAAGTGCATCAGCCTGCGCACAAAGCCCTGCTCAGCCGTGAGCAGGGCCAGGAACGTGACCCATCCTATGCTTCCACGGTGGGGGCAGACTTTTTTCGTCCCGCTTTTGCTGCCTTCGGCTCGACTTTCTGCAAGGCCCGCTCCAGGCGACGATTTTCCTCCTGTTCGGCCTCTACCCCCTCTTGCAGTCCTCGCAGCAGCAGGTCAGCGATCTCACGCCCTCGTTCGGCGACGGTAGCGGCGTCGGAGGGCGGCGGCGACATAGCGGGGGACGGCCCGCAGGGTTCTCGCTCGTTTTCGGACTTCATCTTGCAGTATTCCTCAGCCTGCCTGGTCAAGGTGTTGGTATCATTATGCCGGATTTGCGCCAGAAAGTCCAGCGCATCTGTACCGGCCAGCACGCGTGCCAGCCGGACATCCTCGCTGCTGTTATCTATAAGGAAGACCTGCATCCGTTCGTTTCCCACATGCTCCTGCGCCAGCCGGAGCACCGTCTGTGGCGCGTTGACATGATCGGCAGCCAGGACATTGAGCGGGACCGTTCGTCCAGTCTCCACCGCCCGATGGATGACACCACGCACCGCCGCTTCGAATGGGCGGTAGACGTAGATGATAACCACCTGACCTGCAACTTGGAACCCTGGATGAGGGTTGTCGCGCATCGTTCCAACCGGTGCCCGGCCGCTTCATTGCTTCTTTCCAGACAGCACGATCGTAGGTGCCGATAACCAGATACTCATTTCCCACGACCTCCGGCTTGGGCTGCATAAAAAATGTTGCCGAAGAAACTAACTTTGCGCGAGTACTCCCCGGTCTCAATGAATACAGAAGAGGCTCAGCGATTCCCTGAACCTATGCCCCAGACGATTCGGATCATGCAGATCAGGCACTGCCATTAAGGAGAACTATGGAGAGCGCAGGAGGTCTAATCCGTAAAAAACAGACACGCCATGGCGCCATGCTGGCAGGGATTGCAGCAATAAACGTGGCGGGATGCCAACAAACGACAGCGCACTTGATCACCGTGACCAGGCCCAATAGCAAATCCTCCCAACCTGGGCACGCTCCCTCCTCAGACAGCACCGCCCTCAGCGCCTGGCGAATAGGCAAGCCCATGAATCGGGGCGCAATGTTTGCCGGAACGGTCGCCTTGCCCAATGGCCGCATTATTGTCATCAGCGGCAGTACGACCGACAACGGCAAACGAAGAATTACCAACGCGGTGCGCGTTTATGACCCGCTCCAGAATACCTGGAACGAACTGTCACCGATCCCCACACCGCGCACACAACCCGGCGCGGCGGTCGGAGGAGACGGTAAAATCTATGTCATAGGTGGAGGGGACCCGCAGCGCCAGAAGAACATCGTGGAGGTCTATGATCCCAGGACAAACACCTGGGCAAGGCGTCATTCCATGCCGACTCCACGAGAAGGCTGCTCGGTCGTAGCGGCGAAAGGAGCCGATGGGCGTGTTCGCATCTACGTCATGGGAGGCCGGGACCGCTCTACGCCGAGTGATAATTTGAGTACCGTGGAAGCTTACGATCCGGTTACGGATACATGGATCGCGCGGGCGCCGATGCCCACTCCCCGGCATGCTTTTGCCGCTGCCCTGGGACCGGATGGGCGCATTTATGCGATGGGCGGCTCCAACGGCGCTGTGTTTTGTACGGATATCGTCGAAATTTACGATCCCGTTACAAATGCATGGATTCGGGGCACGTCCCTGCCGGGTGGCCGCGAGTGCGCGGCGGCAGTCTCCACGCCGGGACCGGACGGAGAGGTTCTGGTGCTTGCCGGCTGGGACAGGCGCTCCTGGCCCCTTGCCAGCGCAGTCGCCTATAGCCCCCGCACGAAAACATGGCGCCCTCTGCTGCCCATGCCGACAGCCGGAGCTGCAATTGGAGCCGTGGCGATACCAGGGATGGACGGAACCATCCACGTTTACGTCGTGGGAGGGATTTTCCGTGAGACCGCCATAGAGGAATATTCTTTCCGATCGGGCGCTGCACGCCGATAGGATGGGAAGAGGAACGAGAAAGCGGGAACGTCTCTCGCAACATCGCGGCGCTTCCAGCGAAAGGAGACATGTGCAAAGATGAAGAGTGCTTATTCAATCCGAACGCTGCCCTGCCTTGCCGCCCTGCTGCTGCCACTGCTGGCAGCCTGGGGATGCGGCAAGAAACCGGACGTGACTGGCAAATGGGACGGGACGATAGATACGAGCAGCCTCGCTGGAGCCGTCCGCAGCGGCCACGCTTCCATACATGTTGTCCTCAACATTCGCCGGGAAGGCGATCAGCTCACGGCCTCTGTAGCGACGCCGGATGAGGGGCCAGGGGAGACTTCCGCAGACACGGTAGAGTTCAAGGACGACTCGGTCACGGTAAAAGTCAGCAAACGCCTATCTGTCTATGAAGCCAAGCTCAACAGCAACGGTACCGAACTCAACGGGCGTTTTAAGCAGGCGCCCTACAACCTGCCTCTCGCCTTAAAGCATCGCTGACAGGTTTTCACTACCGTACGCTTTTTCTTTCTGCACAGCATCGCCTGATGCACAGCGGCGCCGGAATGGGTACCCCCCCTCATTCAGACAATACTTGATCCTGATCTTAAGCCGATGTTGCGACTCTAAGACGCGCTGTGGCACACTGTCTGCAGATTATCACTGACAATATCACTGCCAATTGGCAGGCCCTCATCAGGCATAGGTCTTCTGGCTCGGTACACATTAGCCACTGGTGTCTGGAGTGAACCCCAATTACCATACCAGCGGTTCAAGCAAGTAACGGCGGGTTCGGGTGGAGATAGGCGGCCTCGAACTCCGTGGGGGGGCAGATACCCCAGACTGGAGTGCAGCCGCTTGTGGTTGTAGACCGCCTCCAGGAAACGACCCAGGTTATCGTTTGCCTCCAGGAAACTACGATACTCGTTGAGGTAGACTTCTTCGCGCTTGAGCGTTTTAAAGAAGCTCTCCGCGAAGGCGTTGTCGTAAGGGTTGCCCCGGGCTGCCATCGAAGGCAGAGCGCCTGCTTGTTCCAGCCGGGCGATATAGGCACTGCTGGCATATTGCACCCCACGATCCGAATGAGGGATCAGTCCTGGCGGCGGGCAACGCCTTTGAAGCCCCATCTCCAGGGCCGAAAGCGTTAAGCGGGTAGCGATGTCTTTGGACAGATGCCAGCCCACCAAGTAGCGCGAGAAGACATCCATGATGGCTGCCAGATGGCAGAAACAGCTCGGCAGTCTTATGTAGGTGATGTCGGCACACCAGGCCTCACTCGGACGGGTCAGCGTCCTGGCCTTTAAGAGGTTAGGATAGCTAACGAAGCTGTGCTGGCTGTCGGTGGTGACGACAAAGCCTTTCCTGATCTGGCACAGCAGGCTCTCTTCCCGCATAATGCGCAGGACGCGCTTGTGGTTGACCGTCCAACCCTCGCGCTGAAGCTCGCGGGTGACGCGCCGATACCCATAGCCATCCTAGTCCTCCTCCATATCCAAAGACACATAGTTAAGCGGCCATCGCCTGTTGCTGCTCCTGTTGATGTTGTCGCTCGAACGCTTCCGGGCTCATGTAGCCCAACGACGAGCTGGCTCCATTTGACGAGGTCGATCTGGGCGCTAATTTGGGTGATGAGATCGTCGCTCAAACCAGCGAAGGAACTTTTCGATTACGTATTGAAGAGGTCCCAGACTCTGGCGTCATCGTCTGGAAGCTGCCTCCCTGGCCGCCCATTCCAGACCGAATACCTGCTGAGCAAGCGCCTTCTCACGGGAAATGACTTGTGGCGCTCTAAACAAGTATGATCCGGAATCACTTGAAATTCGTCTTCCGCCAACAGAAGCACAGGCACCATTGCCTGTGCTTCTGTTTTATTTATTCTCCCCTGTCAGGAAACCTCTCCAATGGCAGCGCCTTTCGGGCGGCTTGACAGAGCGCGAGCTGGATCAGTATTATTACGCGCATGGGGATCGAGTTCACCTTCTTTCAGCGGGCAGGCTATCCGGGGAGGCCATGACCGAAGCGCAACAGCCGGAACCAGGCCGCCTGGCGGAAGAGGACCTGCGGGCGGCAGGCATTGAAGAGCCGGCGCGCGCCCTGCGTCGGGTGCGGGACCTGGCCGGGCAGGGCGTCACAGACGATGACCTGGCGCCGCTGCTGCCGCACCTGCTAGAAGCCCTGCGCGTCAGCCCCGACCCGGACCGCGCCCTGGGAAGCTTCTCGCGCTGGTTCGCCGCTGTCGGTAGCCCCACCTCCCACCTGCAGACGCTGCTGCGCCATCCCGTCTCCCTGGAACTGTTCTGCCTGGTGACCGGCAGCAGCCAGTATTTCGCCGATCTGCTGGCCCGGCAGCCGGAGACCTTCGAGATCCTTTCCAATCCGGGCGTGCGCGGCGGCACCAAAAGCGCCGCCCGGCTCTATCGCGAAGCCTCCGCCCTCGTAGACGCCTGCCAGCGCCCGGAACTCAAGCGCGATGCGCTGCGCCGCTGGAAGGCGCGCGAGATGCTGCGCATCGGCGTGCGCGACCTGGCCGGCCTGGCGGACATGCCCGCCACCGCCCGCGAGTTCTCCAACTTGGCCGACGCCTGCGTCCAGAAGGCGCACGACATCGCCCTCGCGACCCTGCTCCTCTCCACGCCGCACGTTCCGTTCGCCGTCATCGCCATGGGCAAGCTCGGCGGGCAGGAGCTCAACTACAGCAGCGATATTGATCTGATGTTCGTGCATGGCGACGGGCTGCCCGCCGAGGTCGCGCTGGAGGGCGGGCGCCGCATCGAAAGCGCCGTCTACGCGGGCCGCCTGGCGGAGGCGATCGTCAAGGCGCTGGCGGAAGAGAGCGCCCAGGGGCATGTGTTCCGCGTGGACATGAGGCTGCGGCCCGAAGGACGCTTCGGTCCGCTGACGCGCTC
>DATGIG010000568.1:0-3390 GCA_035295825.1 Chthonomonadaceae bacterium | reverse complement strand
TCGCCGATGATCTTGATGGAGTTCTTATTCGCGCCGACCGTGCCGTCCGCACCCAACCCCCAGAACATCGCCCGCACCACGTCGCGCGGCTCGATGTTGAACTCGGGGTCGAAGTCGAGGCTGGTGTGGGTAACATCATCCCGAATGCCGATGGTAAAGTGGTTTCTGGGGCGGGACTCGGCCAGTTCATCGAAGACGGCTTTGACCATGGCGGGGGTAAACTCCTTGGAGGAGAGGCCATACCGCCCGCCGATCACGCGTGGGAACGCTGCGAAAGGCGCGGTCCCACTCGCCAATCCCTCGCTCAGCGCCGTCACGACATCCTGGTAGAGCGGCTCGCCGGCGCTGCCAGGCTCCTTGGTCCGGTCCAGCACGGCAATCGCCCTGACGGTCGCGGGCAGGGCAGCCAGGAAGTCCGGCACGGAGAAGGGGCGATAGAGGCGGACCTTCACCACACCGACCTTCCGGTCCTGCTCCCTCCCGTTCGGACCGCTCTCCCGCAGATACGAGATCGTCTCCTCCACGGTCTCCGCGCCGGAGCCCATCAGCACGATCACCCGCTCGGCGTCCGGCGCGCCGACGTAATCGAAGAGATGATACGCGCGTCCGGTAAGGCTTGCGAAGCGGTCCATGCGCTCCTGCACGATGCCGGGGGTCGCCAGATAGTAGGGGTTGACGGTCTCCCGCGCCTGGAAATAGACGTCCGGGTTCTGGGCCGTGCCGCGTACGACCGGATGGTCGGGCGAGAGGGCGCGCGCCCGGTGCGCCCGAACCGCGTCCTCATCTATCATGGCCTGGATCACCGCGTCCGGCAGCGGCTCGATCTTCATCACTTCGTGCGAGGTTCGGAAGCCATCGAAGACGTGGAGGAAGGGCACGCGCGCCTTGAGCGTGCCGGCCTGCGCGATCAGCGCCAGGTCCATCGCCTCCTGGACCGAGTTGCTGAAGAGCATGCCCCACCCCGTCGCACGGGTCGCCATCACATCGCTATGATCGCCAAAAATGGAGAGCCCCTGTGTCGCCAGCGAGCGCGCCGCGATATGGAACACGGCGCTGGTCAGCTCTCCGGCGATCTTGTACATGTTGGGGATCATCAGGAGCAGGCCCTGGCTGGCGGTGAAGGTGGTCGTCAGGGAGCCGGTCTGCAGTGCGCCATGGACCGCCCCCGCGGCCCCGCCCTCGGACTGCATCTCCTGAACGAGAGGGACCGCGCCCCACAGGTTGGTGACCCCTTCGGCGGCCCAGGCATCGGCCAGTTCTCCCATCGGAGTCGAGGGGGTGATGGGATAGATGGCGATCACCTCATTGGTCTTATAGGCGACGTAGGCGGCAGCCTCATTGCCATCAATCGTTACCCGTTTGCTTGCCATGATCCCTCCCTTTTCGGCGGTCACGCGTCTTCTCATCTCCAATCGTGCGGAGCCCGTCCGTATACCGTCTGCATGGAACTCTATTCAATGGAATTCCATTCTAATCTAAAACCGAAGGAATGCACATCCACGAAATGGCGGATTGTGGGTTGAAGTCGCAATCGCACAGATCTTTAGGAGAAGCGGAGAGGAAGCGTGTAGCAAGGGAGGTGGGCGCACCCAGGGTCATTCAGTTTTCCGATCTGGCTCCGCTCGTGGGCCGGGCACAGAACGTGCCCGTCTGATGTGGCGCTTCGCGCCGAGCGTCCTGGCGGACGCGAAATACAGTTTCCTGGCGAGAACTGAATGACCCTGGGGCGCACCTCCCTGCGTTCAGAGTAACGGGGTATAATGTGGAACTGCCACCGGTATTGGCATTGATCAGGCTCTCCGCATCCAGACGCAGGGTAAAGCGGGCGCCGTTGGTGACCGCATAGTCCAGCCCACCTGCGAAACCTATATCGGGATGCATCAGCAGTCCCAGGCGAATATGCAAAGGTTGGTCCGGTTGCTCCGTCGCATTCGGTCGCCTCCGACAATATCGTTCGGTCAGCGTTAAGTTCCGCTCTGCGGGGACGAGGGCGGGCGCTTTGACATCGAAAGAGCTTTCACGGGTTTCCGGCTTTGCGGGCGAGCGGGCTTGTACCGCCGATAGTTCCTCTGTAGGTCTGCTCTCCACCCGGTCATCCGCCCGAGCATCTGAAATGCTGAGCGCTCCAAGAACCATCATCGCCATAACACCAAACAGGGTCGGTTTCATGAGATTCTCCTCCTCGAGAGCCACGCGCATAGAAATAGTTGCCTACAAGGAATAATACCAGCTATGCCCCCGCTCCTTTCAAAACATTATTCGGGAGCATTCACCCGAATGTTGATATCGCTCCTGCTACTCCTCACGCTCGCACGCATAAGCGGCGCACAAAGGGAAGCCGCCACAGCTCCTCCACCCGCCGTGGAGATACCTGGCGGGCGGACTGCGCTGGACGAGATCGGCATCTACCGCGTGACCTATCGGTATCGTGACGGCCGCAGCGCTGCCATGCCTTTAGGATGGACCGGCCACTTTGAAGACGCGACCGGTATCTCCTGCACCCCGTTCGGCACGCAGGCAGGCAAGTCGGTCTTCCTGCTCCATCCGCCCTGGCGTGGGGGAACCGGGGTCACGGATCAGGTCCTGCGCCTGACGCTGCCGAAGGCGACGCGCCTGAACCTGCATTTCGGGATCGCGATGAAAGAGGGCGAGGTAGGACCGGGCAAATCGGACGGAGCCCAATTCCAGGTCTCCCTCGACAATCGTGTCCTGATGAAGCGTCTTAAAACGGATGCCGTCTGGACCATGTTTGACTTCGACCTCACGCCCTATGCAGGGCAGACGGTCACGCTGGACTTCCAGACCGATCCCGGCCCGCGAGACGATCCCAGTTTCGACTACGCCTTCTGGGGAAATCGGGAGATCGTCGCGGAGGGCACGCCCCGCGCCACATCGAATTACGTCCCGGCTCGGCTCCTGCCGACAGCCCGCATGCTCCGCAGCGCCTGGGGCGGCGCCGCGCCGAACGTTCCCGCTCCCTCGGAGCAGAACGTACGCCTCACCCTCAAGCCCGGTGAGAACCACGCGGCCTTTCCATGCGATCTCTCCGCTACCCTGACGGTCCCTGCCTCCGGCAAGTCGGCGGCATGGAGTTCGCCCGCCTTTGGATTGGGCTTCGGAGGCTACCTGGAGTTGGTGGGATCGGACGGCAAGATCGTCCGCTCGGATTCGGCGCAGGTCAAAGCGACGGCGACGGATCGCTCTCTGGAGGGTGGCAGCGTGCGGGAACGGACGCTCCGCTATCAGGTCGGCGGGCGGCTCATCACCGTAACGGCGCGGGTCTCCACGCATCCCGGCGATTGTATCAAACTGGAGGTGCGTTCGGACGCCCCTTATGTTGCCGGCATCCACTTCGGTGAGATCGGCCCCGCTGCCTTTCGGCGCGCCCTC
>DATGIG010000567.1:0-4322 GCA_035295825.1 Chthonomonadaceae bacterium | reverse complement strand
GTTCCACCGGCGGGTGTGGTCTCCGCTCCGGGCTGGGTGGCCGCAGCGTCGGGTTTACGCTCGACTTTCAGGGCCGGAAGCGGTTTTATGTGCTCGTGGATCGCGACTTCATAGCGATAGACGCCAGTATCTTTCAGCATCTGTATCGTGAGTTCCGGGCTGTTAGCGATTCCACCCCATTGTAGGGATTGAGATCCGGCAATGAAAAGATGACTTCCACGTGGTCCCAGGATTGAAAGGCGGTCAGGTAGGGAGCCAACGTTGGTGCGGAGTCGTGAACTTGAGGGGAGTGGAGCAGAGTAAAACTCGCTCCCGTGCGAATAGGAAAGTTGGTCAGATCTCTTGGGCGGATGCTTTTCGACTCGATCTTAAGATCATCGGCCAGCTTTCCGCCGGAGGCTTTGGCAAGGAGCTGGACCTCACGGCGCACTCTCTCCTCGGGAACCCTATTTTGATAGACCAGCGCGATTTGCGCCTGGTCTGCAGACTGCGGAATCACCAGAACGATCACATCGGCATTGGCTTGCGCCGGTGAAGCTGCCGAACTGTCTGTTCCTTCTTGTTGGGTCTGGCCAAAAACCGGAGTTCCGGACAGGATCAGGCAGGATAACAAGCAGCACAGGGATACAAACCAGGGGATGCCATGTCTCCAACAACGTGGGTTGGTGCGAGCGGTGTGTGGGCGGTGGTGAGGCGTTGCAAAGCCCCATCGGGGTGGCAACCCGGTGATCAACGGATTGGAGCCCAGTTTCGCGCCGGATGAAACATCACGCACAAGCCATTCCTCTTCCCATTCCTGGAATTGACCGTATAGAGGATGGTGGAGCTGAGGAGGATCGAACTCCTGACCTCTTCAATGCCATTGAAGCGCTCTCCCAGCTGAGCTACAGCCCCACGAAGCGAAGCGAAGTCGCCTCTCATCAAACATGCCTATTATACTCCAAATGCTCGTGTTATGCAAGCCCCCCGAGAGCGTCCAAGAAACCCGGTGATCCAGTTACGCCTCATAAGGATCTTACCCCTCCGTATCGAGTTCCAGATCCTGCACGGGGCGTCGGGTAATACGGACTATATTGAGCAGACAGAACAGCGTCACTCCGCCTAGCAGCAAGAAGACGGTATGGAGCCCTCCTGCCAGCGCCGCACGCACGCTCATCAGCGCGCTGGGGGGCATCGAGGCCCGGGCAGCGGCATTCAATAAATCGTTTGGGTTGATGCTGCCCATAGAGTGATCCATCAGACGCGCCATCATCTGCGCATGCAGTACCGCACCGAGTGCGCCCACCCCCAGGGTACCTCCAATCGAGCGGAAAAACTGAGAGGCTGCTGTCACCACACCGCGCTGTTTCCAGCCAACGGCATTCTGCGCCGATACCAGGAAAGCCATGCTCGCCGGACCGAGCCCTGTGCCCAACAGGGCCATCGTCAGGATGATAATGGGGGTTGGAGTGACCCCATTGGTAAAAATGAGCACGAACGAGGCGACACAGATACAGGTCACTCCGAAGATCGCCACCGGCTGAAACCCGATACGCACCAGCGTTTTCGCGCCGAGAAATGCAGAGAGCGACCAGCACAAGATCAATGGCGTTAAGACGATGCTCCCACTGTGCGCGTTTCCACCCCGCACCGCCTGCATAAACAGCGGCATGAAGCTATCCATTGCATAGAGCATCACCCCGATGAGAATATTGCCCACCATGGAGGCGGCAATCACCGGATGCTTGAAGAGCGTCAGAGGCAGCAGGGGCTCCGGAGCACGCCGCTCCTGCCAGATCAACCCTCCGATCAGCGCCACCGAGAGCGCGGACAACCCCAGGAAGCTGCCCATGCTTCGCGCTTGTAGGAGGCTGAGCACCGAGATAATCGCGCCCGTCATCAAGGCGCAGCCAGGATAGTCTATGCGCACCGTTTCCATGCGTTGGCGGTTCTCGTGCAGATACCATCCTACGAGATAGGACGCGATCAAACCGAACGGCATGTTCACATAGAAGACCCAGCGCCAGGAGAAACTCTCCGTCAGCACCGCCCCAATCACCGGCCCTGCCAGGCTCGCTGTACCCCACATGCTCGTAAACACAACCTGCACCTTGGCGCGCTGCTCGATATCGTAAAGATCCCCGATGATCGTCAATGTGATCGGCAGGACCCCGCCTGCCCCCAACCCCTGCAGGCCGCGAAACAGGATGAGTTGCGGCATAGAGTGCGCCATTCCGGAGAGCATCGAGCCGACCAGGAAGAGCGCCATGGCCGTCAGAAAGACCGGTCGACGACCGTACAGATCGGCCAGTTTGCCATAGATAGGCACGGTCGTGGTACTGGTTAGCAGATAGGCGGAGAAGACCCAGGAGTAGAGACGGATGCCGTGCAGTTCTCCGATCACTGTCGGCATCGCCGTGGAAACGACGGTGCTCTCCATGGCCGTAAGAAGCATAGCGAGCATCAATCCTGCCGTGATCACTGCGCGAGATCGGTTCGGTGTCCTGGGGGAAGATGTCGGTTCGGGTGGTACCTTGGGAGCCTCTCTCTTCGGGGATGTCGTCGTCATACTCAGCTTACGTCCGGCAGACCGGTGGAGTTGCCGACGCAAAGAAAAACATCACGGCGTATCGGTCGAGGTTCGTCTGCAGGAAATCGCTTCCGTGGCGAGGAATTGAGAGGTATCAACCCATTCATCGATACCTCCCGCTATCGGATCGAACCTGGAAGGGCCTCCATGACACGACTATACGGTAAAACCTATACCCGATCGGATCTGCTTCAGCGCGTCGGCGACATCAGCCAGATCGCTCGGGTCAAACCCTATCGCCTCGTGGAAGGACTGGAGGAGGGGGTCCTGGCATACGACGTTACGACCGGCGGCGGCCTGGACTTCACGGTTCTGGCCTCCCGTGGCCTCGACATCTCCTCCGCACACTATAACGGCCGCTCACTCGCCTGGCGCTCCGCCACGTCCGATACGCATCCCGCCTACTTCGACCATGAGGGGGAGAACGGCAGAGGCTGGCTCCGAGGCTTCTATGGCGGCCTGCTCGTGACCTGCGGCCTAACCTATGTGGGTGCCAACGGCATGGACGAGGGTCAATTCTATGGCATTCACGGTCGTGTCAGCAACCTCCCAGCCTCCCATGTGACGCACGATGGCTATTGGGAGGGCGACGAGTACATACTGCGTATTTCCGGGAGGGTGCGCCAGGCCACGGTATTCGGTGAGAACCTCCAGATGACCAGAACGATCACCTCCCGCCTCGGATCGCGCGCGCTCATACTCCACGACCGCGTGGAAAACCTGGGCACAAAGCCCACCGAACATATGATGCTCTACCATATCAACATCGGCTTTCCTGCCGTGAATGATAAAGCACGGCTCATCGCCCCTACGGTGACGGCCACTCCGCGCGATGCCGACGCTATCGCAGGCAAGGATCAATACAACCGGTTTCAACCGCCTCAAGCAGGCTTTCCAGAACAGGTCTATTTCCACGAGATGGCGCCGGATGCGGATCAGCGTGTGCGCGCCGCCGTGGTGGATCCCGAGACAGATGCAGGCGATGGTCAGGGCCACGGTTTTGGCGTCTACTGCGCTTATGATCCGGTCCAATTGCCGTGTTTTATCGAGTGGAAAATGATGGACGCCGGCACCTACGTGGTCGGAATGGAGCCTGCGAACTGCCTGGTGATGGGCCGTGCCCACGAGCGTCAGGCAGGCACTCTTATTCTACTGGAACCGGGAGAAGCGCGAGAGTACTCCGTCGAGGTAGGCGTGCTCAGCGGGCCAGTTGAAATCGCGGCGTTCGAACACGTCTGCACCACTGCCGTCGAATTATTTCAGTCCGGAAAGGCGGCAAGGTGACAGCCATCACACCCACCGTGGGAACGGAACCGAACGGACGGCGTTGGGCGGCGCTGGTTGCGCTCTTCACCATGCTCCTTACCCTCGTCCCCTACCTCATCGGATGGAGTAATGCAGGTAACCGAACGTTCATGTGGCTCGGCTATAACCTGGATGATAGTTGTGTCTATCTCTCCTGGATGCGGCAGGCGGCGGATGGCTCGCTCCGCGCCATGAATCTCTTTACAACAGACCCCCAAAACGGCATGTTGCTCAATCCTCTGTTCCTGGTTCTCGGCTGGTTCACCCGCCTCACCCACCTCCCCCTCCTGGCGGTCTACCACCTCTCTCGGCTCGGCTTCGGCTTCGGAATGCTGATGGTGGTCTGGACCTTCCTCCGAAACAACCTTACCGACCAGCGCTCTCAACGATTGGCCTTCGTCTTCGTCTGTTTCGCCTCCGGCCTGGGGTGGCTGCCTGCCTTGTGGGG
>DATGIG010000566.1:0-4494 GCA_035295825.1 Chthonomonadaceae bacterium | reverse complement strand
CCTCGCCCGACTGCGCGCCGTAGCCGCTGTTGGTGGTGGGCTGGAGGATCAACTGCTGCGGGCTGCGCAGCTTGTTCAGCAGTTTCACCGCCTCGTAGTTGACCGAGCGCGCCAGCCAGGGGTCGCGGTCGCAGGCGGGCGCGCCTACGATGGCCGCCAGGTTGATGATGACATCCGCTTTTGCGACTTCGCGGCAGAGCGTCTGCTCGTCGCGCGCATCGCCGAAGACAAAGCGAAAATCCGGATGCGCGCAGTACTGGAACAGGCTGTGCTGCCCGTAGAGCAGGTTGTCCAGCACCGTAACGCGATATCCTGCCTGCAGCAGATGATCGCAGAGAATGGAACCTAAATACCCGGCGCCGCCGGGAACGAGGACGGAGGTTGGCATAGGTGTTGGCTGGCCTTTCGGCGGGAAATCTCGCAGGGAGTTAGAGAGCGTCCAACGGGATTATCGGTGCATCCCCGTAATTTCTTCAGGAGGATCGGGACTAATTCACTGTTTGCTTGTGAGGTCGGTCACATCGCAAATTGGAAAGAGGGGTTATCCTATAAAGCAATTACTTTGACAGAGTTATGAAAGACTTGTGCAGTACACTCTCGTTCGTAATGAGGGGTTATCCGGAAGTAGGAAAGTAGTACAGGCAGGCGTCTCTCCTGAAGGAGACGCATATCTGCGCCACGAGGCGCACGTTTACAATAGGAGGAACGGACATGTTACAGCATCTGCTCGCACGATTATCGCTTCGTCGTAAAGCCTGGCTCGCCATCCTCGCTCTGATGCTCACTGCCTGTTCCATCGGCTCCTGGCATGCCTACCGAGAAGCGCAAGCCCAGGCTGCTTCGACCAGCAGAACCCACTTCACTGCGGCAGAAATCCGACAGCGGGCGCTTAAGTTCTGCCTCACCTTCAGCAATTCGGCGCGATTGGTAGCGGAACCGCAGTATGGCGTAGAGCATTTCTCCGATGGTCAGGGGCAGCATAAACGGCGTTTTATCTGGACCGTGCTCTGCAAGGCGGACGACAAGGACTACTTCCTGGATTTCAACGATGCCACAGGCAACATCCTCGGCCTGCGCCCGCAGTACGTTGCGGTCGATACGACCACACCGCAGATCCATACTCCGGAGGAAGCCGCGAACGTCGCCCTGCTCAGCCTGCAGGAGATGGGCCTGGTCTCCGGGAGCGCGCGGGTGAAATTGCAGAGGGCTCCGCAGCACCAGGACATCCAACATTCCTGGAAGACGATCTGGAGCGTGACCGGCCCCGCAGCCAATGCGCCTGCGCAGGTGCTGCTGATTGTCAGCGATGCGGATGGCAAACCCACGCGGATGGTCAATAACGAAGAGGCCAGAGGCTATACCCACGCTCTATGAAGCATGGACTTGCATCGCCTCGACGAAGGCGCGGACGGCGGCGCGGCGCGAGCGGAGTTTCTTGAGGAGCAGTCCGACAGGACGTCGGAACGCCTGTTCGGGGACGAGCGGTACGACCGCCAGCCGTCCGTCCCGCGCCTCCTGGCGCACCGTATCCTCCGGCACCAGCGCGACCCCGCTGCCGATCTCCACCAGGTTCTTGATGGTCTCGATATTGTCGTAGGCCATCGCGATCCGTACCCTGGCTCCCGCCGCCCGGAGGTGCTCATCAATGAGCCTCCGGGTGGGGATCTCGTCGGAGAAGCCGATGAAGTTCTGACCCTCCAGTTGCCGCAGAGAGAGCGTCGCCTCCCGTGCCAGCGGGTTCTCCGGGGCGCAGATCAGCACCATCGCCTCCTCGCCGAAGGGTACGATCTCGATTCCGGCGCGCGCCGAGGGGCAGGCGACGATCCCCACATCCATCGCCCCGGACAGCACGTCGCGATAGACCTTGTCCGTCTGGCTGTACTCCAGGTGCACGCTGACCAGGGGGTGCTGCGCCAGGAACGGCTTGAGGCGCGCCGGAAGCGCGTGCAGACCCACCGAGTAG
The DNA here is from genome assembly GCA_035295825.1 of Chthonomonadaceae bacterium. Taxonomy (GTDB): domain Bacteria; phylum Armatimonadota; class Chthonomonadetes; order Chthonomonadales; family Chthonomonadaceae; genus DATGIG01. The sequence goes on along the minus strand of DATGIG010000566.1, from coordinate 2,531 downwards.
ACCGTTGCCACCTTCACCGTCCCGGCCACCTCATCGGAGAGGCCGCGCAGGCGGGCGTCCAACTCTGCAAACTCATGCAGCAGGGGCTTGGCGCCCTCATAGAGGATGCGCCCCGCCTCCGTCGGCGCCACCTGCCCTTTGCCCTTGCCCCGTTCGATCAGGACCTGCCGGTACTCCTGCTCCAGGGTGCGGATCCGCTGGCTCACCGCCGACTGCGAGAGGAAGTTGCGCTCCGCCGCCCGTGAGAAGGAGCGCGTCTCTACCAGATCGCAAAAGAGCCGCAGCGTCTCGATATTCACGCGCGCTCTCCCTTCAGGACCGGCCCCAGCAGCCCGCCCAGTTTGACCAGCCCCTCCGTCGCCCAGGGCAGGCGCAACACCAGCCGCAAGCGCCCCAGCATCTCCTCGCCGAAGGCGATCAACTGGTGGGTTACGCGCTGCCCCGGCGAGGCATCCTGCAGCCAGAACAGCACCAGCACCAGGTAGAGCGCATAGAAGAGCGTGGAGAACGCCTCTGCCACCTCCGGGCGGGGTGCGTCCCTGGAACCGGCTACGATCTCATGAAAGATCGTCAGCATCCGTCGGCGCATGGGATCGGCCTCCTGTCCCAACACCTGCGTGATCCGACCCGGCGTCATACCCACGGAGGTCAGCCCCAACAGCGCCCCCCGATTGGGCTCCAGACGGACGAATTCGTTCCGGATGGCGCGCCCCCAGCGCTGCGCCAGCGGGCCGGAGGGGAGTTCGGACGCCTCCTCGGCAAACTGGGTGACCATTCGCTCATAGAGCGCCAGGACCATGGTATCTTTACTCTTGAAGTAACGGTATGCCAGCCCAAGAGAGCACTCCGCCTTCGCCGCAATCTCCCGCATGGTCGTCTGGGCATATCCCTTCTCGGCAAACAGGGTCAATGCCTCGGTCAATATCCGCTCTCGCGTCGCCTCGCCCTTGGAACGTCGCAAATCTGTCATACGGTAAACCTCTATGGAACTTCGAAATTGATCTGAACATGTTCATTTTACCTTCTGACCGTTCGGAGATCAAATATGAGGCCGGGCACGTTCTGTGCCCGGCCTATCGCAATTCGAGATGATGTATGTCGTCGTGTTGATATCGTGCCGATGCCTAAAAGTCCAGCCCCCAGAAGCGAACGTGCCCCTCCCCATCCCCGGCTGCCAGCGTGCGCCCACCGGGGAAGAAGGTGATCGCGTTCACTCTGCTCGCCGCGCCGGAGAACCGGAGGGTCTCCCGCTGGTTGGCAACGTACCAGAGGCGCACCGTGCGATCCCAGCTCGCAGAGGCCAGAGTGGCTCCATTCGCCGAAAACGCCAACCCTCCGATCATCCCAGTATGCCCTTCGAGCGTGTGCCGCTCTCCCCAGGTGATGCACTCCTTCCCTACCGAAGTGCACTCTTGCAGGACCAACAATCCCTCATTCCCTCCGATGGCCAGCAGCCTGGAGTTTGGGATGATGTTACGAAAGCTTGGGGCGAAGGCCAGAGCAAGGCAAGGCTTTGGCAGGATGAGAGGCGCCGTTATTTCCGTCCAGGTACGCGTCGCGTACATATGCACGCTTTTATCCCGGCACGCTACGGCCAACAAATAACCGTCCGGGGAGAAGAGCACCGTGGTCGCATCATGGAAGCCGCGCAGCGTCTTCTGCAGGCGCCCTGTCGCGGCATCCAGGATACAGACGCTATTCTCATACGGAGGATGATATCCAACCGCGCCAAAACCGCATGCGATCCACTTCCCATCGGGAGAGTAACAGAGGCTGTCGCAGCATATTTGCCGGACATCCTCTGCGGATGGGCCTGGCGCCTGCCAGTGATCCTGACATGTGGTTAGACCTGGCGCCTGCCAGCGCTCCTGACCTGTTGCAATGTCCAGACAGTGGATACGGGAGTGATACTGCGTGTCGGAAAGAGGCCCAATAGTGTCCGCATAGACCAGCGTATTGCTATCGGGCGCACAGGCGAGCCCGCTCAGATCCGTGCCGCTGCGACGGAGGACCTCCTTGCCGAACATGGTGTCTTGCACCGAAAGGTATTCGCCGTTGGTGCAGGCAAATAGTCCATGGTACGTTAACGCCATATGGCGAATGAGCCGGTTCGGTTCATGCTCCTGTACCCAGACATCCGAGGCCGGCGCCAGCTTCCAGAGGCGAGCCGTGCCATCCGTGGAGCCGGAGAGCAGGCGCTTACCGTCCTTGCTGAACTGCACAGAGGTGACCGCGCCCAGGTGCCCCTTGAAATTAAACAGCCGGCGGTGGGTGGACGCCTCCCATACGCGCACCAATCCATCGCGTGCACCGCTCGCCAGGAGTTTTCCATCACACGACCAGGCTAAGCTGCCCAACGCCGCGTTGTGCGCGGCGATGGGCGCGGGAAGCTGTGGCGCCTTCTCGATCCTCCCCTGCGGCGCAATCGCCTCAAACCGAATGACGCCACTGTCGTCGCCCACGGCCCGGATGCGGCCCTGCGGGTCGGCGGCTTCCACCTGCGTCTGAACGGGCATAGCCACCCCCCGCTG
>DATGIG010000565.1:0-5025 GCA_035295825.1 Chthonomonadaceae bacterium | reverse complement strand
GGCCTGACGGCACGCTTCGAGCTCCCCGAGAAGTGATCTTCACCACAGAGTAGAAGAGAGAGTTCACCACAGAGGTCACAGAGGGACACAGAGGAGGACACGGAGAAACGGCCGGGCGAAACTCATATGACCCGGCGCGTAATGCCTTCGCGCAGGCGCGGCACATGAAAGTTAATGAGTAGCCCTACTGCAGTACCGCTGAGTTTCAAGTAGGACAGGAGTTGCGCTTCGTAAATGGGGATCATCTTCTCCACAGCCTTCAACTCCACAATGACAAGATCCTCCACGACCATATCCAGGCGATATCCCACTTCGATACGTTGCCCGTCGTAAATGACGGGCAACTCTACTTGAGTCTCAACCTTATAGCCACGCTTTCGCAACTCGTGCGCCAGACACGCTTCATACGCGCTTTCCAGTAGTCCTGGCCCCAAAGCGCTATGCACCTTCATCGCTGCGTCAATGATTTCGCCGCTCACCGCATTTGCATCCACGTTATTCCCCTCCGTGTCCTCCTCTGTGTCCCTCTGTGTCCTCTGTGGTGAAATCCTCTGCCCTACTCTGTGGTGGGCTGCGACCTTCGGTTCCAGTCGGCGTTGCCGAACATGTTCAAGCCTGGATCGCAGATGATGCCGTTGTCCAGGGCCTGCGGGCAATTTTTGAGGAACTCCTCGTTGATCTCCACGCCCCAGCCCGGTCCGGTGGGCAGGGAGAAGTAGCCGTCTACCACTTCGGGATAGGGCGTGCCGCACTGCTTGATGTCGGCGTCGACGAAGTCGTTGAAGTGTTCGAGGATCTTGGCGTTGCGCAGGCCGACCAGGAGGTGGAGGGAGGCGACGGTGGTGATGATGCCGCCGACGTTGTGCGGCGCGGCCATGATGGAGAAGGTCTCGGCGGTGGAGCAGATCTTCTTGGTCTCCAGCAGGCCGCCGCACTGGTTCAGGTCGGGCTGGATGATATGGGCCAGCCTGCCGGAGAGGAGTTCACGGAACTGGGGCGCATGGTAGAGGCGTTCGCCGGTAGCGATGGGGATGTCGGTGTGGTCCATGACGTAGCGGAGGGCGGGGACATCTTCCGGGCGACACGGCTCCTCGATCCAGCCGGGGTGGAACTTTTCGATGGCCTTTGCGACCTCGACCGCCTGGTGGGGCGCGAACCGCCCATGCATTTCGATAAAGATCTGGACATTGTCGCCTGCTACGGAGTGTACGGCCTCGATCAGAGCGATGGACTTGTGGAACTCCTTGCGCGTCAGCTCCAGGTCGCCGTTGCCGAAGGGGTCGAACTTCATACCGAGGTAGCCTCGATCCACGACCCGCTGCGCGGCCCTGGCGAACTCCTCCGGGCTGCGCTCGACTGTATACCAGCCGTTGGCATAGGCGGGAATACGGTCGTGGATCTTGCCGCCGATGAGCTGGTAGACCGGCAGGTTCGCCTTCTTGCCGATGATGTCCCAGCAGGCCATCTCGACCAGGGCCAGCGCCGTCATCACCACTTCGCCGGGGGAGCCGAAATCCAGCAGGGTAAAGCGGCGATAGAGGGCCTCGATGTCGAACACATCGTGGCCCAGGAAGTGGCGTCGGGCATCCTTGAGATATTCGATGACGGTGTGCGTCTTGCCCAGCACCCGCGCCTCTCCTACGCCGGTCAATCCGTCTTCCGTTTCCAGAATGAGATAGGTCAGGTTGCGCCAGGGGGTACAGACGACATAGGTGCGATAATCGGTGATCTTCATAAGCTCCTCATGGGCCGGCGCGCTCCGCCGTCTCCGCATCGATACCGAGCAGACGCAGGACGGAAGGGAGAGGCGCCCGTTTTGCAAGATATTCGCGGGCCGTCGTACTCTGCCCGCCCCGCAGTGCAAACAGCACAAAGGGATAGCGGGTGCGGGTGGCTTCCGCAGCGAACGCTTTCTGTTCCGGGATGGCCTTCAGGCGGGCGTAATCGCGCTCGATCTCGGCGCAGAGGGCCTCATAGGCAGCGCGGATCGGAGCGAAGGTCGTCTGCATCTCCGGAAAGTAGGCCATCAACTCCCACTCTTCACCCTGCCGCAGAACCTCGACGTAGCGTTTCGGCGTCGCTTCGGCCTTCAGCAGATGGATGGCGACATAGTTGGGATGCTTGACCTTAACGCGTCGCCCTGCGCCATCCACGACCACATAGCCCTCCTGTTTCAGAGGATTCATCCCGGCAAAGGTGGCAAGAATCTCCGGGAAGGAGCGCAGGGGATATTCACGGACCGGAGCGACTTCGCCGCTCAGATAGCTCGGGGCCGCGTCCAGCGCGATCCCATCGCCTGTCTCATTGTGCCGGATCGCCAGCAGGGTCAGGCGCGTCTCGGCATGCGGAACGACGACGCGGGTATGGGGGCTGGTCAGTTCGAACAGATAGCTGTGCGCCGGAGAATGGAAATGCAGTCCTGCTGCATTCGCCGTCTGCCAGATCAGTTCGTGGAAGGTGATGGGCAGATCCTGCGCACGGCCCCGGGCATCCGGGAAGCCGGTCGTTGCCACCCGCCACTCCTCGTAGTGGTAGAACAGGCAGAGCGTGCCGTCTACCTTCTCCTGGACCTTTGCGGTGGTCCAATCGATCTCAGCCGCGTGTGGCTCCCCATAGTTGAAGAATTTATCCAGCCCCCGTCCGACGATGCGCCACTCCGCCGCTTCGTCCAGGATCAGCGTGCGGCATTCCTGAACCAGCGGCTCGTGCATGGGGCTGTTGATCTGATCGTAGCGTAGCAGCACCAGATGGGGCAGGGCCGCATGACGCGCGTTTTTGATGGCGTAGTCGCGGGCCAGCGTCTCCAGCGTTCCCCCAGCCCTTAGATATTTCTGAACGTTCAGCATGTCGTTTCGCCCTCCTCTCAGGATTTCCGTTTTCCTGACAGGGAGCGAGCCGTTTTAGTTGCGAAGCGCATTATACCCCAGGCGGCGTCACCAGAGGAAGAAGTCATTTCCGCAGGAGGCGAGGGCCAAACGCGTCACCCAGAGTCCCAGCATCAGCGCCAGGACCCCTTTGAGGATACTTTTATGCATCAGGGTGCGTTCTAGCGTCTCACAGCGTGCCTTCAGCCGGGGAAAACGAGGCGCGATTAGACGGGAAACTACCAGAAACAGGCAGATCAAAAAGGCCAATAGACCGAGCGGATGATAGCGAAAAGAGAGCCAAAAGTCGCCGTGCCAGAGCAGGGTCAGACTGCGCGTCAGACCGCATCCCGGACAGGGGATCCGGGTGAACAGGCGAAACAGGCAGGGTGGACCCTGCCGATGGGAATCCTGCGCTAGAAACAAGGTGCCTGCCAGGATTACGAGAGCGACCAGACCGCTCCGGAAACTCCTGGCAGGCGCTCGCTGGATCGTTGTCATCGTTTTACAAGGATGTCATCGAAGCATTAACTAGCGCGGGAGAGTACCGCCTGACGACAGGGCTATCTGGGCTATGCCCATGTTGAGCAGGACACCGCCCAGGACACCTCCAATAATCCAGCCGGCAAGGATCAATCCCTTCTTTTCATGTTGAAATTCGGCGAAGGCATAATAAAGCATATAGATCCAACACAGGAACGCGACGATTCCTTTCCAGATCTCATTCTTGAAAGCGTCAATCAGTATGATGATTGCGCAGACGAACCCCACCAGACAAAACAGACCACCAAGTGCTGCGAATGCCATGAGTTGATTCTCCTTCACGGGGCGCACGCGTGATTTCGAGTGTAGATTCGACAGTGCATCTGTTTCCGATGCCATCGCAGGTAACTTGCGCCTTAAGTCACCTATTTTCCTTCTTTCGCTGTAATCTTTTTGTCCTTTAGGAAAAAATACCCTCTTATTTCTAAGAGCCTCCTTACCAGACGAAGCTGAGGGCTTGCAGGAAGGCGCGGGCGAGGATCATGTGACCGATGTGGTTCGGGTGGACGCGGTCCCAGCCCAGGGTCGCCGGGTAGTAGTGTTGGAGCGCCGCATGGAACGCCGCCTGGGTGTCCACAAAGAGCGTGTTGTGCTTCTGGGCCAGTTGGCGTACGATCTCGCCATAGCGATCCATCTGCGCCCGCATGGCGTCCTGCGGGTTCGGCTCGATATAGAACGGCGTCATCAGGACCAGGCCCTTCACCTTCGGCAAGGTCTGCGTGACCAGTTCCTCCAGCGTCGCGGCGTACTCCTCCGGATAGACATGGGTCTCCGGCTGTCGGGGCAGGTCGAACTGCCTCCAGACGTCGTTATCGCCGATCATAATGGAGACCCAGTCGGGGTTGAGGTCCAGCACATCGGTCTGCCAGCGGGCTTTCAGGTCGCGCACCGTGTTGCCGCTCGTGCCCATGTTGACCACGCGAATGGCCTCGCGGGGATAGACCGCGCCCAGCAGCGCATCTACCAGGCTCACATAGCCCTTGCCCTGCGCCCCGAAAAGCCCCTCGCCGACGGGCCGCGCCCGCTCGCAATCCGTGATCGAATCCCCGATCATCACCAGCTTACTGCCCGGTTCCAGTTTCACTCCCAGCCTCCCTCTTTGGCGTTTACCCTCATTACATCCTCTTGACAGGGCGCTGCCCCTACAAATTGCGGAGCCGTTTGCCAGAATAGCATTAGAGATACTCTGCGAATTCTGGAGGCAAGGCATGGACGTTCCAACGGTTCCCCTGGAGCAAGTGCGCAAATTACTGCAGTATCGCTACGCTGATCCGCTGGAAGACGCGCTGCACGAATACGCCGACTACCTCGGCAAGCCTTTCGAGGCGATCCTGGAGGAGTATCGCCATCTGGAAGCGACCAACTATGTGGATCTGCTCGGCCCGGACATCCACCTGCTCTGCCTGATGCTCGCGCCGCTTCAACTCTCGCATCTCCTGGCACGGCTGCAGATCATGCTGGGCTTAGCCCTCCCTTATCACTTCGCCAGTTACCTCGATATCGGCGCGGGCAGCGGGCGGGACTGCATCGCCTTTGCGCGCTGTGGCTTTAAGACGACTTCCGCCGACATTCCCTGGGAGGGCATGGACTTCGCCCAGTGGCGCTATGCCCAGCGCCG
>DATGIG010000564.1:0-4215 GCA_035295825.1 Chthonomonadaceae bacterium | reverse complement strand
AGAGACAATCAGCTTCGGGTTCACTTGCGCGGCGTGGACATAGACCTTACGCACCAGATTGGTCACCTGGTCGCGCCGCCACTGCTTCCAGATGGGATCGTCCGGAGCGGGCAGGTCGCGCCCGGCGATCCGCTGGATGCCGGGCTGCTTGCCGTACTGCTGCTGGAAGCGCGCCACGCTGACCGGGTTATACCCCCACTCCTTGCCGCCGTAGCGCACAAAGTCGAAGTGGATGCCGTCCACGTCGTAGTGGCGGGCGACATCCAGATAGATGCGGAACGTCCACTCCGCCGCGTCAGGGTTGCCGGGGTCTATCTTGGTCGCCTCGCCGTCGAAGTCCACGCCCTGGGGGTTCAGGGAGAGCCAGTCGGGATGCAGATGCACGATGTTGAAGGGGTTTTTGCCGTTGCCGCCGACCGCGCAGGTGTTGATCCACGCATGGACCGCAATCGGCGGGTTCATGGCATGCGCCTTCGCGATGAGGTCGGCGAGGGCGTCGAAATGGTCCGGATCGTCTTTGGCCCAGGGTTCATAGTGAGAGGCGTAGTAGGCATCGCCGCCCTTGCGCATCTGCGCAAAGATAGCGTTGCAGTGGGCAGCATGGAGGCGCTGCAGCAGCGTGTCCACCTGCTCCGGCGTCTTAAAGCCCTCACTGAAACCGTCCGCCCAGAACGCCCGCAGTTCCGGGCGCACCCCCTGCGCCCCAGCTTGAGAGGGAAACACCACAAAAAAAGCCAATACCAGGATTACAAAGTAACGATAGGCTTTCACTTCATGCTGCCAGTTCTTTCTGCTCACTCTGTGCTTCCGGATCTGGTACGAGACAATACTTTCGCGCCAGATACTCTGCAATCTCTCTCTCTACCTTGCTGATTATGCTCTCTACGCCGTCAATTTCATCGGCCCGTGTATCAGGGTCACCTATCGTTTGTGTGGCAATCCGATCACATAGTTGGTACATTTTTGCCACCGACTCGATAGAGTAGCGAAGTTGCTTTTCATTTTCGATCATGGATTGTCTCCAAGAAATTCGCCTCGAACACTGATTTCAACGATACCGCAATCCCGTAGCGAACGGGTTCGTCCCATAAAAGCTAACCGCTCGATATACTCCTCAAGCGGATAATCTTTTATGACCAAGTAACCCCTGTCTACTCCGTAGAATATCCGGGCTTGACTAGGAACAAAAAATCGAGCATCTTCCGGCGCGATTTGTGAACGCAAATGATCTACCGATACGATAAGAGAGTAGTCTAGATCCTGCGGCTCCGGTTTGGACGTCACGAAACTCCCCCATACCAGGATACGCTTGATAGTAGGATAGGGTCTTGCTGCAGTGACGACAGCTTGCAAAAGCGCGAATCTCTGTTGACGTACCTCGGTTTCGATGCCAAAGCGTGTCTCCACTTCTTTCAGTGTGGAGGCATGGATTCCAGGAGGCAGAAAATCGTCTGCGTCGAAGTCAGGGAGAGGCAAGGTATTCTCCTGGTTACGTTTCTTATTTTTTCGGTACCGTGTCCAGGCGGCCTTCCAGTTTGCCGTCTGTCAGGCTCCACAGCAGGACGCTGCCATCCCACACGCCCGCCGCCAGGTGCTTGCGATCCGGGCTGAACCGCACGGAGTAGACCCAGTCCTGGGCGTCGGTGAAGGTGCGCGTGTTGCTGCCGTCCGCCATGCTCCAGACCTTGACCGACTTATCCGCCGAGGCGGTGGCGACCATATTGTTATCCGAGGCGAAAGTCGCAGCCTGGACGTTGTGGGCGTAGCCCGAAAAGGTACGCAGGTTGGTGCTGCTCTCCGGCCCGAAGCCCCAGACCTTCGCAGAGCGGTCCGCGCTGGCCGTGACGAGCATCTTTCCATCCGGGCTGAACTCGACCTGGAAGATGGTATCCTCGTGCGCCGGGAGGGAGTAGAGGCGTTTTCTGGAGTTGGCGTCCCACACTTTCAGGCTGCGGTCCGCCCCGGCGGAGGCCAGGTACTTGCCGTCGGGGCTCCAGGCCACGCCCCACACGGCGTCGGAGTGGTCCCGCAGGGTCTGGAGGGCCTTGCCCGTCGCCACGTCCCAGATGCGCAATGTTTTGTCGCCGCTGGCGGAGGCGAGCTTGGTTCCGTCCGGGTTGAAGGCCAGTGCGTTGATTGCATCGGTGTGATCGCTGCCCATCATGGCGACTTCACGCCCGGCGGCCATGTCCCAGACGCGAATATCGCCCGCAACCGTGGGTGTCCCGCCGCCGGCTGCCAGCCGCTTACCGTCCTTCGTGAAGACCAGAGTGCGGACGGCGTCCGCGAGACCGCTCCAGCGGCCCTTTATCTGGCGCGTGTCCATATCCCAGAACTGCACTTCGCGGTAGATGCCGACCGCCAGCGTATGCCCGTCCGTACTGAAGGCCAGCGACGTCACAGGCGTTGCAGCGGCGACCCGTGGGAAGTTGGGGATCACATTCGGGTGCGGCCCGGTGGAGTTCGTCGCGCCGGGCAGGCTGGCCGTTCCCGGCTTTGCTCCGCCCTCGGTCGCCGCATCCACCTTCGCTCCGGCGTCGATCCACTGGCGGATGCGGTCGATATCGGCCTGTTTCAGCGCGCCTCCGGGGGGCATCTTCGGCTGTAGGGTTCCCAGCAGGTACTTGACCAGGCGGCTGTCGGCGCTCTTGCCCGCGACGATGCATGGCCCGCCCTTGCCGCCCTTCATCAGGGCTGCATAGGAGTTCAGCGCCAGGCCGCTCGTCGGCATCTCCGCGCTGTGGCAGCCCAGGCAGGCCGTCCGCAGGATCGGCAGGACCTCCTTCTGAAACGAAGGCCCCGCAGGCTTATTCTGCGGAATACACAGCGCCGCAGTCGCCAGCGCTACGAGCGCTCCCGACACAGTGATTAGGGTGGATCTCTTCATGGAAATAGAGTTCCCGCTCTCATGGGTAAGTTCCTCCTTCCTGTGGGACCTTGCCGCTCACCGGGTTTCGGAGGCCGTTTCGGCCCAGGCGCTGTAGTTGCCGGGATAGTCCACGACCCGCCCCGCATCCACTACCAGAGAGCGCTCCGTCAGGCGATCCAGCAGATAGCGGTCGTGGGAGATGACCAGCAGCGTCCCTGTATAGGCTGACAGGGCGTCCTCCAGGCGTTCGCGGGTATCGATGTCGAGGTGGTTGGTCGGCTCGTCCAGCACCAGCAGGTTGGCGCCGGAGACGACCGCCCCGGCGACCGCCAGACGGACCCGCTCCCCGGCGGAGAGGTCGCGCACCCGCTTAAAGACCTCCGCCTCCCGAAACAGGAAGCAGGCCAGCAGCGTCCTTACCTCCGTATGGCTCAGGCTGCCCCCCGCCTCCACGCTCTCCAGAACGGTCTTGGCCGGGTCCAGATGCTCCTGCTCCTGGGTCAGAAAGAGCGGAGTGACGCCGAACCCGACCCGCACTGTTCCCGCGCTCGGCGGCTCCTGCCCCAACAGCACGCGGGCCAGGGTGGTCTTGCCCGCGCCGTTGGGGCCGAGGATACCGATCCGTTCGCCGTAGGTGACATAGAGATCCAGGTCTTGAAACAGCGTGCGGCTGCCATAGGATTTTGCCACCCCCCGCGCCTCGAATACGATCTTGCCGCTGCGCCGCTCCGGGGCGAAGGCCGCCGTGACATGGGCGACCGAGCGCGCCTGCTCGATCCTGCCGCCCGCCCTCGGCACATCCTCGATCCCCTGCGGGTTCAGGAGCTGTTCGATCCTCCGCTCCGCCGCCTGGGCGCGCTTCGCCATCTTCTCCGCGATCCGGCCCCGCCGGTCCCGACCGTCTTTCGGGCCGGCCTGCGTCTTCTCCGCCCAGCCTCGCTGCTGCGTCGCAAACTCCCGTAGCGCGCTGATCTGGCGCTGCTGGAGCATGTAGTCCTGCGCTCGCTTCTCGATGGCGCGCTGTTTTGCGTTGGCGTAGGCGGTATAGTTCCCGGCATACTCTGTGAGGCGGCCCTCCTCCAATTCCAGGATCCGCTGCACGGTATGGTCCAGAAACCGCCGGTCGTGGGAGATCACCAGATAGGTCCCTTTATATGCCTGCAGAAAGGCCTCCAGCCAGGCCAGCATGGCGATATCGAGGTGGTTGGTCGGCTCATCCAGCAGGAGCAGGTCGTGCTCCCCCACCAGCAGGCGCGCCAGATTGAGCCGGGTCTTTTCGCCGCCGGAGAGCGTACCGACCGCCTGTGCAAACTGCTGAGCCTGAAACCCCAATCCGCCCAGCGCCC
>DATGIG010000563.1:0-9085 GCA_035295825.1 Chthonomonadaceae bacterium | reverse complement strand
CTGAACACCATTCAAGACCCTACTCTTCGTGTCTTTATCGCCTGGGTTCCGATTCTACCCTCCGACAAGCACGCGCCTGATAACGATACGCTTTCGCTTGCCCCGGACAAACGGGCTACTCACTATTGGGATGAAAAAGGCAAGCTCCCCCGGCTTTTTCAGAAGATACTAAGTCTCACCCCGCGTCCTGCCTGGGATGTATATTTGATATATCCGCCTGGCGTTACATGGGAGCAAGAGCCGCCTAAGCCGGTCTACTGGCAGCACCAGTTAGGGGGCGTCACTGCTGCGCCACGGTTGGATGGAAAATCGTTTGCGGAAGAACTGCGTAAGGTTCTTAAGGAAGTTCCATAATGGCAGGCGTACAAGGGAGAGGAAACTACAAACTCATCATAACGAGAAAAGACGGCTCTCTGAAAGGGCCGTCTTTTCGTTATTTTCGCTCTCTCATGATTTAGCGAGAGGTTTGCGGTTCACACTGCGGGTTTCGGCAGTTTGACGCGAGATGGTGAAGATGTCCGCCGCGTGGAACCTCGAAGGTAAGCCGCAGTCTATCGGGGATTGTGGAACTTAATTTCGTCGGGGCTCCCAGTTGAAGAAAGAAACCGGTTGACTATAAGCCAACCGGATTTAGAATTGGAAGCTGCTTGTATGCTTTTCTGCCAATATCGCTGCTGGATTAGTCTCGCTCGGAAGCCGTTTGATAGCCCGATAACCATGCATTCTTAGCATATTATCCAGACTGTGCCAGACTGCAATCATTTCTGCCTTTACACTGCCAGCAATATTCGGATGGTCTCCGAGGACATCAAACAATTCTAGATGATCGCCCTCCTGGGCCAGGAGGATTCTCGCGTGACCATTCTCCGCGCCTGCGCGCAACTTATCGGTAAAGTCGCGTAAGATAGCGTCATAAACTTTTAGCTGCTCCAGGTTTAGCTCGGGTTGTTCTAAAGGGGCGAGAATGAATCTGTCTCCCGACTTCTTGAAAGAGCCGTCAACGGCTTTTGCGATACTGCCTTCCGCGTTTACCAGCATCGCTTGAAACATCCCTTCGCCGGTGAGTGTGATGTCAATTCGGCAGTCGACAGGAAGATTGTAGAACAATCTCAAATACCCGGCAATCTCATTCGGTATGGCCTGATATTCTCGATACGTTCGCAGAAATGCAACCGGGTCAAGGATCGTCAGTTTCGGGAACTGGATGCAAAAGTTAGCATCGTACATCAGATCCAGCAGATCGTTGTCTCGACTGACAAGATAAGAAGCGCCAGAAGCGATTGCCAGGTTGATGTAAGGTTCATCTTTCGGATCGCGCTCATATGCGAACTGTTGCGGCACATCGGGAATGATGGTTGCCTTACGGATCAGGGCTTGGAGAAAGGTATCTACATAGGCTTGGGTTAGGATGGGGAACTTACGTTGCAGTTTGGGGCGTGTAAGCACGTCCTGAACTTCGGTGAGGATACGAGCGCTCAAGAAGAGTTCGACTTGATTATCTTCTACAAGTTTCAAACAAGCGGCGGCTGGGCCGGTAACCTGAGACACGCCTTGCAGGAATACCATGCAATCAAACACAACAGATAGTCGTGTGTAATCGCTTCTCACCTCTGTTTTCCTTGTCTCTCCTGATACGCTTCCTCGCGCGCTTCCAAGAACAGTTGATCTAGCTCCTCTTCACTCATGCCGCTCTCGGCAACTTGCTGACGAAGTGGGGCAAGTAATTCAGAGAGAGTAGGAGAGTGCAGGTCTTTGTTCAACAGATGACGAATATATTCCGACCGGTCGCCGCCCTGCTGACGAATACGCTCATCCAGAAGATGAAGCGTTTCCTCAGATATTCCAGTCACTTCAATAGTATGAGTCGATGTTGCCATGTTCTTCTCTCTACAATTCTATTCTCCCTATTATAGCAAAAACATCCCACAATCGGAAGGCTGACATGATGCCATACTTGAATTGGAAGGTGGCGCTCCTTATCCTGCTGGCCAGTTTCTGCTGTAGGAGCGTCGCCGCTCAGAAATCCTTGACTTCCGAGCAGTTTACTGCGGACTTCGATGCCATGTGGGCCGGATTGCGAGATGGTTATGCCTACTTCCATACCAAAGAAACGGATTGGAATAGGGTCCGGGAACTGTACCTCCCCCAGGTCGCGGCAGTCAAGAGCGAACGCGACTTTATCCCCTTGCTGGAGCGGATGCTGGAGGAACTGTACGACCCGCACTCGAACCTGAACACCAACCTGGGTACCTCTCCCCGACTGGTGCCTACGGGGCTGGACCTGTGGGCGGAGTGGATCAAGGGACGGGCCGTCATCACCCAACTACGCACCGGCTTCAGCGCCGAGCAGGCCGGACTCAAGGTGGGCATGGAGATCGTCTCCATCAACGGGGTTCCAATCCAGGCTGCCGTCGTACGTCGCCTGCCTCGATCTCTGAAGAGGGTAAACGCGGACGTGAAGAACTGGGCTTTACGTGCCGTGCTGGCAGGAACGCACGACCAGCGGCGCGTGATCGAAGCCAGAGATCGGCGTGGGGGCGTAACGGCCTATCGGCTCGATTTACTAACGCATACCACGGTAGATGCTTACGAGTACACTCCGAAAGTCGAGTGGAAGATGCTGCCGCAGCAGATCGGATACATCAAAATCAACGACCTGATCTCAGAGGAGATAGTTGTCCAGTTCGATGCCGCTCTGGAGAGCGTGCGGACAAGCCGAGGTTTGATCCTGGATCTACGCGACATCCCGAGGGGAGGCAATACCGACGTTGCCGAGCCGATCCTGGGGCGTTTTATAGATCGGCAAATGGGGTATCAGCAGGTGGTTCCTTTACATGAGCCGGCCTATATCAGAGAGGTCGCGCCGCGTGGGGAGTGGACCTTTCGCGCGCCCATGGTGGTTCTGGTCAATCACTGGACGGGCAGTATGGCGGAGGGCATGGCCATCGGCTTAGATGGCATGCATAGGGCGACCGTAGTGGGAACGCATATGGCCGGCTTGAATGGCGGCATCTTCAATCTCAAGCTTCCAAATACTGAGATCGGGGTCAATTATGCGGGTGAGAGGCTTAATCATGTCAATGGAACGCCGCGAGAGAAGTTCGTGCCGACGGTGTCCGTCAATTTGCTGGATAAGCGATGGGATCACGTGCAGGACCCCATCCTCGACGCAGGCTACAAACGCCTGAGCCAATATATCGGCGATAGACTTTCTCAATAGACGAGGAGACTTTGCACATGCGCAGCGCGTGGAACTTACTTCTCTGCCTGGTAACCATAAGCCTCTTCCTGGGCTCTCAGAGGGTCGCCTGGGCGGGGCCGCCCTTTATCACGGATGATCCGGAACCGGTAGACTACCGCCATTGGGAAGTCTATTTCGCTTCGCTCTATAACCACAGCACGGATGGCACGATAGGCACGGCCCCGCATATCGAGGTCAACTATGGCGTGCGCCCCAATGTGCAACTCCATCTCATCGCGCCGATGGCTTACAGCCAGTTGAGCGGGATGCCCACGCAATATGGGTTCGGGGACACGGAACTCGGCGTAAAGTACCGCTTTGTGCAGGAGACCTCCGCCCGCCCGCAGGTAGGCATCTTCCCCCTCATCGAGGCCCCGACAGGCGATAGCAGCCGGGGATTGGGCAACGGACAGACGCAGCTCTTCCTGCCGGTCTGGCTGCAGAAGAGCTGGGGGAAGTGGACCTCCTATGGCGGGGGCGGATACTGGTACAATCCCGGCGTCGGCAATAAAAACTATTGGTATGCCGGCTGGCAGGTTCAGCGCAGCGTCTCAAAGCAGTTGGCGCTGGGCGCCGAGATATTCTACACGACGCCCAGTGTAGTGGGCGAGACGGACCGGACCGGGTTTAATATAGGAGCGATGTACGATTTCGATGAAGGGCATCATCTGCTCTTTTCCGCCGGCACCGACATTCACGGCTCCAACCGGGGCATGATGTACCTGGCCTACCAGTGGACATTCGGCCCGCACGAGCCGGCTAAGAAGTAGAAGGCAATGTGTGGATGGTCTCACCCCATTGCGCGATTCTCCCTGCTGTGCTATAATCGCAATGTCTTAATCCGGCGGTTTTTCTCCTGCCACAGCAAGATTGGCGGCAGGCAGGGTCTCAGGCGGACGAGGTTCTCCCATTGGATAGCATTCAGAGGATACGACGACCGTTGCGTATCCCCGCCATCATCATCGCAGCGCTCTATATCTTTCTCTGCACTTTCGGGCCGCTGACCCATACCCATCTCGCGCAGATGGGGGATGATTCTGCGACCCTCTCGATTTCGCAGGGACATATGAATGCGCTTCCTGCCGCCACCCTCCAGAGGGGGGCCTCGCACTCCACTCGCTGTCCGTATTGTGAATGGGAGGCGAACTGCCTCTCCGCTGCCCTGGTTCGCTATCAGATCCCACATACATCTTTAGAATCCGCCTACTCCTTTCCTCTCGTCTGCTACCTGGATAGCCGGTACCTGCTGCACCTCTCCTCGCGTGGACCTCCTGTTACGTAAGTACACCTCCTGTCCATACGGAACCGTTCTCCCCTTTGCGACCCCCTTGGAAGCAAGCGGCGCGATTGGCTGGGGAGCGGCATCGATTTACGGGCCAATCCCGGCGCGATGTCACGTGTCGGCGCCTGCATTCCTTCCCATCGGCTAACGGTGACCCTCCTGTGTCGGAAGCCTCGCTTCCGGCCCAAAACAGGGCGCTCCTCCCAAGGAGTATTCTACGGATGACCTGTCATACTCTGGCTGCATGTACCTGTGCGGTTCTCTGGACCGCTCTCTTATCCTGCCCGACAGCGGGGCAGGGGAGCGCCAACAAGGGCGCTCCGACCCCCATGGCGATACGCTCACAGACAGCGACCTTACCACCGGCGATCCCCGAACCCCTCGCGGTGGAGGAGGCGGTTCGGATCGGCGTGGCGCGCAATCCGCAGACCGCTGCGGGCGTGGCGGGCGTCGCGTCCGCTGCAGCAAACTATAAATCCCTGACCGCCTTCCCCAGCCTGCAACTGGGAGTTACCCGCGCACAGGGCACCAGCACGGCGCCCACCCTGAATGGGAACGAGTCGGATACCTTTATTGATCTGGGAGAGGTCCTCGATACCAGCGGCCAGCGCCGCTACCAGGCGGCGGGGGCCAGGGCGCAGTTGGGGGCGACGCGCTACCAGTTGGACGAGACGAAGCTCAGCCTGGAGCAGCAGATCCGGGATGCCTACTGGTCGCTGGCGGCGGCGCAGGCGCTCACTCAGTACAACCTGGAGAGCCTGCAGGAGGCGCAGCGCGTCAATAAGCTCGTCCATACCCAGCAGGAGGCGGGCGCCGCTCCTCAGGTAGATGTGATCCGCTCCTCCATCGATGTCGCCAACGCACAGCAGGCGTATATCACCGCGCAGGGGGCCGAGCGCTCCGCGCTTGCCGCATTCAATCTCCTGCTGGTTCGCCCGCCGACCGCGCCGATCAAGCTCGCCGACAACATCGAGGCCGGCGTAGACAGCAAGGCGGCCACCCCGAGCATTCCGGACCTGGCGGCGCTGACCAGGTCCGCCCTGGCCAACCGCGCCCTCGTCAAGTCGGCCATCGAGCAGGTCCATGTGGCGGACTACGCCGTCAAGCAGACGCGCGCAAGCCGCTTCCCGGACCTCTCCGTGGATTACGAGCGCTCCCTCCAGCAGACGACGGATACCGTGCTGCTGAACGTCCGGTTCCCGCTGCTCGACTTCGGCAGCACCTCCTACTCCGTAAAGGCGGCGGAGGAGACCCGGAAGCAGGCGACCGCACAAAAGGAGCAGGCCGAACAGCAGGTGATCCAGCAGGTTGCCCAGGCTTATCAGGATATAACGCAGGCCCAGGCGCTGCTGGTGAGTTACCTCACCGATATTCTCAACCCCTCCACGACCCTGCGGGATATGGCGCAACTCGGCTACAAACAGGGCGCTACGGGCATACTTCCCGTGATCGATGCGGAGACGACGCTGCGCAATGCCCGTACCGGCTATGTCAATAGCCTGCTTGCGGTGCATAAGGCGCTGGATGAGTTGAACGCGGCGCTGGGAGTTCCCGCGCCTCACTGACGACGGATTTATATGCTTTTACAATGGTGGTGAAGACGACGATGAACAGTGATCTCTTCCGGAAGGAAACACGAAATCGAGCGCCTGTATGGCGGGTGCTCCCAGCAGCCCTGGCCCTTGCGACTCTGCTGGCAGGATGCCACAGTAAGCAGGATGCGGCCTCCGGCGGTCATGAAGAGGGCGGTGCGCACCTGATCACCGTGGGGGGCAACTCCGGCCTGGCGCTGGACGAGGCCGGCCGCAAGCTGGCGGGGGTGACCGTCGAAACCGCCGATATCTCGGATCTCTCCCCCTCGGTGCAGCCGACCGGGGAAGTGGCGCCCACCGATGTCGGGACGGTGCAGGTGACTTCGCGCCTGCCCGGCAAGATCACCCAAGCCCGTGTGGGCGTCGGCGCCCACGTGCATCAGGGCGATATGATCGCGACCGTGGATAGCGTGGACCTCGCCCAGGCGGAGGCGACCTACCGGACCGCAGACGCACACGCCAGGCTGGCCTATAACCAGCTTATCCAGCAGCGGAAGATGGCCGGCTTCGGCACCATCAGCGAGCAGCCGATTGAGGATGCGCGCAAGGCGCTCTCCGCCGCCGAAGCCGCCGTCTCCAGCGATGAAGCTCAGATCGCGTTGGAC
The DNA here is from genome assembly GCA_035295825.1 of Chthonomonadaceae bacterium. GTDB lineage: Bacteria > Armatimonadota > Chthonomonadetes > Chthonomonadales > Chthonomonadaceae > DATGIG01. The sequence goes on along the minus strand of DATGIG010000563.1, from coordinate 2,365 downwards.
AAACTCACGCTGGAGAACACCAGGCAATTGGTGGACCTGGGGGAGATCACCCGTAAGCCGGTCGAGGATGCCCAGAACGCCTATGCCCAGGCGCAGGCGGCGCTGGCGCAGGCGAAAGTCAACCTCCACTCGACCAAGGCCAACCTGGACCGCGCCACCATCCTCTTCAATGGCGGGGTCTTCTCCAAGCAGCAGTTCGAGGATGCGGAGACCGCCAACAACAATGCCATCGCCTCTCAAGATCAGGCCACCACGCAGGAGAAGCTCGCCAGCGAAGAGTTGAAGCGGCAGCAGGCCATCTATTCGAAGAACCTGAACGGCGCTTCGGCGCTGCAGCAGGCGCAGAGCAAACTGCAGCAGGACCAACACACCTACGCCAGCGACCTGACCGCCCAGGAGTTGGCGCGCAAGCAGTTGGCCCGCGCGCAGGTGGTATACAAGTCCGGCATTCCCGTCTCGCAGGCCCTGCAATCGGCGCAGGACAATTATGACGAAGCCGAGGTGGCCCTCCAGGGCGCAATCGCAGCGCTGAGGCTGTATGGTGTGTCGCCCTCTACCAGCGTCGCGCAGATGGCGAATGGGCATGTGGTCATTCCGGTCGTATCGCCGATAGATGGCATCGTCACGGCGCGCAATATGGTGGTCGGGCAGATCACCGATATCTCCACGCCGCTGGTCAAGGTCGTGAACCTGGATCGGGTCTTTGTGGATGCGCAGGTCTACGAGAAGGATATCGCCGGCATCCGCATGGGCGATCCCGTCAAACTCCAGGTCGCTGCCTTCCCCACGCGCACCTTCCACGGCCAGGTGACCTATATCGCCAACGAAGTCAATCCGGATACGCGCACGTTGACTGTTCGTACCGAGGTAGAAAACCCCGGCTGGCTCTTGCGGCCCAGCATGTACGCTACGGTCCTGATCGGCAGTCGCAACACGACGCGTGCGCTCTCCATTCCTGCGGATGCGGTCCTCCAGGAGGGAACGCACCAGATCGTCTATGTGGAGACCTCGCCCGGCCAGTATGTCCAGCACACGATTACCGTCGGCACGGCGGTCAGCGGGCGGGTGCCGGTGCGGAGCGGCCTGTCGGCGGGAGATAGGGTGGTGGTGACCGGCTGCGTGCTCCTCCAGCAGGAGCAGGACAAACTGCAGAGTGAAGAGAAGGGGGCGAAATGATCAATCGTTTCCTTGCGGGCGTACTGCGCCAGCGCCTGGTATCGCTCGCGGTGGGCATCCTGGTCATCGCAGGCGGCATCATGGCCGTGCGAAGCCTCAACATCGATGCCTTTCCGGATATCACTCCGGCGCGCGTGGAGGTGGATACCAGCGCGACCGGTCTCGCCAGCGAGGAGGTGGAGAAGCTCGTCACGCACCCGCTCGAAGTGGCCCTGCAGGGCATCCCGAAGGCGACCAAGATCCTGTCCACCTCCAAGTTCGGCATCTCCGTCGTTACCGTCTACTTCGAGGACGGCACCGACGTGTACTGGGCGCGCGATCAGGTGTTCCAACAGTTGTCCGGAGTGACCATGCCGCCCGGCGTCACGCCCTCCATGGGGCCGAACGATACCGGGACCGGTCAGATCTTCATCTATGCGGTGAAGAGCCCGAACCGCTCGAACATGGAGCTACGTACGCTCCAGGATTGGGTGATCACTCCCGCGATGAAGACCGTGCCGGGCGTGGCGGACAACCTCTCCTTCGGCGGCGAGGTGAAGCAGTACCAGGTGCTCATCGATCCGGATCGGCTGCGCGCCTACGGCCTCGGCATTGATGATGTCTCCACGGCCATCGGGAAGAACAACCAGAACAGCGGCGGCAACTTTGTACAGCATGGCGGGCTGCAGTACATCGTGCGCGGCATCGGCCTGATCCAGACGGCGGAAGACATCGGCAATATCGTGATTACGGCGAAGCGGGGCGTGCCGATCTATGTCAAGAACATCGCCACCGTTCAGATCGGGCCGGAGGTCCGGCAGGGCGCTGTGACGGAGGATGGGAAAGGCGAAGTGGTCGCGGGCATCACGATCCTCCGCCTGGGCTCCAACACGGCGGATGTGATCACGTGGGTGAAGCAGAAGCTGGCAGATTTGAAGAAGGACCTGCCCAGCGACGTCTCCATCGTGCCGCTCTACGATCAGTCCATCCTCATTGTCCATAGCGTGACCACGGTGCGCGACGCGCTCATCGCGGGCGAGATCCTGGTCATCTTCATCCTGTTCCTTCTGCTGAGCAACTTCCGCGCGGCCACGGTGTCGGCCCTCGCCGTGCCGGGCTGTATGCTGGTCGCCTTTATGCTGATGTGGCGCGCGGGCATCTCCGCCAACGTCCTCTCCCTGGGCGGCCTGGCCATCAGCATCGGCATGAT
>DATGIG010000562.1:0-14556 GCA_035295825.1 Chthonomonadaceae bacterium | reverse complement strand
CCATGGGAAAATAGGCAGTAGATGGATACCACAGAGACATACAACCTTGCAACTGAAACTGCCGCGCCCCGAACCGCACCACCACGCAGGCGCAAACGCTGGCTTCTGCCGTCACTGTTGCTCGTCGCTCTGATAGGTGGTATGACCGCCTGGATGGTACATATTACCGCCCGGCGCCCGTTCGTTGGCAAAACAGATCCGGCATCAGGCTATCGTTGTGTCTTCACTATAGGGCAGGGCTGGCAACCAGATAATCCCGACACTTGGCCGAAAGAGAAAGCCTTGGATGCTTTCAGCTTCCAACCACCGAAACCTGCACCCTTCCAAGAATGGCTGGAGCAGCACCTCCTACATCACACTGCGTCCGCGACTACTCCTAATCCGCCTCCTGCAGTCGCTGTCTTGAGTTTCGTGGGTACTCCCCCTCCCGGGATGGATATGGAGCTTCAGGACAGCTACCCGATTCTAACCTTCCCCAAGGACGCATTATCCATTCCTATCATCACACAAGAGCAGAAGCGAACGCTTATTTCCGGTCATCGTGCCACCTGGAGCGTCTACAAAATTGACCTTTCCAGCCTCAATCAAGGCACTCCATCCATCTCTCCTCAAATCTACCATGCTTATGCTTTTCTTATCAAAGTGACCGACCGTCCCCTCTGGTACGCCGTTGTCGGTACCTCCGACGAGGCACACCATACGGTCGTTCTCAATGAAATGCGGCAAATACGCGATTCCTTCCGGATCGAGCAGGCGAATCCCCATTAGCAAGGGGTAAGGATGTTGAACACGAATGAAGTGCAATCCATCCGTGCTTCGCTCCGGATAGAACGGATCGGGGATAAATAGTCAATTCAGCATATGGAGAAACGAAGCCAAATGGACACACAGGAAAGCGCAGTTGATTCTCCCTCCCAACAGCCGCCTCGGCGCAGGCGCTGGCTCCTGCCCACGCTATTGCTCATCGCACTCTTGAGTGGAATGACCGTATGGATGGTGCATATTAATGCCCGGCGTTCATTCGTCGGCAAGACCGATCCGGCAACAGGCTATCGCTGTGTTTTCACACTGGCTCCAGGCTGGCAACCAGGTCCACGCTTACAACTAGCCGCACCCAATAACCTGGTACAAGAGAGAGCCAGGGACACCTTCAACTTCCAACCGCCGAAACCCGCGCCTCTCCAGGTCTGGCTGGAGAAACACCTGCTGCATCGTCTCTCGCCAAAAGCTGCCGCGAATCCGCTCCCTCAAATGAATGAAATCAACATCGTGAGTTCTGTCGGCACATCCGCCAATGAGATGAGAATAACCCTTCAGGATGGCTACCCGGACCCCAAAATCGACCGCGGTGTACTGCCCATTGCAATCACCACAATGGAACAGAAGCGAATGCTCGTTTCCGGACAACGCGCCACCTGGAGCGCCTACAAAATAGACCTGAGCGCATTGCTTGGCCCCGCATGGACCGGGAATACACCCAAAGTCGTCTATGCCTACTCCTTCTTGATTAAGGTAACCGACCGTCCCCTCTGGTATATCGTCTCCGCTACGGCAGACGAAGAGCACCGCACACTCATTGCCAACGAAATACGACAGGTACGCGACTCCTTCCGGATCGAGCAGGCAGGTGGAAAATAGCACAGGGGTTAGAACATAGGATCATGAACACAGTCGAAACTTCTGCGCCGTCAGCAGCGCGCCCTCCCCGACGCATGCGCCTGCTATACCTCACGCTTCTTCTGATCGCCTGCCTCTGCGCGGCTGGCTTCTGGTTTGCCCACATCAACACGCGCCGCCTCTATGTGGGCAAAACCGACCCAACAACAGGGTATCGGTGCGCTTTCACCCTCGGGCGGGGCTGGACACGGATTGATAAACCCAGCAGCATGGCGATACCGGGGCAATCTCTGGATTACTTCTTCTTTGACCTTCCCAAGCCGTCTCCCATCCAGACCTGGATAGATGAGCGCCTGCTTCATCGAACCCCCGATCCCATGCCTTACGGTCTGAAACCTGTCCTTGATATCTTTAGTTCGCGTACAGAACGCTTTGCAAATTTCGAACTTCAGGACGGTTATCCGGCGATCAAACTCCCACCACCCCCTCAGCTCTATCAGATTACCCCCCTGGAGACCTCCCATCTCCTTATCTCCGGCCAGCCTGCCACGTGGTTTGTCACCCGATTAGATTTCCCATGGAACCCTCCCTCCCCTGGCGCTTCCAATGGCTCCCGTTTGTATTACTACATGCTCGTCATCAAAGTCCGGGATAAGCCCCTCTGGTATGCTGTGGGCGGAATGACAGATGACGCCCACCATCGCCAGGTGGAGAAGGAAGTCCGAGCTATTCGAGAATCGTTTCGCATTGAACGCATCGAGGGCCAATAGGCAAATCGAAAAGGCGAATTCAGGGAGGAAGTGACACAGCCGGTGGCGAAACGCCGGATTAGACGCCGCCCGCTCCAGCCCTTGCGCATGGGCTGCGTCTGACACCTCTCCAAAGAAGGATAACCAACCACCATGCAAGCGTGCAAAGTCGGCATCATCGGATGCGGCAACATCAGCGGGATCTACTTCAAGGCGGGCAAGACCTTTTCCATTCTCGACATCGTGGCGTGCGCCGACCTGGACCTGGAGCGCGCCAGGGCGAAAGCCGAAGAGCACGGCGTTCCGAAAGCCTGTACGGTCGAAGAGCTGCTGGCCGACCCCGAAATCCAGATCGTCATCAACCTGACCATTCCCAACGCCCACTACAGCGTCTGCCGCGCCGCCCTCGAAGCCGGCAAGCACGTCCACGTTGAGAAGCCGCTCTCCATCACCCGCGCAGAGGGCAGAGACCTGCTCGACCTGGCGGAGGCGAAGGGCCTGCGTGTCGGGGCGGCCCCCGATACGTTCCTCGGCGGGGGCTTACAGACCTGCCGCAAACTCATCGATGACGGCTGGATCGGCGAGCCCATCGGCGCGACCGCCTTCATGCTCTGCCACGGCCACGAATCCTGGCACCCCGACCCCGAATTCTACTACAAAGTCGGCGGCGGCCCCATGTTCGATATGGGTCCCTACTACCTCACCGCGCTCGTCTCGCTCATGGGACCCATCCGGCGCGTCACCGGTTCGACCCGCATCACCTTCCCGGAGCGCACCATCACCAGCGCCCCCAAGTACGGCACGAAAGTCGCCGTGGACGTCCCCACCCACGTCGCCGGCATCATGGACTTCGCCAACGGAGCTATCGGGACCATCCTCACCAGCTTCGACGTCTGGGCCGCCAACCTGCCCAACATCGAGATCTATGGTACGGAGGGCTCCATGCGCGTTCCCGACCCGAACGGCTTCGGCGGCCCGATCCTGGTGCGGCGCGCCGGAGCGAAAGAGTGGAGCGAGATGCCGCTCACCCACGGCTACGCGGAGAACAGCCGGGGCATCGGCGTCGCGGACATGGCCTACGCCATCCAAACCGGACGCCCCCACCGGGCCAGCGGCGCCCTGGGCTACCACGCCCTCGAAGCCATGCACGGCTTCCACGACGCTTCCGACTCCGGCGCCCACTACGCCATGCAGAGCACCGTCGCCCAGCCGGCGCCGCTCCCCCGCGACTTCCCCCGCAGCGAGTAAACACATTTGAACCACAGAGGCACAGAGACACAGAGATCACACAGAGAAAAACGAAGAAAGAGAGAAGAGATTTATCCACAGATTGTCACGGATGAAAGCCATGGAGCGAAGGAAAGAGCAATTATTCCGTCGATTGGGAAGGATAGATTGTTCTTTTGCTTTGTTTGTAATCTGTGGTAATCTGCGTTAATCTGTGGATCGTTCTTCTGCTTTTCTCTGTGTGATCTCTGTGTCTCTGTGCCTCTGTGGTTCAAATTCATTTTGCAGGCTCTCCATTGCGGGCGACCGGGATCTTGTCGGGCATGACCTCGCCGGTCTTGGCGTTCTTCAATCCCGCGTGGGAGTACTGGATGACGTAGGCTTTGCGGGTGCCGGCGGTGCGGTTGACCCCGCTCTTATGCATGGTGAGAGAGGAGAAGACCGCCATCGAGCCGGCCTTCACTGGGACGCGCACGCCCTGGTCGGGGTCGTCGAGTTCGTGACAGATGAGGCCGATGGGACTGGGCCGATGGGGAACCAGGCCGCGCTTGTGCGAACCGGGGAGGACGGAGATGCAGCCGTTCTCCTCGGTCGCATCGTTCAAGGCCAGCCAGAGGGTCAGGTAAGGAGAAGGATCAACCGGAGTGTATCCGTCGTCCTGGTGCCAGGGGAATTGGCTGCTCCCATCCGGGCCTTTGAACACCGATTGGTTCCAGTAGAGGTCGGTATCGGGACTGAGCAGTTGGGTGGTGATGGCGACGAACTCCGGGCGCAGGCAGAAGGCACGGATCGTCTCATCCTGCTCGGCCAGGAAGGCGGTAAAGGTGATCTCTCCTGCGCGGGAAATGCCCTCCGTACCGCCCTTTGCCGCCAGCGCCTCCTCGTGTCTCCGCTGAAACGCTTCGATGGCCTCCGCCAGCATGTCCATCTCCTGCGTGGTGAAGACGTTCTCCAATACAAAGTAGCCCTTCTCGGCGAACTGTTGCCGCTGCACCTCGGTAATCGTCGGGATCATGGGGGTCCCCCTCCGGCTCGTGTGATTTGATGTTTCATTGTACCGAAAACCGAGGCGGCAGTGCCTATCGAAGCCCGTATATTTTTCATGTACATGAAGTATTTTCCCCTCTCTCAGGCGTAATATCCCCATCGTTCACTCCGGGACAAACCACTCCGCTCTCGATTGAAAGCGCTTTGAGCGGTCTTGAAACCGCCCGGTTGTCCAGATAGGCGCCTTCCCGTTAGAAAGAAAGAAGTTTATGTGGATCGTTCAACTCGCCCTGCGCCGCCAGTACACTTTTATCGTGATGGCGCTGCTGATCGTCATTCTCGGCGTATTCACCATCCAGCGCACGCCGACCGACATCTTCCCCGTCATTGACATTCCGGTGGTCAGCGTCATCTGGTCCTATGGCGGTATCTCCCCCGACGACATGGAGAAGCGCATTTGCACCATCAGCGAGCGCGCCGCCACCACCACCGTAGCCGATATCGAGCACATCGAATCGCAGTCCATGCCGGGCATCACCGTCATCAAGTTCTACTTCCAGCCCGGCGCCAAGGTAGAGGCGGGCGTCGCGCAGCTCACCTCCATCAACCAGACCCTGCTGCGCGTTTTGCCGCCCGGAACCACCCCGCCGCTCATCATCCGCTACAGCGCCTCCAGCGTGCCGATCCTGCAGTTGGGGGTCGGCGGCAAGGGCCTCTCCGAGCAGCAGCTCTACGACAACGCCACCAACTTCGTCCGCACCCAGCTTGCGACCATTCAGGGCGCGTCGGTCCCCCTGCCCTACGGCGGCAAGCCTCGCCAGATCATGGTGGACCTGGACCTGCCCGCGCTGCACGGCTTCGGCCTCACGCCCATCGACGTCAACAACGCCATCAGCGCCCAGAACCTGATCCTGCCCGCCGGAACCGCCAAGTTCGGCGAGCGCGAGTACAACGTCTTCCTCAACAGCAGCCCGGACGCGGTCGAAGCCCTCAACAATATGCCCATCAAGCAGGTCAACGGCGCGATGGTCTATATTCGGGACGTGGCGCAGGTACACGACGGCTACGCGGTGCAGGCGAACATCGTCACACAGAACGGACGCCGCTCCGCCCTGCTCACCATCCTCAAAAGCGGCGACGCCTCCACGCTTAACGTCGTCGGACGCGTCAAGGAGGCCCTGCCGAAGATCAAGAAGACCCTGCCGCCGGAACTGGAGTTGGAGCCGCTCTTCGACCAGTCGCTCTTTGTCCGCGCCTCCGTCAACGGCGTCATCCGGGAGGCGCTGATCGCCGCCTGCCTCACCGCCGCGATGATCCTCCTCTTCCTGGGCAGTTGGCGCAGCACGCTCATCGTCGCCATCTCCATCCCGCTCTCCATCCTCACCTCCATCATCTTCCTGGGCTTCCTGGGCCAGACGATGAACGTGATGACGCTGGGCGGGCTGGCGCTGGCCGTCGGCATCCTGGTGGATGACGCCACCGTCGAGATCGAGAACATCCACCGGAACCTGGGACAGGGGAAACCGCTCCAGCGCGCCATTCTGGACGGGGCGCAGCAGATCGCGACGCCCACCTTTGTCGCGACTCTCTCCATCTGTATCGTCTTCGTCTCCGTCGTCTTCCTGTATGGGCCGGCCAAGTACCTGTTTACGCCCCTGGCGCTCGCTGTGGTCTTTGCGATGCTGGCCTCCTACCTGCTCTCGCGCACGCTGGTTCCGGTGATGGTAAAGCTGCTGCTCAATAAAGAGCTGCACCTCTATCGGGAGGCGGCGGACGGCTCACTGCCCGTGAGCAACGACCCCATCTGGCGGGTCCATCAGGCCTTCAACCGCGTCTTTGAGCGCTTCCGCAACGGCTACCGCAACCTGCTCAACCACGCGCTGCACCATCGGGCGGGCACGATGCTGCTCTTCGGGCTCTTCTTTGCCGTCTCGTTTCTGCTCCTGCCGCTCGTGGGGCAGGACTTCTTCCCGAAGGTGGACGCCGGGCAGTTCCGCCTGCACGTCCGCGCCCCTGCCGGCACCCGCATCGAAGAGACGGAGCGCCTGTTCCACCAGGTCGAGGACACCATTCGTGAGACCATTCCGGCGAAAGAGCTCAATCTGACGCTGGATAACATCGGCCTGCCCGTCGGCGGCGTCAACCTGGCATTCAGCGATACCGCGACTATCGGCTCCGCAGACGGCGAGATCCTGGTCTCCCTGAAAGAGGAGCATGGCCCCACGCCGAAGTACGTGGAGATCCTGCGCCAGAAGCTCAACGCCCGGTACCCGCAGATGACCTTCTTCTTCCAGCCTGCCGACATCGTGAGCCAGATCCTGAACTTCGGCCTGCCCGCGCCCATCGACATCCAGGTGACGGGCCGTGACAAAGGCAATTATGCGCTGGCCAAGCAGATTGCGGAGGATGTGAAGCTGGTTCAGGGTGCGGTGGACGTGCATGTCCACCAGGTGCGTGAGACGCCCTCCGTCAACGTAAATGTGGATCGTGAGATGGCGCAGACAATGGGTATGACCCAGCGTGATGTCGCCAACAGCCTGCTCATCTCGCTCAGCTCCAGCGGGCAGGCGTCCCCGAACTACTGGCTCGACCCCAAGAACGGCGTCAGTTATGCCGTCGCCGTGCAGACGCCCCAGTACAAGATGGACACCATGGACGCGCTGGCGAACACGCCGCTGCCTGCGAACGGCCCCGATCAGCTCCTCAGCAACGTAGCGACTTTCAAGCGGGGCGAATCGCCGCAGGTCATCAACCACTACAACGTGCAGCCGGTCTTCGACATCTATGCCAACGTGCAGGGGCGGGACCTGGGCGGGGTTGCGCGCGACATCGATAAGCTGCTACAGAAGTACAACGCAAAGCTGCCTCGCGGCACGACCCTGACGATGCGCGGCCAGGTGGACAGCATGAACGCCTCGTTCGTCGGGCTGGGAATCGGCATCGCCTTCGCCGTCATCCTGGTCTACCTGCTGATGGTGGTCAACTTCCAGTCCTGGCTCGATCCGTTTATCATCATCACTGCATTGCCCGGCGCGTTCAGCGGCATCCTCTGGATGCTCTTCGTCTCGCAGACGACCTTCAGCGTCCCCTCTCTGATGGGCGCGATCATGTGCATCGGGGTGGCGACGGCCAACAGCATCCTGCTGGTAACCTTTGCCAACGACCGCCGTGCGGAGGGCGACAATGCCCGGGAAGCGGCGCTTGCCGCCGGCTTCACCCGCCTGCGCCCCGTCCTGATGACGGCGCTGGCGATGATCATCGGCATGCTCCCCATGGCGCTGGGATTAGGCGAAGGCGGAGAGCAGAACGCACCGCTGGGGCGCGCCGTCATCGGAGGGCTGCTCCTCGCAACCGCGACGACGCTCTTCTTCGTCCCGGTCGTCTACAGCGTCCTGCGGCGTAAGCAGCCGCACGCGATCACCCCCGAAGAGCCGGAAGCACACGCATTTTCCGAGGCGAACGCATCGGCATAAGGATGAGAGATAGAGAAGATGGAAACCACAACACACACACCGCCCACTCCCATCAGCGGGGGTAAGATCCGGTTCGGCCTGCTTGCGCTCGTCGTGACCCTGGGCGCGCTCTTTGTTATGGGGCTGCTGCCCCGCATGCACAATCAGGAGCACCTGTCGGCGTTGGCGCAGGAGACGCGCACCAGCGCCCCCGTCGTGACCACCGTCACGCCGCGCCTCGCTTCGGATGCGGATCTGCTGCTGCCGGGCAATATCCAGGCCATCGAAGAGACAACGGTCATCGCGCGAACGAGCGGCTACCTCAAAAAGCGCTACGTGGACATCGGCTTCCGGGTGAAGGCGGGCGACCTGCTGGCCGAGATCGAATCCCCGGAGATCGACCAGCAGTTGTCGCAGGCCGACGCGGATTCCGCCCGGTCGCAGGCCACGGTCGGCCAATCGCAGGCGGATGTCACCCGCCTGCAGGCGCTGGTGACCCAGGCGCAATCGGATGCGGCCCGCCAGAAAGCCGGTGTCAAGCAGACGCAGGCGCAGCTCGCCGGCACGCAGTCCCGCCTGGCGCAGGCGGAGGCCGCGCAGGCGACGGCGGAGGCCAAGGTGCAGCAGGCGCTCCAGGCGCTCGAAGTGCAGCGTGCCAACCTCCAGCAGGCGCAGGCGCAGAAAGACCTCGCCGACTCCACGTTTGAGCGGTACGACAAACTGCTGAAGCAGGGTTTTGTGGCGCAGCAGGATGTGGATGAGAAGCAGGCTGGGCTGAAGACGGCGGCGGCGAACGTCCAGGCGACCCGGGCGGCGATCCAGGCGGCGCAGGCCGATGTGGATGCGGCAAAGCAGGAGGTAAAATCCAGCGAGTCGGCGGTGCATGCGGCCCAGGCCGATGTGCAGGCCAGCCAGGAGAGCGTCACGGCGGCGGACGCGGCGCTCAAATCCAGCGAGGCCAACGTGGATGCGGCGCGCTCCAGCGTCCATGCCAGCCAGGCCACGGTCTCGGCGAACCGCGCCGCGTTCGGTTCCAGCCAGGCGAATGCCCGGCGTTACGAGGTCCTGCGCTCCTTCGAGAAGGTCGTCGCCCCCTTCGACGGCGTTATCACCGTCCGCAACGTGGATACGGGATCGCTGGTAAAGGCGGACACGGACCCCAGCAGCACCAAGGGGCTGTTCGGCATCGCGCGCACGGATGTGCTGCGGGTTCAGATCAATGTGCCCCAGGCCCTGCTCAACGCGCTCCGACCAGGCCAGCCTGCCAGGATCCTGATCCGCGAGTTCCCCGGCAGAACCTTCACGGGCACGATCTTCCAGAGCGCCGGTGCGCTCGATCCCACGTCGCGTACCCTGCTGACGGAGGTCCATATTCCCAATCCCGACAACCTCCTCCGGCCCGGCATGTACGCACAGGTGCAGATCACTCCGGCCAATGTGCACACGCGCCCCCGCATTCCCGCCAACACGCTCATTACCAATGCGGCAGGGACGCAGGTCGCAAGCGTCACCCCGGAGGGCACGGTGCACCTGATCCCGGTCCAGATCGGGCGCGACTTCGGCCCGGAACTGGAGATCACCCAGGGCCTGCAGGGGAACGAAGCGCTGATTACCAACCCCTCGGACGATCTCAAGGAGGGTACGAAAGTCCAGGCGACCGCTGCGCCCCCAGCACAACCCGCTGTGCACTGATGTCAGTGAGGGGGCTGGAGCAGACCCTGTACTTTCAGCCAGTCGCCGAAGCGTTCGATCCAGGTATCCACCGGCAGGCCGCGTTTGTTCATGCCGAAACCATGACCGCCTTTCGAGTAGATATGCAACTCGGCCGACTTGCCGGCGGCCTTCCACTCGGAATAGAGTTTGGCGCTCCCGATCGCATTGGGCTTGTCGTCATCGGCGACCAGGAGAAACAGGGGAGGCGCATCGGGCGGAATGGGCGCGCCCCCAGTGCTTCCGCCGTAGATCGGCGCGGCGAAATTGGGGCGGCTTTCCGGAGTATGATCCATCACGGCCCCCATGGTGACGACGCTGCCTGCGGAGAAGCCGAGAATGCCAATCCTATCCGGCGCGATCCCCCACTCCGCCGCGTGCTGCCGCACCACCCGGATCGCCTGTCTGCCATCCGCAATCGCCAGGGAGGGCAGTTGTTTCCTCTCGGCCTCGTCTATCGGTTTGATGGCGGGGTCGCCGGGCTTAGCCGTGCCGAACAGTTCCGCGAGATGCTGCTGGAACTCCGCTTCGGTCGCTCCTGTGTTCAGGAGACGGTATTTGAGGACGAATGCGACCACGCCACGATCTCGGAGCCACTTCGCCACTTCCAGCCCCTCACTATCCCAGGAGAGAAAGTGGAACCCGCCGCCGGGACAGACGACGACGGCGGTACCGGTGGCTTTGTCGTGGTCGGGCAGATAGGCGGTCAGGGTGGGCTGGACGACGTTACGAACCATCTTCCGTTTGCCCCCATCGAGATATTCCACCTCTTTTTGCGTCCAGTTTTCGGAGCCGGGGGCGACACCGGGCCAGACGGGCAGGACCTGTTGGGTTGAGGCTGTCACGGAGAGTGCCAGGAGGCCCGCTACAATGCCGCAGCGGGTCAGGCCCTTTCTGAAGTGTGAATGCATCGTTTCTACCTTTCTACATCTTTACATCGGGGGTTTGTTCTCCGCATCTCACTGCCGAATCGCGCGTATTTTCAAGTATAATGTTGGGCAGAGTTGAGGAGGAGAACATGACTGTAACGGCGCCCGTGCTGACCACCGAGATCCCCGGCCTGCAGAAGTTCGCAACCGGCAAAGTGCGCGATGTGTACGACCTGGACGATACGCTGCTGCTGGTGACCACCGACCGCATCTCGGCATTCGATGTCATTATGCCCAACGGCATCCCGGACAAAGGGCGCGTGCTGACCCAACTCTCCCGCTTCTGGTTCCGACAACTCCGTCCGATTGTCACAACGCACTATATTACCACGGACGACGACTATATCGCCCAATGTATTGTGGAAGCCGGCGGAACGCTCTCGCCGGAGCTCCGCACGGCGCTCTCCGGGCGCGCCATGCTCGGCGTGAAGGCGCAGGCGTTTCCGGTCGAGTGCGTGGTGCGCGGCTACCTGGCGGGTTCGCTCTGGAAAGAGTATCGCCAGGCAGGCGGCGAGCAGCATTCTGTCACCCTGCACGGCATCGAACTCCCCGGCGGACTGCGCGAATCGGCCAAGCTCCCCCAGCCCATCTTCACCCCGGCCACCAAGGCCGAGACCGGCCACGACGAGAATATTAGCCAGGTGGAAGCCGCCCGGATCGTCGGGGAGGGCACTATCTGGCAACTGGCGGAGACCAGCATCGCCCTCTACAACGCCGCCGCCGAACGCGCCGCCCGCAACGGCATCCTCCTCGCCGATACGAAATTCGAGTTCGGCCTGCACCGGGGCGCAATCACCCTCATCGATGAGGCCCTGACGCCCGATTCTTCCCGCTTCTGGGACGCCGCCATCTACGAGCCAGGCCATGCCCAGCCCTCCTATGATAAGCAGTATGTCCGCGACTGGCTGGAGTCCAGCGGCTGGAAGAAGGAGCCGCCTGCACCGGAACTCCCGCCTGACGTCGTCGCCCGCACCGCCGACAAGTACCGCGAAGCCTACCGGCGTATCGTCGGCGCTCCCCTCCCTGCCTGAACCTTTTCGCCCTCTGCAGGAACCAATAAAGTCAGCAGAGAAAAGTCGTTTAGGGAGAGAACAACAGGAGGGAACGAGATGGCACAACGAGGATGGCTGGCGGCAGGGCTAGCGGCGCTGCTGCTGGCAGGGGGTTGGTGGACGATCAGCAGAGTAAGGGCGCAGGCCGTCCCGGCGGCGGATACGCAGACGGCCCGCAAGGGCGTGGAACTCACCATCTACAACGAGGATTTCGCGCAGGTGCGGGAGTTGCGGCCCCAAACGCTGACCCAGGGCAACAACAAACTCCACGTCCTGGACGTAAGCAAACAGCTCGACCCCCAATCGGTCGCGCTCCACTGGCAGGGCGAGGGCGCCAACCTACCCCAACTGATCGCACAGGCGTATGACCTGGGCGTAGGCAATAGCGAGAACCTGCTCAAGCGGTACTTGGGGCAGAAGGTCGAGGTCGTCCGTTACGGCGAAAACGGACACGAAGCGGAGCGACAGCAGGGCGTCCTGATGGTCGAGGGTAACGGCGAGCGAGTAGTCCAGTCGGATGGGAAGTTCTATGTCAACCCCGCCGGGACGATTGTCGCGCCAACCAATCCCGACATCATCACCATCCCGCAGCTCTCCGTACAGGCCGACAGCCCCGCCGCGCAGAACGCCGCGCTCGAAGTCGCCTACCTCACGCGGGGCCTCTCCTGGACCGCCGACTATGTCGCCACCCTCTCGCCGAAACAGGACAGCATGGCGCTCGAATGCTGGGCGACGGTAACGAACCGCACGGGCGTAGACTTTCCCGGCGCCAAGGTCTCCCTGATCGCGGGCACACCGAACCGGGCCGTCGTCCAGGCGCAGGCGAGGGCGCAGGATTCGGCGAAAGCCCTGGATTTCGAGGATGGCCGCGCAAAATCCAGGGGAGCGGGCTTCTTCGGCGGTGGAAGAAGCGCGCCAAACCTGGAGGGTGGGATGCCGCAGACAGTCGGCGACTTCCACGCTTACAACATCAAGAACCCCACCACGGTCGTGCAGGAGCAGATGAACCGCCTGCTGATGTTCTCCAGCACGAACGTCGCGATCAAAAAAGACTACAATACCCGCCCGCCGCAACTGGGAGACTGGGAGGACGGCATCAACTGGGCGGAGGGTCACCCCGCCCAGCGCAGCGAGGTCGCCTTCGCTATCACCTTCGCCAATACCGAGAAAGAGAGCCTGGGCCTGCCACTCCCGCAGGGCATGATCCGCCTGTACGAGCCGGACAGCGGAGGCTCCCTGCGGTATGCCGGCGCGGCGTCGGTGGAGAACACTCCGGAGGGCGAGAAGGTCTATCTCACTCTTGCGCGCGCCTTCGATGTCTTTATCGAACGGTGTCTGGTCAAATCCCAACAGATAGACCGCCATACCGTGCGGAAGACGGTCGAGTATACCCTGCACAACGAGAAGGCGAGCGCGATGGACCTCCGGATCGCCCAGGGGTTCTATGGCCGCTGGAAGATGGTCTCGGAGCCGCAAAAGCACACCAGCCCCGACGCCTCGCTGGCGCAGTGGATCGTCTCCGTGCCCGCCAACAGCAAGCCGACCTTCACCTTCAGTGTAGACCTGATTGAATAGGTAAGTTAGGCATTCGCCAGTTCGTAGAGGGCGTGGGCGTAGATCTTCGCCGCATTGAACAGCGTGGAGAGCGCGAACCGCTCGTCCCGCTCGTGCGCCGGGCCGTCGCTGCCGCCGGGGAAACCCGCCCCATAGGCGACGGCATGCGGCGTGGCGCGGGCATAGGTCCCTCCGCCCATCGTGCCCGGTTCCGAGACCGTGTCGCCGCTCTCTTCGCGATAGACGCGTAGCAGGGTGGCGACCGGCTCCTGATCCAGCGGCACATAGAGCGGGTCCTGGTTGTGATGCTCCGCCAGGGTCCAGCCGTTCTTCTCCAGCACCGGCGCGTTTTTCTCTAGCACCGCCTCGAATTTCCAGGTCACCGGATAGCGGATATTGTAAGTGAGGCGCACGCTTCCCTCTGAGGTCGTTTCCAGTATCCCGAGGTTGCAGGTGAGCGGACCCGCCACCTCATCCGTGCCGCGAATGCCCATCACCTCCCCGGTCGTGTCTGTGGAGGTGTTCAGCCAGTCCAGGATGTCGTTATAGGGCTTGAGATCGAGGGTGCGCAGAGCGCGCGCCAGCCGCGCCACCGCATTATCGCCTCCCTGCGGACGGGCGCCATGCGCCGATTTGCCCGCCGCATGGAGGATCAGGCCGCCCTCCGTCGGCTCATGGGTCACGTTCTTGTCCCAGAACTTATGGAGTTCCGTAACAGCTTTGTACAGCGCCTCCGGCGACCCGGTGAGGAGCACCTCGGCAGCATCGGGCACCATGTTGGGGCGACGCCCGCCGCTGAGATGCTGTATCTTTAGCGGCAGATCCCCCGTCGGAAGCGGCTTTTCCAGGATCAGGTTGCAGATTCCCTTCTCGGCATAGATCAGCGGGAAGCCCGCGTCCGGCGTAAAGGCATAGACCGGGCGCTCCTCCTTCGCCACCTCCCAGTAGTGCTCCACACAGCCGAAGCCGCTCTCCTCGTTACACCCGAAGACCAGGCGGATGCGACGTTTGATCGGCAGCCCGGACGCCATGATCGCCTTGGCGCCGAAGAGTGCGGCGTAGGTCGGCCCTTTGTCATCGGCAGCGCCACGGGCGTAGATATAACCATCCTGCACGGTCGCGCCATAGGGCGGGAAGGTCCAGCCGTCTCCTTCGGGCACCACATCCAGATGCCCCATCGCGGCCACCATCTCCTCGCCGGTCCCGAACTCCGCATGGCCGGCGTAGCCGCCGACGTCCTTGGTGGTAAATCCGAGATCCTTACAGAGGTTCAACGTAT
>DATGIG010000561.1:0-31958 GCA_035295825.1 Chthonomonadaceae bacterium | reverse complement strand
CACGGCTTACGGCCTGCTGGAGTTCGGCGACATGTCGAAGGTCCATGACGTGGACCCGGCGCTCCTGCAGCGCACTCAGAACTGGCTGGCGGCGCAGCAGAAGCCGGACGGAACCTGGGAGGAGAAGAACAGCGGCATCGCCGAGGGTATCATCAATCGGCAGACGGGTGCGCTCCGCTCCACCGCCTACATCGCCTGGGCGCTGGCGGAGAGCGGCTACAATGGCCCGCAGATCACGACGGGCGTCAACTATGTGAAGGAGCACCGGCAGGAGGCGAAGGATCCCTATACCCTGGCCGTCATCCTGAACCTGCTGACGAAGGTGGATCGGGACGGCGAGGCGACGGGCGCGGTCGCCAACGACCTGATCCAACTGGCGAAGACCGACGACAAAGCCGCCTGGTGGCAGAGCGAGACCCAGACCTTCACCGGCGCGAAGAACGAGGGGGCCGACCTGGAGACGACCGGCCTGGCCGCCTATGGTCTGGTCAAGTGGGGCCGCAACGCCGGGTTTACCAACAAGGTCCTCACCTACCTGGTGCAGAGCAAGGACAGCTTCGGCACCTGGCAGTCCACGCAGGGCACGGTCTGGGCCATGAAGTCGCTGCTCTTCGCCAGCCGCAACGGCGTCGGCGGGGGCAAGGGGACCGTCACGGTGCTCGCCAACGGGCAGAAGGCCGGCTCGTTCGCCATCACGCCCGACGACAGCGATGTGATGCGCCAGGTGAACCTGCGGGAGCAGATCAAGGAGGGCGACAACGCCATCACCCTGCAGTACGAGGGCGACGGTTCGCTGCTCTACCAGATCACCGGACGCTACTATCGGCCCTGGAACCAGGTCGCGCCCCCACCCATCAACTTCCAGCCGCTGGAGCTCGGCGTAGCCTACGACAAGAAGACCCTGATGCAGGACGACACCGCGACCGTCACCGTCACCATCCACAACGTGACGGAGAGCGTGGCCGAAATGCCGCTCATCGATGTGGGCGTGCCGCCCGGCTTCACGGTCGTGCCCGACCAACTGGAAGACGCGGTGAAAGCCGGCAAGATCAGCAAGTACACGGTCACGGGCAGGCAGGTGATTATTTACATGGAGAAGCTGGCGGCGAACCAGACGGTGACGCTCACCTACCAGATCAAGGCCAAGTACCCGATCAAGGCGAAGACGCCGCTCTCGAAGGCGTATCCCTACTACAACCCGGAGCGCGTCACCACCGCCGCTCCTCAGGACATCGTCGTTAACCGCTAAACCGAACCGTTCCCTGTAGGGCAGGGGCGATAGGTCGCACCTTCGGTGCAGCCCAAATTCGCTACCCTAACGCGAATTTCCCCTGCCGATGCATTCGGGCAGGGCGCAGCAAGCAGCGCCCCTACGCCCCCTGCCGATGCCTTGCGGGCATTGCCGATCTTATCGGCGCAGGACGATATTCGCGTAACAAGCGAATTGGGGATGCGCGACCTTCTTGCTGCGCCCTACATCCATTTGCCCCCGCTCCGAAGAGGGAGCGGGGGCATTTTCGTCTGAGGAAATAATCTCCTGTCCGGAAAGTGCGTTGACAAAGGTGTAGTCCACAGGAAATGTTGGTTCGGGCGACGAAATGTCCATGAAATTCCTTCAGGCCGAAACCCTACGGGGAGATTAGCCCGTATCTACCTGGGGCGCCCCGGCCCTGCACACGATTATCCCTTTTATGCTGTCATTCCTGCTGAGGAGATTTATGAGCGCCAACGAAGACCCGAATATCCCCTACCCGTCCCCGGAGTCGGAGTACGATCTGCCCTCGCGGCCATCTTACGACGCAACGCCTGTGGAACAGAGCGCCCTTCCGGCTGTTCCGCCGTTGCCGCCCGGCGTCGGCTCGGCGCCACCGCTTCATCCTTACGTCCAATATGGAGGAGCGGCGTATCCGCAACCTGCCCCCGCTTACATCCCGGCTGCCGCACCCAAGGAGAGGCAGACGGCGAATCGTCGCAAAGGGTTGGCTGGCGCGCTGACCGCCATCGGGGCCGCGCTCGCCAAGTTCTGGGCCGTGATCGTCAGTGTTCTGTTGAAATTGAAGGGGCTGTTGGTCGCGTTGAAGTTTCTCACCGTCGGCAAGCTGCTCATCGCGGGCGGATCGATGATGCTCTCGATGTTTCTCTACGCATCCGCCTTTGGATGGCCGATGGGGGTCGGCATCGTGATGCTGTTTCTGGTGCATGAATCCGGCCATGCGCTGGCGGCGCTCCGTCTGGGAAAGCCTATCGGCATGATGGTGTTCATCCCTTTTATGGGGGCTCTGGTGACCACAGGACCATCGGATACCGCCGTGGAGAGCGCGTTCATCGGCATCATGGGGCCTGTGGCCGGCACGCTGGGCTCGATGGTTTGCCTGATGCCCTTCTTTGTCACGCACCAACCCTTCTGGCTGGCCCTGGCAGCCATCGGCTTCTTCCTCAATCTGATTAACCTGGCTCCCGCGCCCATTCTGGACGGCGGCAGAATTGCGGCCCTCTTTTCACCTAAGCTACTGCTGCCCGGCCTGGCGCTAACGTTTTTGATCTTCTGGCGCAATCCCATGATCTGGTTCCTGGCCCTCATGAGCCTGCCCCGCCTGCTCTCTGCGTGGAAAACCGGGGCACAGTCTCCATACTATCAGGTCTCGACCCAGGATAAGTGGGTCTATGGGGTATCCTATCTGGGCCTGGTCTTATTTCTTCTGTTTGCCTACACGCTGATACAGACCTATCTTATCGCCTTGCGTCATCTCGCCATCTAAAATGAAGAACGGGGGAGGAGCCTAACGCTCCTCCCCCTTATGTTTCGCTCCGGTCAAACCGCAATAGCATGTACTACCGAACGGCCAACACGCGCTCCGGCATATTCTCGATGCGCGTCAGCCAGTAGTGGGCATCGTAGTGGTCATTGCCTGTGAGGAAACGCCAGAAGCGGATGCGGTTCACATATTCCAGTCGGTCGTCATTGCCATACCACTTGTGATTGCGAAAGAGCAGGCCCGGAATCTGGGGATCGTTGATGTCGTCCGTGTTCCATAATAACAACTGGCGCACCGTGGGATTGAGGCGGATCTTGAACATATAGCGCAGGCGCTCGGTTTTGTTGGGCTGCGCGCAGTGCCAGATCCCATGATGCCCGACAACCAGGGTGCCGGCCTTGCAGACGATGGGGAGTTGCCCAACGAAGTTCTGATAGCGGGCAATATCCGATTCATGGATGCGCCGCAAATGGCTGCCCGGAAGAAACATGGTTCCCCCCATCTCGCGGGGGGTGTCGTGCGGGAAGTAGAAGAGCTGGATGTCGAAGTGGAGGCGTGTGTCGATGATGGCGTCCGCGTGCCAGATCTGCCCTTCCAGATGGCCGGGCGGGACGCGATGCGGGCAGTGATGGTCATAGAGACAATCCGGTCCGACCAGGCTCTCGATGATCCCCTGCACTTGCGGCAGGCGGATGGCGGCGCCGATCCCCAGGGATTCGCGCCAGAGATTGGCGAGAGGTTGCCCCTGCGGCTCGTAACCATAATTGATCCGCTTCTCATCCAACTCCCGCATGACTTCCCGATTGATCTCGTCCGGGATGAGTTCGTCGAAGCGCAACAGGCCGTCCGCGGCGAAATTCGCCATCTGAACGGTAGTGAGTAGATGCTTCTTATCCGCCATGGTCCAGTTCCTCCATTTTTTCCAGTATGTACTCGAAGCGCAGGTACGACGTGCTCAACTCCATGCCGGGATAGGCCGGGAAGAGTTGCGGAAAGTGGACGACCCGCCACCCATCCTTCATCGCTGCGAATACGGAGGGGTAGGGAGGCGTATCGCTATCGCCCGTGGTATGGTGCTCCTTCCCGGTGGCATCGTAGACGGCCCACGATCCGATCTCACTATGGAGATCCGGGGTGCGGGAATATAAAAACAGCAACTGTTGCCTGAGTTGCGGCATTCGCAATCTCTCCTCTCACGTTGGGTTTCTCCTGCGCTACCCGTTTACACCCGGAGATCCGAACTGCTGCCTGGCTCTTGTGGCGTATGATAGACGCCCTCGGAGACCCGTGCAGGATGGGCGAAGTGTTGACGCAGGTGGGGAATGGTTTCCAGAAAGATTTTCTCCAGACCCAGCGCAATGTGGTTGAACAACACCAGATGCTGGTGGATCTGCCCCATATCCCCCACATGCGGCACGACTTTCAGGCCGAATTTACGCGCCAGCAGGCTGACCGTCAGAAATTCGCTGACACCGGCGACACGGACCGCATCCACCTGAATAAACGAAGCCGCCCCGGCCTGCATGAAGTTCTTGAAGAGGACCCGGTTCGGGACATGCTCTCCCAGCGCCACAGGGAGCGGGGCGATGGCCCGCGCCAGCGTCTGATGCGCGAGAACATCGTCGGGATGGGTCGGCTCTTCGATCCAATAGGGCGACATGGGCGCCAGGGCCGCACAGGCAGGGAGCGCACGGGGCAAGGTCCACTGCTGATTGGCATCCAGCATGATCCGGACCTCAGAACCGACGGTCTCCCGCACCAGATGGGCGCGCCGCACATCGCGTTCGATCTCTGCCGAGCCGACTTTCAACTTCAGCGCGGTGAACCCCTCCTCCAGCGTACGCCTGGCATTCACACGAATGAGTTCGTCAGGGTAGTGGAACCAGCCCACCGAGGTATCATAACCGGGATAGCCGGTCTTCAGCACGGCCATCCGCTCCGCACTCCCGTCCCGGTTCGCTTCCAGCAGGCCCAGCGCTTCCTCGGCGGGCAGGACGTCTTCCAGATAGCTCAAGTCCAATAGGGCGACAATCTGTTCGGGGGTCAGATCCAACAGCAGACGCCAGAGCGGGATCGCACGCGCCTTGGCCCAGAGATCGAAGCAGGCATTGGTGATGCTGGCCAGGGCGAGATGGACGACGCCCTTATGCGGGCCTAACCAGCGGTACTGCGGATGATCGGCGATCCGGCGCTGAATGCGCCCAAAATCCGCCATCAGCGCTTCGATGTCTTGCCCGACAAGGACCTGCGCCAAAGGCTCGATCGCCTGGCAGACAAGGTCATTGCCACCCCCCAGGGTGAGCGCCAATCCAACGCCGATGAGCCCCTTGTCGGTCACCAGGCGTGTGACCGCATAGGAGTAGATCGGATTGGAGTGGATCGCATCCACGCCCTCTCCGGGTTGAAGCGGAAACCGGGCGTCCTGCGTTGTCACCAGGGAAATAGTGTGCATATGTTTAGCAGGAGACCTCGCTGCCCTCGCCTCCGAAGACCGCCAGGCGCTCCTCCTTGGCAACGTTTCCCACACCCTCCGGAGCATAGTGGAACTGCAGGGCGCGGCGGCGGTGCGGGGAGTGGTTGTGCGGCGTGCCGTGCGGCAGCAGGCCATCGAAAAACAGCAGGCCGCCGGGCTCCAACGGGACCGCGACGCTCCCCCTTCCGGCCATCTCCGTATCGCAGATCTGCCAATCACGGCGCTGGAAGTGGAGGCGTGGCCCGGCTCTGTGTCCGCCGCGCAGCAGATGCATGCAGCCGTTCTCCAGGGTCGCCGGGTCGAGCGCGATCCAGACCCCCACAATGCGCGTTCCCAGCGGCATATCGAAATAGGCGTGGTCCTGATGCCAGGGCTTCTCGCGCCCCAGCTTCGGGGGTTTGAGCAGCGCCATGTCCTGGAACCGCACCGGAACCGCCTCCAGCAGCCGGGACACTACGCGCAACAAGCCGGGATGCTCCGCGATGGCGTGCAGCCGTGGGTCCACATCGCCGAAGTGCATCAGTTTGCGTACGGCGTCCTGCCGCTGCTCCAGCGTCAGCGTCGGCAGGATCGCCTGCGCCGCCGCCTCGAACTCGATGTGCGCAAATGTGGGGACCTTGCCCGCGATCAGGTCGAGCAGCGCGTCTCGCGCCCCTGTGATCTCTTCGAGGCTGAAGCCGCGCCGTACCACAAGAAAGCCGTCCTCATGGTAACGCGCGACCGCCGCCGCGTCCACGGCGTCGAACGTCTCCACGCCCTCCGCCTGCGCCTCCGGCACATAGAGCGCATCGGTCGTTTCCGGAAGCTCCTGTTGCTGCATGTGCATTCCCTTGTTGGCTACAGCGCGATGTGCTGCCCGATGCGGTCCACCGCCTCCTGCAGCCGCTCGCCGTTCTTGTCGCCCAGCACCGTCAGCGACATCCGCACATACCCTTCGCCATACTGCCCGTAACCGACGCCGGGGATCACCAGCACGCCCGCCTCCTCCAGCAGCAGTCTAGCAAACGACATCGCCGTGTGCCCCTCCGGAACCCTGGCCCAGACATAGAGCGTGGCCTTCGGCTTCTCGATCTTCCAGCCCAGCGCGTTCAGGCCGTCGCAGAGGATGTCGCGGCGGCGCTTGTAGAGGGCGAGGGTCGGGCGATTGTCACCCTGCAGCAGCGCATGCGCCGCCGCCAGCGAGACCGCCGGGAACTGCTTGCTGTCCAGGTTGGACTTGAGTTTATTCAGGGTGGCGATGGCGTCCGGATTGCCGACCGCGAACCCGATGCGCCAGCCCGTCATGTTGAACGACTTCGAGAGGGAGTGGAGTTCGATGGCGACGTCCTTCGCGCCGGGCACCTGCAGCACCGACGGCGGTACAAAGTCGTCGTAGAACACCTCGGAGTAGGCGGCGTCGTTGACCAGCAGCAGGTCGTTCTCCCGCGCAAAGGCGACGGCCTCCTGATAGAAGCTCAGGGGCGCGATGGCGCCGGTCGGGTTGTTGGGATAGTTGAGCCAGAGGAGCTTCGCCCGCTTCGCCACGTCGCTCGGGACGGCGGAGAGGTCGGGCAGAAAGCCGTTCTCCTCCAGCAGCGGCATGGTGTAGACATCGCCGCCCGCCATATAGGTGTTGACTTTGTAGACCGTGTACGCCGGGTCGGGCACGAGCGAAATATCGCCCGGATCGATGTAGGCCCAGGCCAGATGCGAGAGTCCCTCTTTGCTGCCGATGAGCAGCATCGCCTCGGTCGCGGGATCGATGGCGACATCGAAGCGCTTGCGGCAGAACGTGCCCACCGCCTCCAGGAAGGGGGTCCAGCCCGCGTTGGTCTCATCGTAGCGGTGCGTTTCGGGGTTATGGGCGGCATGCGCCAGGGCCGCGATGATCGGCTCGGGCGTGGGCTGATCGGGGTCGCCGATGCCGAGATCGATCAGGTCGCGGCCTTCGGCCAGGGCCTTGCGCTTGAGCGCGGCGATCTCTCCAAACAAGTAGGGCGGTATCTTTTCCAGACGTTGGGCGCGGGCAATCACAGGGCGAACTCTCCTCTTACATTTTGAATGCAGATAGTGTACCCGAATTCCCAGAGCATAGGACCGAATTCACGGAACCTACCCAGGTCGCCGAACAAACACTGCATTGCGCCATTTTGTGTAGCCAATGCATCGGCAGGGGACAGGGCCCCTGCCCTACGGCAACTTGCTTCGTTGGAATGTGGAACCAGATCAACCCTGCTGCATGCACCGATTATCATATTGCATTGTGTAGGGTGCAGGCCCCGTCCTGCGCCGATCAACCATGCAGCTTCGTC
This sequence comes from Chthonomonadaceae bacterium, assembly GCA_035295825.1. Lineage (GTDB taxonomy): Bacteria > Armatimonadota > Chthonomonadetes > Chthonomonadales > Chthonomonadaceae > DATGIG01. The sequence goes on along the minus strand of DATGIG010000561.1, from coordinate 24,438 downwards.
CTACCGACCAACATTACAGACCCTGTTCTATGCCGAGGATCGTATTCGCACCGAAAGGTTATCGGCAGGGGACGGGGCCCCTGCCCTACGGCAACGTGCACCGTTGGGATGTGGAACCAGACAACAACCATCGTCTGTAGGGCAGGGGCCATAGGTCGCGCCTTCGGCGCAGCCCAAATCTGCTATTCCCTCGCAGATTTCCCCTGCCGATGCATTGGTGCAGGCCCCACCCTACACCGACCAACCCTATTTTGCTGTGAGTGGGTTTCTTATTGCCCGTTCCTGTAGCCTTTCCCACTCTCGTTGAGAAAGCGGTTCCAACCATCCTCGCTCGTTGTGACGTGCAGCCAGCGCCTGTTGGGTCTTCACATTCATCTCCTCCGGACTGCTTGTCGGCGGTAAGGGCGCACGCCAGAGATGCGCAGATCCCACAGGTCCCAGTCGGGACGTAGCGGTCGTAACGATCCATTGTCCATCGGGACTGTAGGCGACGCTGTTGAGTTCCTCCAAATGAGACAAGGGTAGTCCGAGAGGTTGGCATGTCGCGACATCCCAAAAACGTGCGGTCTTGCTTCTGGTTGCAGTCGCCAGGATCTTCCCATCTGGGCTAAAGGCCAGCGCATAAACCTGCTCGGCATCATAAATCGGGAGACCGATTTGCTTCCCGCTAAGGACATCCCAGAGAGATACGACGCCATCAGATGCCCCTGTAGCAAGGATTCGACTATCTGGACGGAATGCCAGGCAATAGATTTCATTTTCATGCTTCTGTGGTGAAGAGAGTTGTATGCGCGTGTCTATATTCCAGAGTTCCGTCGAATTGTCGCGGAAAGCGAAAGCTGCGTATTTTCCGTTCGGACTGAGGGCAGAACAGCGGATTGTGGCGTGCGAAGCGAGGGGTAAGGTAAAGGTTTGATGCGTGGTTCTGTCCCAGACGGTCGCTGTCGTTTGCGTCACGGCGAGCATCCGATTTCCTTCAGGCGCCCAGGAAAGTTGCGCGTTCTGATCGCCTATGCCCTTTATGGTGAACGCATATCCCGTTGGCTTGCTGGTAACTCCGTCGAAGAATGCTATCAGGGTATCATTGTGGTTGGTATCACTTAGCGTTGCCAGTATCTTGCCGTCCGGGCGGAAAGATATGGCATGGATACTCCAGGTCAGCGATTCTTCCCGAATTTTGTTTCCTGTTTCGGCATCCCACAAATAGACGCAGGCATTGTCGAAGGTCGCCAGGCGTTTGCCATCCGCGCTGAACGCGGCCCTAAAGATGTCGGTATCACGCTGAATGTGCTGCAATGTCACCAGAGGTTTTCCGGTAGACACCTGCCAGAGGCGTGCCATGGCGTCGTTGGCAGTAGTCACAACGCGTCGGCTGTCCGGGCTGAAGATTCCGGAGTATACATGGGAGCCACGGCTATGGGGAAGAGGGATTTCCCTTGTTTCTCGCTGCACATTCCAAAGAAGGACCGCGTTGCCGCAGATAGTTGCCGCCTGTTTGCCATTCGGATGATACTCCAGTCCTGTTACCTTGTACGCCTGCGGCAAGGTGGCGATCCGCGTTATGCCGTCATCCAGATCCCAGATTTTGACAACGTTACCGGCAGCCACAGCCATGAAGTTGTCGGTCGGGCTGGCACGAACTGCATTCAACGTACCGACGTGGGGTATGGGATGAAAATTACGCTGCCCATCCGAAAGGTTCCATTCACTTACACGGCCATCCGCAATGCCGACCAGAAGCTTACCTCCTTTGGGAATAAAATCAACCTGTTCCACCTGTCCGGTTGACTCCACAAACGATTGGATTTGATGATGTGGCTTCAAATTCCAGACCCTGCAATCCCCGCTCTGGGTTCCGGCAGCCACAAAGTTACTGTCGGAACTGACGGCAAGGCACAATGCTTCATAATCCAACCGGAAAGAGGTGGTGTCATACTGCCCATCCGCCATATTGCGAACACATATTCCTGGTGTCCTCGAAGCTATGACCAGATTATTCCCATCGGGTGTGAAACGCAAAAAATGCAGTTCCTGGCATGAAGGTATCATCTCGTGACTTTGCTGACCTGAGACCGGATCGAGGAAGAGCAAACCGCAGTTATGTTCTTGATTTTCGTTCAGCCCGATAGCAAGGACATTCCCTTTCGGACGAAACGCAATCGCCATTACAACCCCAGGCATCTGCATGGCGGGAAGGCGCAAGGTTCCACCAGATACAGACCATACAGACAGGTTTTCCTTCGCAGTGACCGTTGCCAGATCCCTGCCATCCGGGCTGAAGGCCAGAAACTTCACCGGGCTATCGTTGTGTAGTGGTTTCCCGAAAAGCTGCCCGGTAGTGGTGTCCCACAGTCGGGTGGTGCAATCATCGGATGTAGTAGCAAGCAGTTTACCATCCGGACTGTAGGCGATGGCTCGGATTGGGCCATCATGGACGAGCACATGCTGCTGGCGATGCGTACATTCCGCATACCATGCAGACCAGAGACAGGCTGCCGATTCTTGTATTTCCGGCAGATCGGAGGTAACACGATAGGCATCCAGCAAATCGAGCAAGCCGGAAGAATCGCCGCTATCTAGCTTGCGGACATCCTCTTCGATTTGACGCTGTGCCAGCAGACGTGCCACTTCCTTCCTGTGGGCATTAGCCTCGTTTTGGTTGCGAATAGCGCGTTGCTCTGCCTCTTGTGCTTGTGTTTTTGCTGCGTCCGCCTTATTCTTAGCTATCAATGCTTTATTCGTTTCCTGGTTGGCGCGGACTTCAGCCTGTTTTTCCATCTTGAGAGCCGTGTTCAGTTGGATCGCGTTCGCCTGAAGTTCTTGCTTTGCCTTCTTTTCGTTAAGTGCCTCATTGTTCGCTCTCTTAGCCTCTACACGCCACCGCCATGCCAATACATTCCATATCGCCACCGTGATGATGACAGCAGAGAGAGCCGAAGCGCGGAAGAGGCCGAGTCGGTAGGCTGCCTTTCGACGCTTTACCTCGGCATCGGGCATATTGTCTTCGATCCACCTGTGGTCGAAGATATGGGCATAGATGCGATTGCGAACGCGCAAACAACCCTCTTCTGTTCGTGTGATTCCCGACAGGCGCAAGAGACCAGTTAACGGGTTCGCTTCATTGTCCTCTACCTTCCGCCCTTTCTCTATCTTCGCGTAAAGGTCGAGCAAGGCAGCCCGATCCCCATCGCTGTGAAGCAATCGCTCCCGCACAAACAGCAGGTTCTCATCTGCATTGCGCGCGCCCGCGCTCAGAAACAGGCTCTCACAGAGGCGATCCACATCAGAGCGCTCCGTCTTGGCGTGCCTATTTTCGCATGCGTTCTCTTCGACGATGGCCTGACAGAGGCGTTGCGTCAGGTACGGATGCCCGTTTGTCCAGTAGAGGATTCGGGCTAAGTTACCTAACCCCCCGGACGGGGGGTTAGGTAAGGCAAACCCCTGCGCCAGGTGCGCAGCCTCTTCCGGGGTGAAGTCGTTGAGTTCGATGCGGCGGCTGATGTTGAAAGGGGTGGTCCGGGTATCACGGATGAGGTCGGCGGGGGTAGCGACGCCCAGGAGGCAGAAGGTGAGGCGCTCCATTTCCGGGGCGTAGGAGCGGCGATTGTAGCATTCCCGAATGGCGGCAAAAAACTCGTCGGTGGAGAAGGGCAGATTGAGGGTGCAGTCAATTTCATCAAGGAAAACGATGAGCGGGGAGGCATCTGCCGGGAGGGCGACTTCGGAGAGCGCCTTCATAAAGCGCTGGATAGGGCCAAAGGCGCTATGTTTCAGCCAGACATTCTCCAGGGCGTCTTCCAAATTGAGTTGTAAGCCGACCTGGCTCAGCAGGCCATAGTACCATTGGGCGGCGGTCAAGTTGCGTCCGATGGCGGTCAGATCGAGCAGAACGACACGGAACCCCGCGCGGCGGAGGCGGTCGGCAGTACGGACCATCAACGAGGATTTGCCCATCTGGCGGGCGGTCAGGACATAGCAGTATTCGCCCTGCGCGAGGTGGGTATAGAGCGCATCGTCGGCTTCGCGGCGGATATAGGAGGGCGCATCCAGGGGCAGCGTCCCACCGGAGATATAGAAGGCGTTGGGTTTCATCGCAGATGGACCTCCAGATAGTCCCGGTAGAGCGGGCAACGGAACTCTGCGTTTTCCGGGCCATCGCCTTTGAGCACGCCTGCGCTCTTTAGCCGGCAGAAGTCATTTGCGGTGAGGCGAGGGCGGTTCTGAAGGACGCTCCGCACGCCTTCGCACAGCTCATTGTCCCGGCAGAGGTCGTTGAGGAGACGCTTGAGATGGTCGCCGAACGGCCCATCGGGGCGCGCCGCCTTTGCCATCAGTTCGGCGAAGCACAGCCGTTGGGCCGCCAACTCATAGAGCCCGCGATGGATGAGATAGGGGTGTCCGCCGACGCGTTGCCCCAACCTGGTGAGCGCTTCGCCCTGTAACGGTGAGCGATAGAGCAGGTTCATCTCGGCTATCTGCCAGGGCGCGAAATCCTCCAGGCTGACGCGCGTGCCCACGGCAAAGGGGGACTGGCTGAGATCGGAGATAAAGAGATGCGCTTCGGTCGCATAGGCCATGACCAGGGTGAGGCGTCGCCAGGGGCCATCGGGATTGGAAGCCCTCGCATTGTGCCAGGCGCGAAAGAGGCCGAACAGCTCGCTGCTGAAGGGATAGGGAAACAGACGGTCCAGCTCATCTATTCCCCAGACGAGCGACACATCCGACTTACTGAGGGCTTCTTGACGCACATAGCGCTCGAAGTTCCCGATGGGGCCGCGATGCTCGGCCCAGTCTTGCGCCGGTTGGCGTTCGAGCGTGAGTTGATCCGCCAGGTTCTGTGCGAGTGCCAGGGTGAACGTCTCTGTGGAAGCCCAGTGCTGGATTCCAATGGATTGCAAGTCGGTGGTAACGACCCGCGCGCCGTTCTTTCGGGCCTGCGCCAGCCCTCGCGCCAATAAGGAACTCTTCCCGGTCTGACGCGGCCCTTTGACCAGAACGATGCTGTCCTGGCGTATGACCGCCTCCAGGAATTCCTGGTCGGCGGAGCGGCGCAGATACCAGGGAGAATCGGGGGAGAGCGCGCCTCCGATAGGGGCGTCAGGCAAACGGATGGAAGGAGGCGTGGGAGGATCCATCCCTTCACTGATCTGTTTTTTCAGATGCAGCATATCGGGGGAAGGTTGTAAGCCTTTCGTCCGCAGATGCGCTTCATACTCCGCAAAGCGCTGTTGAGCCAGAATTCTTTCTCTACAATATAGGAGTGCCTGAACGAGGTCAAGCCAGACCCTCTCCTCATCTTTCCTGTACTTCACAAGACGGGAGAGATAATCTGCAGCAGCCTCATAGTCGCCTTCTTCCCGGCATAATCTTCCCAATTTTCGCAAGGAACGGAGATAGTTTTTATGCAGCCGCGTCCTCTCATGCTTTATCCAATCCTCCGCCCAGCCATGCAGCAAATCTCCCCGGAAGAGAGAGATAGCAGTTTCCAGTGATTTTCGTTCGCCCTGCAATGTCGCCGCATCGAATTCGCGCGTGTCTACGATCACGCCCTCCAAATCCAGTCGCAGATAACCACGCGGGGTTTCCAGTCGGTTTGTCTCCGGGGCCAGCAAACCGCGCAAATGGACCACGCTATGCCGTAGACAGTCCTCAGCATTGGCCGTATCCGGCCAGATTGCTTCCGCTACATCGGCAATTGGCATCGTGCGGTTATAAAGTGTCAAATAGGCCAACAGGCGATCCGTTTTGCGCTGCGAAACATTGGTGATCGGCCTGCCATCGTAAGCCATTTCAAAGGAGCCAAACAATTTAAGCGCAAGTCGAGAGGGAATAGAGTGCATCCTGCGGTCTCCTCTGATCCTATGGAACGCCCTATTGCTTTCCTCCCCTCAATACGCCATTCTTTGCAAATCTCCTTGTCCGGTCATACTTCTATCACACTTATGTCGGAAAAAGCATGTTAGACTGGATTTGTACCGGCATGATCCATCATATCCTTTCGTGAGCTTCTGTGAGGGCTAACGGGGAGTAATATCGGTCTTGCCGTACCGCAGTACAAGAGGGGCTTGGTCCGTCTTAACGTTGCTGTGTTATCCATCAAAAGCACCATAAGGGGAACAAAAATGTATAATCTGCTACATCGTTTTTTTCGACATGGTTCATTGGCAGCCGTACTGATCTGCAGTTTGGTCGGTGCATTACAGTCGCAAGCCGCTTATGCAGAGGACGCATGTGCTAAATTACTCAAACCCCTGCATACCTTTAAAACAAGCAATAGAACCAAGCAATACGCGTTTCTGCGCCTTGTAACTAGGGAATTGTTCGATACCATTAAGAAGAGCGCAGGAGGAGGAATAAACCTGCCCTTGGTTGATGGCTTGCCCATTGGAGCCTACGGCAACTACGAAGAATTCCAAAGCCATCTGAACAAGGACTTTGCGGAAGAAGCGAACAGTGGTTCCGCATCTGAAGCATTGACGGAAATCAACGAGTTCTATAGTTCCAGCCAACTGAAAGCCATTGAGATATGTTTGCGAAATCGGAGCGATGAGAACAAGTATGTGAAGTGTATCTTCGAGTCGATAACTGAAAACACGATCATCATCACGGTTAAGTGGGATGTCCCCATTGATTCGCCGGAAGGGGACATTAAAAATTACACTCTCCGTGGAGCAACACCTGACATTGAGACAGAAGAAAAACTTCGCCACTTTAGGTTTCGTCCAGGCGAGGAGACTCGCTTGGTATTCGAGAAGAAACCCAATCTAGCGTTTGTCTTCTTCCTAACGGTAAACCATTCTCTCAGCAACATCGTGACGCAAGACCTAGGAGACATGTCGGATATCATTGGGACATGGACGGGCACATCTGTGCGTAATGATCCTGGTGGCCGTGGAAATGGCGAGAAGCGAACGTGGATATTGGACATACCTGATATGCCTGAGAATAGCGTAGGTATATCCAAGCCTTTCACTGCAACGCTTACTTGGCCGGAAGAGGGCGGGCTTCGGCAAGCCTATATATGTACATATAATCCGAAAACAAAGCGGTTGTCCGGTAAGTATTCAAATGCCAATGGGGCCTATCAATTGACTCTAACTTACGATGTGGATGCAGAAACCTGGAAGGGAGATCTGCTCAATTTGGGAACCTCCAAGGTCACCCATAATATCGAAAACATGATACGCAAGCTGTAGAGAATAGACTATCTCCATTTGTTATCAGACTTGGGAGCCATTAGCATTATGACACTTGTTTGGCCCAAATTTGGGTCTCAAGCTAAAAGGAGAACAGAGTGAACAGCAATTTTACAGACACTACCATCATCATTCAACGTTTGGAACAAGCCGAACGCCGTCTCAAACTTGCCAGTTCCCTATTCCTTACTGCGCTTATTGGAGCCAGCATACTGGCTATACGCCCTCCTGCCCATTCGCAGGGTACTGATCTTACGACCCGCGTCGCGGCCCTTGAGGCTAAACTTGCTTTCCTCACCACCAGTGGAACCGAGATGACTATCACCGGAGCCAATCTCCATATCGTTGACGGAGCAGGCAGCACGCCCACTAAGAACGGAACCGGCAACCTGATCCTCGGATACGCGGAGAAGCGTAACGACGGTACCGATGACCGCTCAGGCAGCCACAACTTGGTAATGGGGCGATTAAACAACTATTCGAGTTGGGGCGGTATAGTCGTGGGCAGCCAGAACAACATAACCGGAACTTATGCCTGTGTGGAAGGCGGTTTCGGCAATACAGCTAGCGGAGCCTTTGCCAATATCGGCGGAGGCTACAACAATACCGCCAGTGGCAATTCCAGCTACGTCGGTGGTGGTGGGACCAATACGGCCAGCGGTGTCACCAGCAGCGTCACTGGCGGCAACTCCAACACGGCCTCCGGCCCCTCCTCCGCTATCACCGGGGGCTATCTCAACGTCGCCTCAGCTAACTCCGCATTTATTGGAGGTGGGCAGAACTGCCAAGCCACCGGTACGTCCAGTTCGATCACGGGCGGTTACGGCAATATCACCAACGGCGACCAATCTGCTATCTCGGGCGGATACCAGAATGTCGTAACGGTCAATGGAAAGTTCTCTAGCATTTTGGGAGGTCTAAATAATACTACTGATGGACAATACGCTTGTGTCAGCGGCGGTTTTTTCAACCGCGCAAGTGGCTCGTATGCCTCCATAAGCGGAGGAACCAGTAACGTTGCCAGCGGTCAATACTCCAGCGTCAGCGGTGGGGAGAATGCCGTTGCCAGCGGAATGGTCTCCTCCGTAACTGGAGGTAGCAGCAATACTGCCAGTGGAAACGACGGTTCGGTGAGTGGTGGCGTGGGAAATATGGCGTCGGGAACCGCAGCTGCTGTCAGCGGAGGATCGGATAATACGGCCTCCAACACCTATTCGTTCGTTAGTGGCGGAGATCATAATGTCGCAAGTGGCATTCAATCTATGGTTTGTGGTGGCTTTACTAATACCGCTAACGGCCAATGGGCTGCCATTCTGGGTGGGGCCAATAACCTAGCCGATACAGGAACCTACACAGCTGTTTGCGGCGGATACAAAAACCAGGCAAGCGGGAATTTCGCGGTGGTGTATGGTGGATATAACAGCACCGCTGTTGGTGTACAGACTGTTGTTGGAGGCAACGCAGTTTCTGATAACGATGTCAACCTAACATGGGTTGGAGGCAGCTATCATACTCCGTAGGGAGTAACAGCGGCATAGTAATCCACAAAGTGCACGATTTCCCATGGATGGGAATAACTATCGACCTCCAAAACGGGGACACCGGAGGATCATCACATCCGGTTTGCCGAAGCAATTCGGCAAACCGGGATTTTCATGTTTGTGCGGAGATGAGTTGAGGAGCCCACCGATGTGGACACGATCATCGGCACAGGACGAAATCCACCCCGATGCCAATGGTGACCGTCCGCAATGTAATCGGCGGAGGACGGGACGTTCCATATTGGTCGGTGCAGGCCCTGTGGGCTATGGGATGGACAACATACGAAATGGGTAGGCTTCGCCTAATGCCGCGCGTTCGGGATTGGAATAGATGTAATGTCGGATGGCCTGGAACTCATCTACCTGGCGTTCCACATCGCGTAGAATATGATCATAGAATGAGGCTTGCCAGCGCAAGTAGATATTCTGTTCCTGGCGCAATACGGCGCAACACCGCGTTTTGACGCGCCGAACAATATCGCTGACGCTTTCGCCCGTTCCACTGGGCGAAACCAGGAGATGAGCGTGATCCGGCATCAGGCAAGCAGCAAACAGGCGGCAGCCGATGCGTTCCAGTTCGTCTATGAGGGATCCCCAGGCTTGCCGTCCGATTTCTCCCGTGAAGCGTACCTCACACTCCGTTTCCACGTTGAAAGTGACAAAGCACACCAACTCGGGTGAGGTATAGTCTACTCCTTGTAGACGCATGGGCCGACGGTGGACAGGCAAGAATACGCCGGGTTTGGTTGGGTGTTCCAACACGGTTTGTGTTGGCGCGGCTTCTGGGGAAGCATATTGTTTGTAAGGTGAACGCCGCATAATAGCCTCCACAAAGACTGGAAGAAGAGTATGTAGGGCGCAGGCCCCGTCCTGCGCCGATTATCGTATTCGCACCGATAGGTTATCGGCAGGGGACGAGGCCCCTGCCGATCCACCTGCAGTTCCGTTCCACCAACCAACATTACCTACCCCACCCTGCGCCGACCAACATTACGGGGCCACCCCCTACCGATTATCGTATTCGTGTTGAAAGGTTTATCGGCAGGACCGAAAGGTTATCGGCAGGGGACAGCACCCCTGCCCTACAGACGCGTGCGTGGGGCCGAGTGATGTACGTAGCCGTAGGTCAAGGGTGCGTTTACCCATAATCCATCCGTACAGGGAGCTACCCCATCAAGGCAGGACGAAGGCATAGTAGGCGCCGCCGGACTTGGTGCGGAGCTTGCCGCGATCACCACATACTGCTTATCGCGTTCGGGTCGAATTGGGCTCAATCGGCGCAGTGAATATGCAAGCCTGCTTCTTCCAGGGCGAGCCGGTCCTCATGGCGCAGGTCTGCATCAGTCAGCAGGAGATGGGCGGAGGTCAATGGGCCGACAGAGGCGAAGGCGACCTGGCCGACCTTACTGGAATCGGCGACCACAATCGCCTGTTTGCCCTTCTCCAGCATCTTGCGCTTCACCTCCGCTGCGTCGAAGTCCACGACGGTAAATCCGGAGGCAGGATGGACGCCGCTCACTGCGACGAAGGCGCGGTCGCACTGAATGGGATCGAGGAAGTGCGCCGCCAATGCGCCCAGCGTCGCCTGTCGCCGCGCCTGCACCGTTCCCCCAATAAGGATGGTCTCGATGCCGTCATTCTCCGCCAGCGCCTGTGCGGAGGCCAGCGAGTTGGTGACCACGGTCAGGCGGCGGAACCCCCGCAGGCAGAGGGCGATCTCATGGCAGGTGGTCCCGGCATCCAGCAACAGCGTTTCGCCCTCGTGTACCAGGGCCACAGCGGCGCGGGCGATGGCGCGCTTCTCCGCCTGGTGGAGTACGGCCCGCTCGGCATAGGGCGGTTCGTAGAGCGTATTGCCCAGCGCGATGGCTCCGCCATGGGTCCGGCGCAGGAGCCCCTGCTCCTCCAGGCGGGTCAGGTCGGCCCGAACGGTCGGAGGCGAGACGCGAAACCGCCGCGCCAACTCCTCAACCGTCACTTTGCCCTTCTGCCGCAGTTGCTCCTCGATGGCGTGCTGGCGCTCTTCGGCAAACAACCCTCCCTGATCCTGCCGCGCGCGCTCTTCCCTTCCGTTTGCGTTTCTCATCGTTTCGCCTATCACTCAATTTCGTTTGGATTCGTTCAGGGTTATAATGCGTTCAAAACAGAGGCCATGTCAAGTGGAAAGGCGGGGCCGATACGCCAAAACCGGACGCAAAAAACCGCTTGACAAAGGATCGATGACTATATTATAATTAAAGACCTTTAAGAAAAGGGTGCGATAGGTTTCCAAAGGGGGTATCTATTCCATGCGTAAAGGCTTTACCCTGATCGAACTTCTCGTCGTCATCGCTATCATTGCGATCCTTGCTGCCATCCTCTTCCCCGTTTTCGCTCAAGCCCGGGAGAAAGCACGCGCAGCATCCTGTCTCTCCAACCTAAAGCAGATCTCGACCGGCTCCATGATGTACTCTCAGGACTACGATGAGCTGGTAATGAACGAGCATGTCGCCCTGACGGATGCCGATGTCGGCTCACAGCCGGACGGAACCGTTCGGGACTGGCGGCGCTTCTGGCCCTACCTGATCCAGCCCTATATCAAGAACTATCAGGTTACGGTCTGCCCGGACTATCCGACGGATGGCGGCCCGGACTGGCCGAACGACCCGGAGAACCATCGTGTCGGCGGCACGCTCTGCATCAATGACCTGATGTCGGGCTGGGACAGCGGCACCGTGAAGATGGCTGTCATCAATGCACCGGCCAATATGGTGCAGTTCGGTGACACGGCCTCCATCTATGACATCAGCACCCAGGGCGGCTGGCAGGCCTGGGATGGCGGCCAGAAGGCGTACAACAACTACATCCAGAATCCGGACGACTTCAGCAAAATCACCAGTATGTCCGCCGGCACGATGTTCTTCAATGAAGATCGCGCCTCCTGGAACGGCGGGGATGCCTACCGGATGCTGATCCCTCGCCATCAGGACAAGTGCAACGTGGCGTTCTTCGACGGCCATGCCAAGTCCATCAAACTGAGCCAATACTGGCTGCGGGATCCCAACAAATTCAACTGCGCGCAGGATATTTTTGGACAGGTAGGCGTGCGCGGCGCCGCGTGCAAGTCGCCTTAAATCGCGATGCAAAAGCCCACCCTGCAATAGGGATGCTATTGCAGGGTGGGCTTTTTGCAGACCATCCCGCTCTCCTCTCAACCGACACAGGCATCTGGCCGACGGAAACGTGCAATGAAGCCTTCTAATGTCTCTTCCGTTCCCCCCTCGAACCGCATCGCTGTGCCAAGCAGAGCGTCTGCTGCGGGAAAACGCATTGCCCTGTTGATCGGATTACTGATTTTTCTGGCGATCCTCCTCCCCATCAGCCGACACTATCTTCTGTCCAAGCCTCCGCCTCCCCCCGCCTCCGCCGACATCCGCACCCGGATGCACTACTATGCCAGCCGGATCGAAGCCGACCCCTCGGATATCCCCGCCTATGTGGAGTTGGGCAAGCTGGACGAGGCGAGCGGTTACTTTATGGCGGCCCTGAAGAATCTTACGATCGCCAGAGCGCTGGGAGCGAAGGACCCGGAGATCGTCCTCCCCCTGGGCCGCTCGCTGACCTACCTGGCGCGCTTCGACGAAGCGCAGGTCGAGTTGAACAGAGCGGTTCAACTCATGCCCGATAGCCTGGAAGCCGCCGCCAACCTGGCCGGCCTGTATGAAGCCTATGGGAGCCCGGAAGAGGCATCGAAAACCCTGCAAGCTTTTCTTGCGCGCCATCCTCCGTTGGAGACCGGCGTTTCGCCCCATGCCAAGAACGATATCGAGCGGCTGCTCTTCTGCTTTCTTCAGGCAGGCGACAATCTCCAGGCTCTGAAAATGGCGGAAGATCTGATCCGCCTCGCTCCGGATCGGCCGGAAGGCTACTCGATTGCAGGCAAATTGCTCCTGGCGCAGCACCAGCCGAAGCCGGCGCTGGAATACCTGGAGCATGCAGCGCGGTTGGCCCCCAACGAAGCGGCCCTGTGTTACCAATATGGGCTGGCCCTGGCGCAGAATGGACGCGAAGAGGAGGCGCTCCGGCAGTGGGAAAAGACCGTTGCACTCAATCCCAATGCCATGGATGCCTACTACCGCCTGGCGGAGACCTACGGCAAGCGGAAAGATTACACCAAAACGGCGGCGACCCTACAGATCATCGCCCTCTATGAGAACACCAATCTCACGGTCATTCGCGCGACGGCGCTCGCTTTCGATCAGATCCACAAGCCGGTCGCAGCCGCTTACTGGCGTTCGCTGGAAGCGCGCCTACGAAAGGATTATCCCGCTGCGCTCGCATATTCCCGGCAAGTCGTCGCCGATCCGGCCTGGCGCAATCGCGGCCTGGCGACCATGGCCGAGGCCTATCGGGGGATGAACCGTATGGACGATTATCTGGATACCGTACGGCAATTGACGACCTCGCATACGGCGGAGGCGGATGTCACCATGGCCAACGCATATGGCGTGGCGGATCGCTTGCAGGAACAGGTGCAATTCCTCAAGAGCGCGCTGACCAAAAAGCCGAGCAACCCTGCGGCCATTTATCAGCTACTGTCTCAAGTGGCCCTCCGAAAGGGGCTGCGCGCGGAAGCCGAACCGGAGCTGGAACAGGCGGTGACGCTCGACCCGAAAAATGTGAACTACCATCTGCAACTGGGCGATCTCTATCTGGAGCGTCGTAGCGAAGGGGATCGTCTTCAGCGCGCCCTGCGCGAATTCAAGCAGGTGACCCAACTGAGTCCGGGGGAGACGGTAGGCTTTCAGAAACTGGGGGTCGCCTATGCCGCTGCGGGCGATTACCAGCGGGCGGCCAACAACCTGGAACATGTCCTGGATCTGCAGCCGGGAGAGGGCTCCAACTACCAGGAGTTGGGGCGTGTCTATGCCCACCTGGGCGACAAAGCCGGCAGCGAACGGATGCTGCAACTCTATCACAAGTTTGTGTCGTATGACCTGCAGCGGCAGACGCTGATCACCCGGTCTACCGCAGCGCGCCACGACCCGGCGGCGCAGGTCGCGCTGGCGGAATTTCTGGAGCGCGCCGGAGACTATCCCGCCGCCGTCCGATACTATCGCCTTGCATATGCGCTGCAGCCGAAGGACACGACGCTCAGAACCAAGATTGAGCAACTCTATACTCGATTGGGGCAGACAAGCAACTGAGTTCACGCGCGTTATTTACAGATCACGCTCTTCTTCGCCTCCTCCGCTCGCTGCAGGGGTTCACCCTGCCCCTGCTGCTGCTGTTGTTGGGCTGTCCCGGTCAAAAGCCACCGGTCGGCGGGAAAACGGCCTCCCCTGCGGAGGCGGACGCCAACCCTGTCCACTTCGTGGAGGTATCCAAACAGGTCGGCATTGATTTCCGGCACGACAACGGCGCGAAGGGCAAGAAGTATATGCCGGAGACGGTCGGTTCCGGAGTGGCATTTCTGGATTATGATAACGATGGCTGGCAGGACATTCTCATCGTCAATGGCAAAAACTGGCCGGAGGACAAAGAGACCCACAGCACGCTCCATCTCTATCATAATAACCGGAACGGGACGTTCACCGATGTGACGCAGCAGTCGGGCCTCGGCATTTCGCTCTATGGCATGGGGGTCGCCGTCGGCGATTTCGATAACGACGGCTATGAAGATATCTATATCACGGCCATCGGCGCCAACCATCTGTTTCGTAACACGCTGGGGGACAAAAATCGGCAGGGACCGATCTTCCAGGATGTGACCGCACAGGCCGGAGTGCAGGGCGTTCCGATGCCCGGCATGTCCTTACAGTGGAAGTGGAGCGCCAGCGCCGCATGGCTGGACTACGATAAAGACGGCAAACTAGATCTCTTCGTCTGCCAGTATGTCAAGTGGTCCCCTTCCATAAACAAATGGTGCGGACACAATGGGATACGCGGCTACTGTCCGCCGGGCACCTTTGAAGGGAGCTACTGTACGCTCTATCATAACGAGGGGAACGGGCATTTTCGGGATGTGAGCGAGGAGATGGGGATCCATACGAGCGCTCTGGGGAAGTCGTTCGGGGTGGTGGTCGCCGATTTCAACGGAGATGGCTGGCCGGATATCGCGGTCACGAACGATACCTGGGCCAACTTCCTCTTCGTGAACGAGCAGGGAAAACACTTTACCGAGCACGGGGCGGACAGCGGGATCGCGACAGGCGAAAACGGACACTACAAAGCCGGGATGGGGATCGATACGGCGGACTGGCGCAACAATGGACAGTTTGCTCTGCTCATCGGTAACTTTGCGGAAGAGGGCCTCTCCCTTTTTGAGAGCGACAGCAAGCGCGGCGAGCCCCTGCTCTTTATGGACAATGCCCACCCAACCGGTCTCGCGGAGCCCAGCCTGCCTTTTTTGACCTTCGGCCTCTTCTTTTTTGACGCGGATCTGGATGGCTGGCAGGATGTGTTCACTGCGAACGGCCATGTGGACGATATCGTGAGTACCTACGACTCGATGCTCACGTTCAAGGAGCGGCCTGCGCTGTACCATAATGAACGCAATGGCGCCTTCAAGGAGATCGGGGTTCAGAGCGGCCTGACGGAGAAGCTGGTAGGGCGCGGCGCGGCCTACGGCGATATAGACAACGACGGCGACCTGGATATTGCGCTTGTGGACAATGGCGGCCAGTTCCGGCTCTACCGCAACGAAGGAGGAAATAGGAACCACTGGATTCGCCTGCGTACGGAGGGCATCCGCTCCAATCGCGATGGCATCGGCGTGATCGCGCGGGTTACCAATCGGGGCATCACCCAATCGCAAATGGTTCACAGCGGCGGCAGTTTTCTTTCGGAGTGCCAGAGGCAGCTCACCTTCGGACTGGGCTCTCGGAACACCGTGGAGAGTATCGAAGTCCTCTGGCCGAGCGGTACGATAGATCGCGCTCAGGGGCTAAGGGCAAACAGGCAATACCTTATTCAGGAGGGTCAGGGCATTCATGAAGACCCTCGCTTCTTATCCATGGAGACAAACAGAGAATGAAACAGAGTGTTCCTCCTGCGGCCATTGTTGCCGCCATCGTGGTCGTGGCGGCAATCGTCGCGTGGATTGGGTTTAAGGTCCTGGCATCCCCCAGCCACTCTTCCGGCCCTAGCAGCGCCGACATACAGAGCCAGATGGCGCAGCATCCGGGGGGGTATTCGCCGCAGACGCATGGTGCGATGGGCGGCGGCGCTGCCGGTTCCGGCGGCTATACCCGTCCTGGAGGTTATGCAGGTTCCGGCGGTTACGCAGGCTCTGGCGGCTACCCCGGCTCCGGAGGCACGCCGATGAGCGGCGGAATGGGGCGATAACACAAATCGGTAGCGGAATGAAGCCTGTTCCCCTCGCGTTGCTCTTAGTTCCAGTCGCCCTGCTGTTATTCGCGGCAGGGTGTATGCACCCTGCCGCGCCCCCTCCGACACCGGCTATCGTGGTTCCCGACGCGAATGGGTTTCTCGGCAACGCCGCCTGTTCCGGCTGCCATCCCAACGAATTTCGCGATCACCACGGCAGCAATCATGACCTCACGCTACGAAGGATGGATCCGACCAGCCTTGGCACATTGGCCCCGCCTCTGGGCGCCCTGCCCGATTCGCCCTATGTGGTCAAGGTAGTCAACAGCGCCTACTATCTGGATGAAGATCCGCCACAGGGGTCCGGCCAGCGGCTGGATTACGCTTTTGGAGCGGGCAAGCACGGCATGACCTACATCGGCCTGGAGCCGGACAACCATCTCTTTGAAATGCGCGCCAGTTACTTTCCCGGCGTCCGGCAATGGCGTCCCACCCCTGGCCTGGAATCGATGCCTCCGGTGGGCATGGGGCTGATTTACAGCGAAGAGAATAGCCGCAACTGCTTCCGCTGCCATGTCACCACCCTTCCGGCACACGCGCTTACGCCCGAACCACGGTTTCTGGGAGTGGGCTGCGAGGCGTGTCATGGGCCGGCGAACGCGCATGTCACGGCGATGCAGTCTCCCTCCAGCGGGGAGGAGTTGCATATCGCCCGGATCTCCTCCTGGGGCGCCAAGCGTATCGACACGCTATGCGCGACCTGCCATCAGAACACACTTACGAAATCCAACCCGACGCAGATGACCCGCTTTCAGCCCAACGATGTCGAGCGCAGTCGGTGCTTCAAAGAGAGCAACAACACCCTCTCCTGCACCACCTGCCATAATCCCCATCAGAACACCTCGCATGATCGCCGCGCTTACGAGGCGATCTGTCTGCGCTGTCATAGCGCCCCCGCTTCCGGAGCGCCTTCCACGCAAAACCCTGCGCGATCGGCAGGCTCCCACACGGGCGCTACCGTGGATCAAGGCACGCCAAGCAGCGCGTCCCCTGTAGTGAAGGGCAAAGTATGCCCGGTGAATGCCCAGTCGGGCTGTATCCCCTGTCATATGCCGACGCGTGAGGTCTTGCCGGACACCCTGACCCATTCCATGGCGCCCGATCACTACATTCGTGTGTTTCCCACGCAGCAAAAGTCGGTGACAGGCAAATAGCTTTCTCCACGCAGGCTGAAAAACAGCGACAAAAAAGACGGGTTGCAGACGCTGTTTGCAACCCGCCAATCCAATATCAGTACAATCGAATCTTCGTAACAAGGAGAAAACATATTTTTCGACGCATCGAACGGCAATTTGTTCATTCCAACCCCAAAATTCTTGTTGCGCCCCTCCTGCCCTGCCCCATGCTTCCTCCCCTTGCTCACGGCTACTCCCCTTCTTCCGGAACAAAATACGCGAAATGCGTCAGGATATGGTTCGTCTATGGTAGTATAGGAGAGTAATCGCGTCTCACGCGTACCATCCGAAACTCCGCACGCAGGAAGTTTCCAATCCAACCAGGAGGCAAACATGAGACCCCTTCGCTGGGAAGTGGCTGCGGCTCTTGCTGCCTGCGCGCTGGCGGGCATCGCCGTCATGGCGCAGGAGAACAAGTCGTTTCCACTCCTCCAGGAGAAGAAGCCGGATAAGGCGGTCATAGACAAGCCCATCTCCGACTTCAAACTTCAGGACCTGATGCATGAGAAGAAGGCGGGCGAGAAGGCCGATGCGGCCCAGATCGCTCTCGCCGACTTCAAAGACAAAAAGCCGGTCGTGCTCTTCTTTATGAGCGAACAGTGCAGCGTGACCTGGCGCTACGAAAAGCGCATGGGCCAGTTGATGGAGCAGTATGGCAAGAAGAACGTCGCCTTCCTCGGGGTCCGCTGCAGCGCCAACGACACGCCGCAGTCCCTCTGCAAGTTCGCCGAGAGCAAGAACTTCGTCATGCCGCTGCTCAACGATGAAGCGGGGAAAATGACCGCCTACTTCGGCGTGCACAATACCCCATCGTTCGCCCTGATCGACAAGAAAGGTGTGCTCCGCTACTTCGGCTCCTTCGACGATGCACCGGATGAGCCGGATGTGAAAGCGCACTATCTTCCGGATGCCATCACGGCCGTCATGGGCGACAAACTGGTGGCGGTCAAGAAGACGACTCCCTTCGGTTGAGGCATCGCGCCATTGACCAGGTAGGTCAACTTCCTGCGCGACGCTTTGGGGCGAGCGGGAAGTCCCGTTCGCCCCGCTTTGAATGTATCCTTCGGCCTATTTCGAAACCCCAGCTTATGAAACGCCTGATACTCTGCTTTATTCCGATCCCGATCCTGTTGTTAGCGCTGACGCTGCCCGCCGTTCCCAGGGCGCCGAGGGTAGCCGCTCTCGACCGCTCGCCCTCCGACCTCGCCCTCTCTGCGGACGGTGCGTTCGCCCTCTCCGCCAACACCACCGCCAATACCGTCTCGCTGGTGGATCTCAAAGCGGGGCGCGTGGTCGCCGAAACGCCCGCAGGCCAGGGGCCGTTCTGCATCGCCCTCGCGCGCGACGGCAGGCGCGCCGTGGTCACCAACCGCCTCTCCGATAGCCTTACCCTGTTCACCGTCTCCCCTACCGGCCTGAAGGCCGAGGCGACCTTCCCGGTCGGCGACGAGCCGCGCGGCGTCGCCCTCTCTCCCGACGGCAAGACCGCCTATGTGGCCCTCGCCGGGGAGAGTACGCTGGCGTGGGTCAACCTCGCAACGAAGCGCGTGGAGACCCGCCTTCCGGTCGGCATCGAGCCCTGGCATGTGGGCCTCTCGCCGGATGGCAAGCGCCTCGCTGTGGGCGGGGCGCGCTCGCAGGATGTGAGCGTGATCGGCGTCGCGGAGCGGAAAGTATTGGCGGTCGTCAAGCTGCGCGGCCACAATGTGCGCCATATCGCCATGTCGCCCGACAACGCCTGGGCCTATGTGCCCAACATCGCCGAGCGGGGCCGCCCTGCGACCAAGGACAACATCGACCGGGGCTGGGTGGTCGGCAACCGCCTCAGCCGGGTGCCGCTGCAGGAGGAGGGACCGCGCGAGGCGATTGCGCTCGATCCGCGCGGCAAGGCCGTGGGCGACGTAGATGGCGTGGCGGTCAGCCCGGACGGCAAGACCTTAGCCGTCACCTGCGGAGGCACGCACGAACTGCTGCTGCTGCGGCAGCCGCTCCCCTTTATCGCGTTCGGCGGTCCCGGCGACCATATCGAACCGGACCTCCTTAAAGACGAAAACCGCTTTCGCCGGGTGCCGCTGGGCGGGCGTCCGTTGGGCGTCGCCTTCGCCCCCGACGGCAACACGGTCGTCGTCGCCAACTATCTCAGCAACGCCCTCCAGGTGGTGGATGTGCCGACGGCGCAGCTCAAAAATACCGTTCCGCTCGGCGGCCCGGAGAAGCCCTCCCTGGCCCGGCAGGGCGAGGCGATCTTCCTGGATGCCGACCGCTCGTTCCACCACTGGTACTCCTGCGATACCTGCCATGTCGAGGGCCACACCAACGGCAGCGACTTCGACACCTTCAACGACGGCAGCTACGGCACGCCCAAGAAGACCCTCAGCCTGCGCGGGGTCACCCAGACCGGTCCCTGGACCTGGCACGGCTGGCAGAAGAGCCTTCGTAAGCTGGTCCACGACTCCATGACTACGACGATGCAGGGCGAGGAGCCCACCGACGCGGAACTGGATGCGGTCCTGGCCTATCTCGCCACCCTCGACTTCAAGCCCAATCCCCATCGCAACCCGGACGGCTCCCTGACTGCTGCAGCGAAACGGGGCGAGGCGGTCTTCCAGGCCAAGGCCTGCAACACCTGCCACGCCTCACCCAACTACACCACTCCCGCCGCCTATGTCATTGGCCTGGAAGCCCCGGAAGACGTCTACCGAGGCTACAATCCGCCCTCCCTGCGCGGCGTCTACAACCGCTCGCCCTACCTGCACACCAGCGCCGCCCTCACCTTAGAGGAGGTCCTGACCGAATACCATCGGCCCTCCAAGCTCACCGGCAAGCCCGACTGCACGCCCCAGGAGCTCACCGACCTGATTGCCTTCCTCAACTCGCTCTAGCGCAAACACCGGAAGGTCAGAGGCGCCCGATCTTATCGGGATTGGCGATGAAGTGCATCTGCTGGATCTGCCCTTCGCTGATCTCGAAGGTCATCACGACGCGTGCCAGGCCATTTTCGCGTAGAATCGCGCTGGGCGCGCCGTTGATTTCACAGAGGTCTATCCGCATCGTCTCCGGGACGACGAAGCGGCGAGACGCCAGCATAAAGCGTGCAATCGCCTCGCGCCCCGACAGAGGGTGCATAAGCGAACCCCGCGCCTTACCGCCGCCATCCGCCCAGAGCGTCACATCCTCCGCCAACAGTTGCATCAGGCCCTCCATCTCCCCATCGTTCACCGCCTGCAAAAAACGGGCAAGCATCTGGCGATGCGCGGTCGGTGAGAATGAGAAGCGGGGACGGTGTTCGGCCACATGCTGCTTCGCGCGGTGGAAGATTTGGCGACAGGCCGCCTCGCGCTTCTCTATGATCTCGGCAATCTCGGCGTACTCGTAGTCGAATACTTCGCGCAGTAAGAACACCGCCCGCTCCAACGGCGTCAGGCTCTCCAGGAGTACCAGAAAGGCCATCGAGATCGTCTCATGAGCGCTCAACGCATCGGCGGGAGTGCGCGCATCTTCACCCGTAAGCAATGGTTCCGGCAGCCAGGGGCCGACATAGGTCTCCCGGCGGACGCGCGCCGATTCGAGTTGGTTCAGGCACAGGCGCGTCACGATGGTGCTGAGCAGGGCCTTCGGCGACTGGACCTGCTCAGGGGGCAGCGCCTGGTAGCGGAGGTAAGTGTCCTGTACCATATCCTCCGCCTCCGTGACGCTGCCCAGCATCCGGTAGGCGATAGAGAAGAGTAAGGGCCGATAGGATTCAAAATCGTTCATGGAGTGTCCATAAGCGTCTCGTTTGCCCTGGAGCGTCGCACCGCCTTCACCCGCCCTTTGCCCGGCCAGTAGAAGCAGCCGGGCCAGCGTCGCTCCAGGTGCGGTAAGCCGGCGACAAGGCGGACAAAGAACGCACGGGTCTGGACGGCAAGCCCGCCGGTAAATAGCGGTCGGTTGGGCCGGTCGTCAGGATAGTTGTTGAAGCCCACGGCATCGCGCCTCCCCAGCGCAATGCCCTGCCCGGCATAGGCGAAACTCAGTGGCCTTTGCGGGCGGCCTTTGATAGCCTGGCTCAGGCAGTCGGCGGCGTGGGCGCCCATGACAAGGGCGGTATAGGCCGCCATACGCACCGGAGCACCGGCATCCTCGACCGGAGAGGCGGCATCCCCGGCGGCGTAGATCTCCGGATGGGAGACGGAGCGCATAAAGGGATCTATCTGCACCTGACCGCGCGTATTCACCGCCAGTCCTGCCGCACGCGCCAGCGCAGGCACGCCGAACCCGCCGGCCCACAGGCATAGGTCGAATGGAATGGTCTCGCCCTCCTCGGTGACCAGGCTGTCCGCGTCTACACGTACCACGACGGTCTTATTCCGGATCGCGACGCCGAGGCGCTGCAGCGCCTTGACCATGTATGCCTGAACCTGGCCGCCCCACACATCGCCCATCTCGCCCCGCGACACCAGCCGTATATGCAGGCCGGGATACGCATCGGCGAACTCCGCCGCCGCCTCGATTCCGGTCGGCCCCCCGCCGACGACAACGACCTTCCCGCCCATCCGCTCCAGCTTCGGCAGCACCTCGCGCAGCGCCTCCGCAGACAGCGGGCCGGCAGAAGACAGCGTGTAGGCGTGTTCGCGCACGCCGGGAACGCTGTCGCGATCCATGACGCTGCCCAGCGCATAGAGCAGATAGTCATAGGAGAACCTGCGGCTCTCTTGCGGCGTCTTCACGACGATCTCACGCGACTGCGGATGAACCTCCTGGACGATCCCCTCCACAAAACGAACGCCCGTCCCGCGCAGGATCTCCGCAATCGGGCGCGGAGGCAACGGCACGTTCGCCGCAAACTCATGGAGCCTCGGGCGCTCCACAAACTGACCCGTCCCATTGACGAGGATAATCTCGATATTCCGCCGCCGGGTTTTGCCTGCCAGCCGCACGGTCGCCAACATCCCGGCATACCCCGCTCCGGCCACAATCACGCTTACTTTCGGTTCCGACATGACGACACCTCCTTGATTTCCAAAAAGAAGACAAAATAGGCGGCGAAGTTGTGACATCCGGACCAACCCCAATAGTTGCAACCTCTGCCCCAAGGACAAGACCCCCGATTGGGCGCTCGGCAAAGTGAAAGAGTGGTACCCGAAGTTGAAATAGTGTGCGAGAGACATACGGCAGGAATCCCGCCCCCGTGGAGCGAAATGTCTCTCCGTCCTGAGACGCAAATTTCCGCTTCGCGCGCTGCCTCCGCAGGGTCAGCCTGGAAACCCTCTTTATGCACCTGGAAATCTGGCAATGGGCGGTCGTTATCTTCGCCGCCTATGGGATCGGCCTCGCCAAAACGGGGATCACCGGGGTCGGGATCATCGCGGTCTCGCTCTTTGCCTACGCGTTGGGCGGCCCGGCCTCCATGGGCGTAGTGTTGCCGCTGCTGATCTTAACGGACTGCATCGCCGTCCTCTACTACCGGCGTCACGCCGTCTGGTCGCACCTATGGCGGCTGTTTCCCTGGGCCGGGCTGGGGGTCGTGCTGGGGTGGATCACCATGCGGTGGCTGCACGACGACAGCCAGATTAGCCACCTGATGGGAGGACTGCTGCTGGGATTGATCCTCCTGCAGCTCGTACAGCGCGTGAATGTCGCGCGCCGGAAGGCGCAGAACCCGGAGCAGGAGGACCAGACCCCCTCGGTCGGCCTCCTCGCCAGTGGGGGCGTAATCACCCTCTCGCTGGGTCTCCTCGCCGGCTTCTCCACTATGGTCGCCAACGCGTCGGGGCCGCTGATGGTCCTGTATCTGCTGGCCGCGCGGCTGCCGAAAATGGAGTTTGTCGGCACGGGCGCCTGGTACTACTTCTGCCTGAACCTCTTCAAAGTCCCCTTTAGCTGGCAACTCAACATGCTCAACCTGACCGCCTTACGCATGGCGCTGACGCTCTCCCCGGTCGCCATTGCGGGCGCGTTCTCCGGCCGTAAGATCCTCCCGCATATCAATCAGCACCTCTTCGAGAACCTCTCCCTCATCCTCACCGCCCTGGCCGCCGTAAAGCTGCTGCTCACCGCCCATAAGCCATAGTGCTTCCCCCGCTCTCTGAGATCACGAACGAATTCGGCCCTCTCTGCAAAGCGGGGAGGGCCGAATTCGAACCGAAAAAGAGCGATGGATGGTTAGGGATTATGACCATAGGGCGTGTTCAGAGAGATGCCTTGTCCGCCCAGCAGGGCCGCGAAGGCAGCAGCGCCGCCAACGGAGTTGTCGAAGCCGCCTGTGACCGACGCATAGTTGCCGTTTGCGCTGTTCTGATTGCCGCCGGTCAGGGAGGCGACATAGCCGGAAGCCGAATTGTTGTACCCGCCGCTGATGCTGGCGTATTGACCGCCCGCGAAATTACTGGTTCCACCGCTAATGGCGGCATACGCGCCGCTGGCATTATTACTCGCGCCACCGGTAACCGAAGAGAGGCGTCCGGAAGCGGAGTTGTTATAGCCTCCGGCGACCGAAGTAAAGTCTCCCGCTGCCGTATTGCTCGCGCCGCCCAGAACCGACGCGTATTGACCGGAGAGGGTATTATAATCCCCGAAGACAGCGCCTCCCACCGACTGGTAGTTCTGGAAACTGCCCACGATCAGGTTATGCGAGCCGGAGCGGTCGTCGTTGTTGCCACGCAGTTCGTTGTAGCCGATAATCAGATTGCCCTCCCCATTGGGAGCGGCGTTGGTCGCGCCGGTTCCATTCAGGACCCAGAGGTTGCACCCGCTGACATACATGGCGGGGTAGCCCTCCGCATCCGTGCCGGTGGAGAGATACTGGGTCTGGCTCTGCAGATCGTTCACTTCGCTCTGTAAGGCGTCTATCTGATCCTGATAATCGCAGTCCTGAGCGCCGGCGGAGGGATGGGCGGCGAAGAGGACGGCGAGGACGACGCCGCACAGCGCCACTCCGGAGAGCAGGCGGAAGCGTCGGGCGGCCTGGCGATGCTGTCGTTCCGCCGTTGCGAAGCGGGCTTCGGCGTCCAGGAGGCGCTGTTCGATATTCGAAGGTGACTTTTCCATGATCTTTCTCCTCTCTCAAAGATCGGGCGGATGGCTGCGCCGGATCGTGAGTATCTGTTCCTAATCCTCGTGTCCTGCGGATCTATTTTTTGATTTGTCCGCTGTTGGACTCAGTACACGCCGGGCAGG
>DATGIG010000560.1:0-27384 GCA_035295825.1 Chthonomonadaceae bacterium | reverse complement strand
CACGCACGCCGAGGTGGGGCGCATAATCCAGCATGCGAGCCACCTTCGCAGTTCCGGTTCCCAGCGCCTGCACATCCGCGTAGTTGTCCTCGTCCATGGTGAGGATATAATCGAAGTCGTTCAGGTCGTCGCGGTCGAACTGCCGGGCGCGATGGTAGTAGGTGATGCCCTTCTCCGCCAGCAGCCTCCGTGTGCCGGGGTGAGGCTGGGAGCCGATATGCCAGTGCCCGGTTCCGGCGGAATCCGTCTCGATTTGGCTCTCCAATCCCGCCTCTCGGACCTTATGTTGAAACACGCCCTCCGCCATCGGCGAACGGCAGATATTGCCCAGACAGACAAACAGCACCCGGATCATGCGATTTCCCTCTCCTTGCGGAAACGCCGTCTCTGGCAGCGCCTCCCAAAAACTATAGCACACGAACCGGGGCGGAGACAACCCGGCTTCCTCTTGCGCGAAGGTCTGTCTTCCGGAGTGCGAGATCGTGCTGGACAACGCCGACGAAAGACCCTTCCTGTTCAATAAGAGTAAGCCCATCAGCTCATTCGAGCCAGCAAGCTCATTCGAGCCTGTGTGAGGCATGCCGAGAAAATATAGAGATCAAGGCGCGGGTCTATAAAAGGTATAATGGAGAACCTGAAGAAGGCCTCGCTCGACAGGATCCCTAACGACATCGCCAGGCTCATCAAGTAGCTGTTTCGGCTTGAGATGCAAAATGAACTTCTTCCCACGACAACTGCAAGACTGGCTGAAGCGATCCCCCTACCAGGGCTACGCCTACGCCTATCCGCATAAGTCGGCCTATCGCCCTCTATCGCATCCAAGGCCCCTACGTGAGGTCTGGGGCGATGCGCGCCGCGATGCGCTCTTTCTCTATCTGCATGTTCCGTTCTGCGAGATGCGTTGCGGCTTCTGCAACCTCTTCACCACGGCCAACCCGCAGGCCGATTTTGCCGCACAGTATCTGGAGGCACTGCAGCGACAGGCGCGCCGGGTGCGCGCCCACCTGGAAGACGCCCGTTTTGCGAACATGGCTATCGGCGGCGGCACGCCCACGTTCCTCGACCTCAAGGGCCTCGAAACCCTGTTCGATCTCGCCGCCGGCCTCTTCAATATAGACCTGGCGGCAACACCCATCTCCTGCGAAACCTCGCCGCGCACCGCCGTACCGGAGAAACTGCGGCTCCTGCGCGACCGGGGCGTCACGCGCCTCAGCATGGGCGTCCAGAGCTTTATCGAAGCCGAGACCCGTGCGGTAGGGCGCGCCCAGAAGCCGGAATGGGTGCAGGCCGCCCTCGAAGCGATTCGGGCCGTCGGTTTTCCCACCGTGAACCTCGATCTCATCTATGGTCTGCCGGAACAGACCGTGGAGACCTGGCTGCACTCGCTGAGAATGGCTCTGCGGTACTGCCCGGAGGAGATCTACCTCTACCCGCTCTACCACCGCCCGCTCACCGGCCTGGACCGTATCGGCGTCCAGTGGCATGACATTCGTCCGGACTGCTACCGCGCCGGGCGCGATTTCCTGAGGAGCGAGGGCTACGAGCAGGTCTCCCTGCGGATGTTCCGGAAAAGGGAATCCACAAAGGAACACGAAGGAGCACGAAGGGGCACAAAACTAGGTTCCTCGCTTACCTATTGCTGCCAGGAGGATGGCATGGTCGGGCTGGGCTGCGGGGCGCGCTCCTATACCCGAAGCCTCCACTACTCCAGCGAATACGCGGTCAGCAGGATGGGAGTTCGGGGGATCCTGGCGGATTATATCGAGAAGCCGGAGGAGGCGTTCGATGTCGCGGACTATGGGTTTGAACTGGATGCCGATGAGCAGCGCAGGCGCTATGTCCTGATGTCGCTGCTGCAGGCAGAGGGGTTGGACCTGATGGCGTATCGGCGGCGTTTCGGCTCCAGCGCGCTGGAAGATCTGCCGGAATTGAAGGAGCTGCAGGCGCAGGATCTGGCGGAGCTTCTCACGGATCCCGATGCGTCTTCCCCGCTCCCTTCTCGCTTCCGGCTGAACGCTGCCGGATTGGAGCGCTCGGATACCATCGGTCCCTGGCTCGCCTCGCAACGGGTGCAGGCTCTGATGCAGGAGTACGAACTGCGATGAACCTGACCCTGCTCTATCGCGGCCCGCTCTCCAGTTGCAACTACGGCTGCGTCTATTGCCCCTTCGCCAAGCATCAGGAGACCGACGCGGAGCATGCTGCGGATCGTCGTGCCCTGGAGCGGTTCGTAGGGTGGGTCGCAGGCCGAACGGAGGATCGGATCGCGATCCTCTTTACGCCCTGGGGGGAGGCGCTGATCCGTAAGCGCTATCAGGATGCGCTGGTAGTGCTGACGAATCTGCCTCATGTGGAGAAGGCAGCCATCCAGACGAACCTCTCCTGCCGCCTGGATTGGATCGAGCGGTGCGATAAGGCGAAGCTGGGCTTTTGGGCCACCTATCATCCGTCTGAGACGAAGCGCGACCGCTTCGTTGCAAAGTGCCTGGATCTGCATCGGCGGGGCGTGCGGTTCAGCGTTGGCGTGGTGGGGTTACGGGAGCATGAGGCGGAGATCGAGGCGCTGCGCGAGGCGCTGCCGTCTGACGTCTACCTCTGGATCAATGCCTACAAGCGGGTCCCGGATTATTATGATACGGATCTGTTGCGCCGGTTTACCGCCATCGATCCACTCTTTCCCATCAACACGCAGCGGCACCCGAGCCTGGGCCGAGCCTGCCGGGGCGGGCTTTCCGTCCTCGCGGTGGATGGCGAGGGGACCATCCGCCGCTGCCACTTTATCCGCGAGCCCCTCGGCAATCTCTACGCGCCCGACTTCGAGACTGTCCTGCAGCCACGCCCCTGCACCAATGAAACCTGTGGCTGCCATATCGGGTATGTCCATATGAACGACCTGGGGCTCTACGACGTCTTCGGCGCGGGTGTGCTGGAGCGCATCCCGGCCCGCTGGCCGCAATGAGCGTACGACGTATGTATACGAAACCTATCCTTTCGGAGGCGACATAGCGATGGCGATCAAGTGGGTCTTTTTTGATATTGGGGACACGCTGTTTGATGAGGACGCGCCCCATCTCTACTACTTCCATACCCTCCTGTTGGCCATGCGCCGCCATGGCATCGATATCGCCTGGGACGAGTACCATGCGCGGGTCCAGGCGTGCGTGCGGGAGAAGCCGGCCACGGCCATCACAGACGCCTGTCGCCACTATGTGCAGGATGACGCCCTCTGGAAGGAGATCTTTCACGAGGGGCGCGGCGTCTACGAGGCCGTCCGCAAGCCGCGCCCCTATGGATTGCTGCTCGATGACATCACACCGGTCGTGCAGGAGTTACGTGAAGATTTTCGGCTGGGTATCATTGCGAACCAGCATCCACAGATCCTGCAGGCCCTCAACGACTACGGCATCGGCTCGCTGTTCGACATAAAGATCATAGATGAGGTGGTCGGCGTCTCCAAGCCCGACCCTGCCATCTTCCATATGGCCCTGGAGCAGGCGCAATGTACCCCGCAGGAGGCCATTATGCTCGGCGACCGTCCCGACAACGACATCGCTCCCGCCAAGGCCCTGGGGATGCCCACCATCCGCTTCCGGCGCGGCCTGCTCTATGCCCTCTACGATCCGCGTAGCGAGGAGGAGCGGGCCGATATTGTCGTGCGGGAAACACCGCGCCTTATTCCCGCTGTCCGACGGATCGCTCAGGCGAACGCCCGCTAAGGCGGTCCGTTCAGGCCGCCAAGTATACCGGCTCTACCTCGTTGCCGATGTTGTTCGCCCGCATCATCTGATGAAAGGCACGTACCACCATCGGATCAAAGTGCTTGCCCGAAAGCGAATAGATGTATTCCAGCGCCTGCCGCTCCGACCAGGCACTGCGATAGGGCCGGTCCGAGCGCAGGGCATCCCATACGTCCACAATCGCGAAAATACGCGCCGCCAGCGGTATCTCCTCACCATGCAAGCCCTGGGGGTAGCCGGTTCCGTCCCACCGCTCATGATGGGAAAAAGGAATATCGAGCGCCGGATGCAAAAAATCAATCGCATCCAACACCGTATAGGCCAGTGTCGTATGGGAGCGCATGATGGTCCACTCCGTGGGCGTAAGCGGTCCGGGTTTCAAGAGGATGTTGTCAGGCACCCCCAGTTTGCCGATGTCGTGCAGGAGCGCACCCCAGCGCATATAGACCAACTCCTGGCCGGTGATCCCCATGATTTGCGCCAGGCACACGGTCATCTCCGTCACGCGCTGAGAATGGCCTACCGTCTCCTTATCCCGCAGATCCAGCATCCGAGACCAGCCCTCGATGGTGCTATCATACGCTTGCGCCAGCTCCTTTCGAGAGACGTTCAAGAAGGAGGTATTTCCCATGCGCGTCACGACCTGCCCCGCAGCCCCGATGGAAGCCGCATCGCCGGTCGGTTCAAGGGCGTTTTCCGTCGGGAACCGGGCGAAATCCTGTGTGGCCTCATAGTGAACGATCCGGTTACATCCATCCTGCTTTGCGAGGGCGAGCGCCCTCTCCGCCTCGGCGATCAACTCCATGCCGCTCTCCATCGCATGCGAAAACGTTGCGGCGCCGGTGCTGACCGTAATCGGGTTCTCCGGGCCATAGATCTCCGCGACATGCGCTCGAATCCGCTCCGCCGCCACCAGCGCTCCCTCGCGACCGGTATGGGGCAGCACGATACAGAACAACTCCTCCTCATAACACGCGACCAGGTCGGTCGTCCGGGCCTCCTCCTGCAACAGGAGCGCGATCCTGCGCAGGATCGCCTCGCTCGCCAGCAGCCCACACGTCTCCTGGTAGTGCCTGAAGTTGTCTATATACAGCATCAGAAACGAGAGGGGCATGCAGTAGCGGGCCGCGCGGCGGCACTCTTTATCCAACTCCCTGTCGAGTGCGCGACGATTGGTCAGTCCGGTGTTGCCGTCAACCACTTCCAGTCTTTCCAACTGACGGCCCAGGCACTCCATCTCCTCCATTCGCCAGGCTGTATGGCGCGCGAACGCCTTTATATCCGCCATGTCGTCCCCAAGGCCCTGTAGCGGATCCCCTTCGGAGATGGTGCGCACCGTGATCGCCGCTCCCATAGGCGTCCCCGAGGCATCCGTGAGGAGGGAGAGGGTCAGGCTGACCGGGATCGGTTCCCCATCCTTGCGACGATGATCGGTCTCGATGTCGATGACGCGCTCTTCTGTAGAGAGACGTTCATAGAGGAGCGTCGCTTCATCGGCAACCGCCGAGGGCCACAGCAGGGGGATGAACCTCTGTCCCACGACCTCCTGCGCGGTATAGCCATAGAGGCGTTCCGCACTGCTATTCCAGGCGGTGATAACACCCCGATCCACGCTGAAAATAGCGTCGGAAGAACACTCTACAATCCGGGCAAAGAGTTCGTGTTGCTCCTGGGATACGTTATGAGATCGTTTCATATTGTCGGTCTTCCTTTTCATAAAGATCTTCACGAACGATGGCGCACAGGGAGTTGAGGTCTGCATACGGTGCAAGATCCTCATAGTGCAGGGCGCGGTTACGCCCTGCCTGTTTGGCAGCATACAGCGCCTGATCCGCGGCTTGAACCAGCGCAGCATGGCAAGGGATGCCGGATGTGAGCGAAGCGATGCCCAGGCTGATCGTTATGGGGCGGTGTGGCCATTGCGCCGTTTCTATCGTCTCCCGCAGGCGTTCGGCCAGGATCCTCGCACCCTCCCTATTCGTGTTGGGCAGAAGGATCGCAAACTCCTCGCCGCCGTAGCGCGTTACCACATCGGACAGGCGCGCTCTTTTCTCCAGGCACGCCGCGACTTGCTGCAGCGCGACGTCGCCGGCGGGGTGCCCGAACGTGTCGTTATAGCGCTTGAATTGGTCCACATCCAGAACGATGAGGGAGAGCGCGGTGTTATAGCGGCTCGCCCGCTCGAACTCCTGTTCCAGGCAGGTCTGAAAAGTTCGCCGGTTCTTCAAGCCCGTCAAGCCGTCCGTAGACGCCAGGCGCTCCAACCTGGCATTGGCTTCCGCCAGTTGCGCTTTCTGGTGCGCAAGCACCTCGCACTGTTGATGGATCTGTTTCGTCTGCGCCTCGATCCGGAGCCGGATGCTCTCGTTTAAGCAGAGTTCACGCTGTAGGCGCGCATTGGCTTTATTGAGGCTGGCAGTGCGTTCGATCACACGCTCTTCCAATTGTGCGTTCAGGATGCAGACCGACTCCTCGGCCCACTCTCGCACAGTGATCTCCTGCTCCAACAGCTTCACCTGTTGGGTGAGTTTATTGATCAGCAAGCGATGATGCTGCACCTGGACTTCCTGCACCCATCTCATTTCACCCGGCTCGCCCGGCCAATCGCAAGGGAGTGGCGGCACCGGGAATCGAAGCGCCGATTCCACATTGCTGAGAATGACTTCCGGCTCGGAAGGCTTGGTCAGCATATGGAAGACCCCGCACGATTGGGCGAGATCATGGGCCTCCTCCACCCCATAGCCTGCGGTATAGAAGATAATCGGCATCCGGGCAATCGTCGGGTCGGATCGCAGTTGGAATGCCAACTCGTAGCCATCCATTCGGGGCATCACGAGATCACTTATGATCAAATCCGGCTCTTCGGAACGGACTCTCTCCAGCGCCTCTTCTCCATCGGCGGCTTCCAGGAGACGATGCCCCTGGTAACCGAGCAGCGTGACCAGAAACTCGCGGCTGCTGGAATGATCGTCAACTACCAGTATCGTTGCCACAGGTTTCTCCTTTCCCAAAACTATCGTTTTGGTGGATTTGTCAGAGGATAACTATCTGACCGACAGAGGCGCGCTCTCGTCTGATTGCTGAAATACGCGATGGGCAAGCGCAGACCGGCGCTCAGGAGCGACATCGGTCGGTCAGATGATTTTATTATGGATAACCGAACTGGTGAGATTATCAGGGATTCCCTGAATTATGGGGGCAAACCATCCGGAATCAAGAATCCGCCGGGAGCAGTCCCAGTCGGATCGCGTAACGCACCAATCCCGCGACATTGTGGATGTTCAGCCGGTCCATCAGATGGGCGCGATGGGTCTCCACCGTTTTCACACTGACGAACAGTTTATAGGCGATCTCCTGTGTCGTGCAGCCTTCCGCGATCAACTGCAATATTTCGCGCTGACGGCGCGTCAGGGGTTTCAGGGAGCCGAAAGCGCTGCCTTCCGGCGAAGCGTCCGCTACAGAGGTAGGTTCCGCTCGCTTTGGGTTCGCGGACTCTCTTTCCAGCGCATTTACTTTATGCAGCAGCGTATTGGTGAGCAGACGTCGATGCTCGCGGGCAAAATCCTCGGACGAAATGGCGCCGGGCGCAAACGGTTCGCGTAGCGCTACGTCCAGCGTATGCAGAATCATCTCCGGTTCGGAGGGCTTGGGCAGGAGGTGTCGGATGCCGCAGGCGCGCGCCAGCGCCAGGGCTTCGTTTTCGGGATAGTTGGCGGTGTAGAAGATGACACGCGTACACGCCGTGGCTACGTCGGCGCGCATCTGCTGTACCAATTCGAACCCGTCCATTTCCGGCATCAACAGGTCGGTGATCATCAGGTCGGGATGGTGCTCATGCACAAGAGCCAGCGCCTCGAACCCATCCGCAGCCTCCAGCACACGATGCCGCTGGTATCCCAGCAGCGTCGCCAGCATCTGGCGGTTGGTCGGATGGTCGTCCACAATTAAAATCGTCGCCATAATCTGCATCTACTCCATGTCACGGCTCAGAACGCTTATCGGTTCACGCCCATCACGATCCGGCATCTGCCATACCTGGCTCATCCTCTCCTGGGGTTTGAAAATCATGGACGTGAACGGGCGGCGGAGCCGTCGCCCCGAGAAAGCCCTGCATCTGCGCAACGAAGGTTTCCGGCTCGATAGGCTTGGCGATATAGCCGTCGAAGCCGGTTGCCAGAATATGCTCGCAGTCACCAAGCATTGCCAGCGCCGTGACCGCCACCAGAGGGAGCGTCCGGAGGCTGGGGTCGGCCTTCAGATGCCGGGCGACTTCATAGCCGTCCATTCCGACCATGCTGATGTCGCACAACACCAGTTGAAGTTCCTCGCGCCGGAGGATTTCCAGGCCCTCCTCGCCCGAACGCGCCGTTAGCAGAGTATAACCGAATGCCTGGAGCAGATAGATCATCAACTCCAGGTTGCTCGTATTGTCTTCGATGATGAGAATGCGCTGCTCCATTCCTACGGATCCTTCAGCAGGAGGGTAAAGACGCTCCCCTTGCCAACCTCGCTCTCACAGCGGATGGAACCGCCCAGCAGCCCCGCCAGCATCTGGCTCAGATACAACCCCAACCCTGTGCCCTCCGCCACCGGATCGCTGCTCCCATGTAACTGGTTGAACGGCTGAAACAGGACTGCCTGATCCTCCGGGCGAATGCCGACGCCTGTATCCACCACCCGAAACGTAGTCTGCCCCTTGCCGTTCTGCTGAGATCGCTCCACCTCCAGGCGCACGCTTCCGGTCTCGGTGAACTTGATCGCGTTGTTTGTAAGGTTCAACAGGATCTGTTTGATCGCCCGGCGGTCGGATCGGATCCAGAACTCGCTATCGAGCAGTCGGGCTTCAAAGTGCAGCCCCTTGCTCTCCGCCAGGGGTTGCAGGGCGGTTACGACCTCGCTCACCTTCTGATTACAGGCGACCGATTCGAATGTGAGTTCCACCTTGCCCGATTCGATCTTGGCCAGGTCCAACAGGTCATTGATAAGGGCAAGCAGATGGTTGGCGCTGGCTTTGATGGTAGTCAGTTGTTTCTGCTGGTCGTCGTTCAGGGGGCCGGGCAGCTTCATGAGAAGCGTCCCCGTGAAGCCGAGAATGGCGTTGAGGGGGGTACGCAGTTCATGCGACATCGTCGCCAGAAAGCGGTTTTTGGCGACGTTGGCGGCTTCCAACTCCATGTTTTTCTTCTGGGTCTCTTCAAGGCGCTTTCGCTCGGAGATGTCGCGGATGACCGCCATCGTCAGATTACCGTCGCTCCCTTTCGAGGGGCTTAACATAATATCCACCGGAAACTCCGCGCCATCCTTCTGCCTGCCGAACAGTTGCAATCCGATGCCCATAGGGCGGGAACCAGGAGCCGCCATATAGCCTGCACGGTAACCGACATGTCGGCTTCGGAAACGCTCCGGGATCAATATCTCAATGGTTTCGCCGTTCAACTCCTCGGCCCGATAGCCGAACATCATCTCGGCCTTTGCATTGACTTCGAGGATCTTCCCCTCGTCATCTATCACCACAATGGCGTCCGGGGCGGCATCGAAGAGCCGTTGATAGATCTCCGGGTGTCGTATCTGAAGTAGCTTTTTCATTCATTTCGATCCTGGCTATTCGCTTTCTGAGCCGTAGCCATCATTTTGGAAATGAGCCTCTTTGCCTCCGCAAGTGTGTCGGAGTGCGTGAGGTTCCGGGTTGCGATTGCCGTTATGCTTTTCTAGCCGATACCAAATGGATGAATAATGCGTTTGGGATGCCTTCTGGAGCGGTGAATAGGCACGTTAAAGGGTCGACCGAATCTGTGGCGCCATCTGGAGCAGTAAGCAGGTCAGCGGGTGTGCTGCCTTCCGGGGCGGGGAGTTTGCCAGTACGCCATGGTGGCTGGCGGATCGGTGTTGAAGCGGGATGGATCATCCTACAGCGGTTGCTTCTACTATTGTATAGCAACTAATAGTATCGGAAGCTGACCAGTAGGAGATTCCCTACTCTATTATGGTTAATTGTAGCAGATTCTATATATGTAAATAGATGCAGTTTGAAAAAATTTATATCGTAAGCTTGACAATTCCTCTTGCTTCCGATATACTTCCCATGATTATTCTGGAAGCTGATACTACTCTCTGATCCCCTGTTCTGCCCCTCTCGATGCATGGTGAAGTGAAGCCCGACACGGAAGTTGCGGCTCCGGCAGGAAGAGCGGTGCAACATATCACGCTCCTTTGAAGAGCGTGGACCAGGAAGGCCTGCGTATCCTCTTAGCATCCATCGCGAAGGCGTGCTCCCTGAGGAAAAAGCTGTGATCACAACGAACTCCCCCCAGACCGCACATGCTACGGCGGTGCAACGCCGCAGGGCTACATGGAGGCGCGCCCTGCCCCTGGCAAGCGCCCTTGCCGCTCTCATCGGCCTCTCTGCCCTCCTGGGCGGGACGCTTGCGGTCACCTTCCTCAAACCCATTTCGCTCCATCTGCCTGCCATGGTTTCCAACGCCGCCACTGTCATGGTCTTTGCTCTCATTGCTCTTCTGGTCGGCTTCATCCTCCGCAATACGGGCAGCTTGCACGATCCGGGCCTCCAGGGCATGGAAGCCGTAGTCTCCCTCAGGGAAGCACACGACCGGCTGGAAGTCCAGGTGGAAGAGCAGACGGCGGAACTCGCGCACGCCAATACCCTGCAGGAGAGCGCGGAGGAGATCCGCGTCACCTTCGAGCAGGCAGCCGTCGGTATCGCGCATATCAGCACGGACTTCAAGTGGGTGCGTGTCAACCAGAAACTGTGCGATATTCTGGGCTATACGCACGAGGAGTTGCTCGCATGCTCCTTCGATGCGATCACCCACCCGGACGACCGGGGCGCGGATAGGGCGTATGCCCAGCAAATGCTGGCAGGCGAGATCCCACACTACTCCCTGGTGATGCGCAATCTCCGCAAAGATGGTTCGACGGTCTGGATCCAACTCACCGTCTCCCTGGTGCGCCATTCCTCCGGCGAGCCGAAGTATTTTATCTGTGTCACCGAAGATATCACGGAAAGGAAACGACTGGAGAACCAGTTGCTGCAGGCGCAGAAGCTGGAGAGCGTGGGCAGGCTGGCGGGTGGGGTGGCGCATGACTTCAACAATCTCCTCACTGTCATCCTGGGGTACGCGGAGTTGCTCGAAGCTGAGGAGGCGCTGGACGATACCACCCGAGAGTATCTGCAAAACGTCTCCCACGCCGCGGAGAAAGCCTCCAATCTGACCCGTCAACTGCTGAGCTTTGCCCGGCGTCAGATGATCGAACCCAAGGTCCTCAACCTCAACGAGCTGATCCTCTGCCTCGACAAAATGCTGAGGAGGCTGATCGGTGAAAACATCGAACTGGTGATGCTGCCCGCAGACGACTTGCACACGGTCAAGGTAGATCCCGGTCAGTTCGAGCAGATCCTGGTCAACCTCGTCGTCAATGCGCGTGACGCCATGCCCGAGAGCGGCAAGATCACCATCGAGACATACAACGCCGCCCTGGATGCGGAGTACGCCCGACGGCATGAAGACGTCACTCCTGGGGAGTATGTGGTGCTCGCGGTCAGCGATAACGGCACGGGAATGGGAGAGGAGATCCGCCTGCACATCTTCGAGCCCTTCTTTACCACCAAGGACAAAGGACGGGGCACTGGGCTGGGCCTGGCGACGGTCTACGGCATCGTGAAGCAGGCGGGAGGCCATATCTGGCTCTATAGCGAACTCGGGGAGGGAACCACCTTCAAGATATACCTGCCCCGCGCAGTGTCGCCTGCCGAAATCCTGGTCCAGACGCCAGAGCCGATTGTGCTTTTGAGCGGTTCGGAAACCGTCTTGCTTGTGGAGGATGAACCGTCGGTGCGAGGGCTGGCAGTACAGACCTTGCGGGGACGGGGCTATACCGTGCTGGAAGCCATGCACGGCGAGGAGGCGCTGCGCGTGGCAAACGGGCACGAGAGCGAGATCGCCCTCCTGCTGACCGATGTGGTGATGCCTCAGATGAGCGGACGCGAGTTGGCGGAACGGCTCCAGAAACAGCATCCGGAGATGAAGGTGCTGTACGCTTCGGGCTATACAGAGAACACCATCGTGCATCATGGGGTGCTGGAGCCGGGGATCGCCTTCCTCTCGAAGCCCTTCACCCCAACGCAGTTGACCCGCAAGGTGCGCGAGGTTCTCGATAGCGACTAATCTGCTGCTATCGAGCCTGCGAGGAGGGACCTCAATCACAAAACGGCGTGAATGTCCGCTCATAGTACATTCACGCCGCTCTATGTTTATGGGAAGGTTTTCAATTCAATTGATACATTTTAATATCGGTATTTTAGAATTATACATTAGATCATTTTTAATAAATTTTATAGTTATTAAAACTGAAACAAATTTCTATCGTGAAATCGAATTGCACAAGACCACAAACATGGTAGACTGGGAAAAATGCGTAGATCAGTAAGACAAAGAAGCAGTGGCTATCGAGAGCACACAACGGCTTGATTTGGCGGCGGCTTAGTGAGGGCAGACGAGACCCAACAGAACGGGCGAACGGAATGGCTTTCGATGGAATTATCGGCTTGGACGTTCGGTTTCTGTAGGAACGCATGGCTCTTTGACAATCAGCCCCCTTTTTGTCAAAGAGCCGACCAAGTTTAAAAGGCGCTTATCAGCCCTAATTGCATGGCGCGACGACAGGCGCGAATGCGATTGTTGACTTGCAGCTTCTCAAGGATGTTGCTGACATGGAAATCCACAGTGCGTTTGCTGACGAACAGGCGGTCGGCTATATCGCTTGAGGCAAAGCCTTCGTTAATAAGTGTCAATATTTCGATCTCGCGCCTGGTCAATTTGATGGTCTCGGCGTAGTCCATATGCGATTGTGGGTTCAAGATGCTCATTTTATAAACTCCAAATAGTGGGATAGTTTGCAGACGCCGAGGTCATGTTTGGGTGAACAGCGAGGTTATCAATATAGGTATTCCATACAGACTGGTAATCTTAACATAACTACCTGGAAATTTTTATATAGTTTTTGTATACTATCAAAATGGGGCGACCATTTACTGGCCGCCCCGTCTCTGTTGCGCACATCCTTCTTTATTTTAATCGAGCGCTATCTGTTTCAGCCAGTATTTCTGGGGAGAGGTCTCCCCAGACACCACGGAATTATCTGTCCATAGGAGCCGGAAGTTAGCCTCGAAATGGCGGATTTGCTCCTGCTTTGTGTCTCTATTCGCGGCCCAGGTTAGGAGCTAGAGGGGCAGGGTTTGCGTCGTTCCTGTGTCGGCGGAGCGCAGGCCGGCCTCCAGGATCTCCTGGGCGTCCCGGCTGATCTTCGCGTTGCAAAAGCCTTCGATGGGCGCCCCGTTTTCGAGACAGTAGATCAGGTATTCCGGCCCAGTGCGGCGCGGGAATTCGGTCGCAGGCGCCTCCAGTTCCTCCTCCGCCTTGCCCGGACGCTGGATCAAGATCTTGCCGTGATGGGTCCCTATTGAGCCCTCGCTGCCATAGATGACCGGATTCGTGCCCGCATAGCCGACCGGCTGCGTCCAACTGGCCTCGCAGACGCCGAACGCATGGGGGTACTTGGCGATGATGATGGCATTGTCGTCGGAGGCGGCGTATTTCGGCTCCGTGCCGAAGTAGCCGCGCATCCCGGTGACGGACTGGGGCAGGCCCAGGAGCCGGGCGGCAAAGACCGCGCCATAGCAGCAGTAGTCCATAAGCGCCCCCGCGCCGTTGATCTCCGGTGTCGTCAGGTCTCGCACAAAGTTCGGCGTGCAGCCGATGGCGACCGGGCCGCTATGGGCGCTGCGGTAGCGGGTATAGCGGAGCTCGCCGATGTCACCCGCCAGCGCCCGCCGCTCGAGTTCCTGCCACGATGCCGCCCACGCGGAGGGCCAGTTGACCATCAGATAGGTTCCCGCTCTCTCTGCCGCCGCCAGCATCCGTTCGGCCTGCGCCAGCGTCGCCGCCATGGGCTTCTCGCTGATGACGTGCAGGCCCTTGGCCGCTGCCGCTTCCACGATGTCCGCGCCTTCGCTGTTGCCGCCTGCCGCCTGCACGATATCGAGCTCTTCTCGCTCCAGCATCTCCTGCCAGGAGGAGTAGGTGCGCACGCCCTCCACGCGCCCCTTCAACTCCTCCAGCAGTTCCGGCTCGTCGTCGCCGCCTGCCACAATTTCTACATTGGGCAGACGCTTCCAGTGGCTCAGTTCGCCCCACACATGATCGTGCGACATGCACCCGATCCCCACCCGATAGGTCTTCGCCAATTTCCTGTCTCCTTTTCTCCCATGAAACTCTCAATTTGCTCCCGCTATGCCGATTTACAAGCATAGCACACGGCGGTCTGAGAAGTAAATACGCACGGACTGCGGCGGGCACGCTGGTATAATGCTGGGGAGAAGACCTCGGCGGTCGGAAACGGAGAAGCGAGGGATGCGGTACGACATCGCGATTGTGGGCGGGGGGATCGTCGGGCTGGCGACGGGTCTGGCGTTGCAGCGCCAATCACCCAATCTGCGCCTGCTGCTGCTGGAGAAAGAGGCGGAGTGGGCAGTGCATCAGACCGGACACAACAGCGGCGTCATCCACTCCGGCCTCTACTATGCGCCTGGCAGCCTGAAGGCCCGCTTCGCCCGCGAGGGCAACCGGGCGATGGTCGCCTTCTGTCGGGAGCAGAACATCCCGTATGAGGTCTGCGGCAAGGTGGTGGTGGCGACGGAGCCGGAGGAGCTGCCGCAACTGGAGAAGCTGTATCAGCGGGGGCTGGCGAACGAGTTGGAAGTAAAACGCCTGGAGGAGGAGGAGCTCAAGGAGATCGAACCGCACGTGCGGGGCCTGGCGGGCCTGCTGGTGCCCAGCACCGGCATCGTGAACTACAAACAGGTCGCCGCCGCCTACGCCCGCCTGCTGCAGGCGGGAGGAGCCGACCTGCGCCTGAACCACCGGGTGGAGCGGGTGGTTGCCGATAGCGCAGGCGTTACGCTGGAGGCGGCGGGCACGACCTTCGAGGCGAAGCGGCTCATCAACTGCGCTGGACTACAGAGCGACCGGGTGGCGAAGCGGGCAGGGGCGGTCCTCCCCGCCCGTATCGTGCCGTTCCGGGGCGAATACTACACCCTCAAGCCCGAAAAGCGCGCGCTGGTCCGCAACCTCATCTATCCCGTGCCCAACCCCGACTTTCCCTTTCTCGGCGTCCACTTCACCCGCATGATAGACGGAGAGATCCATGCCGGGCCGAACGCCGTGCTGAGCCTGAAGCGGGAGGGCTATCACAAGACCGATTTTCGGCTCCGCGACGCCGTAGACACACTCACGTACGGCGGCTTCTGGCGGCTGGCGGCCCGGAACTGGCGCGAGGGTGCGCAGGAGATGTGGCGCTCGTTCAGCCGCGCGGCCTTCACCCGCAGCCTGCAGCGCCTCATCCCGGAGATCCGGTCGGAAGACCTGATCCCTTCGCCCGCAGGCGTGCGCGCCCAGGCGCTCCTGCCCGACGGCAAGCTGGCCGACGACTTCCTGATCGTCGCCGGCCAGAACACGCTGCATGTCTGCAACGCCCCCTCCCCCGCCGCCACCGCCTCGCTGGAGATCGGCAGGTATGTGGCGGAGCAAGTGCAGATACTCGGAGGATAGTACGGCTCCGGATCGCAAAACGATACGGAACAGGTAGGCGAGGATGCAAAGCGAGAAATCACCCAGACGTTTTTCCCCAAGTTTCGTCCGAGGCCGATATGTCACCGGTCTTATCATGGAAGAACATGCCTACTCCGCCAGCACTTTTATGCCGTTCCATGCCCATGATATGCCTCACTGCTATCTTGTCCTGGAAGGCGTGTGCCGGGAAACAAATCTTCAAAGTAGTTTCGACTGTGAACCTTCTACGCTCATCTTCCATCCTGCTAGAGAGCAACACGCTCTGCAGTGTTCTGCGCACGGCGCGCGTCTGTTCGGTATTGAATTGGAACCGCAATGGATACGCCGCCTGGGCACACATGGTCGAACGCTAGACCGCCCTCACCAGTTTCAGCAGGGGCTTCCGACCTGGCTGGCCTTGCGCCTCTACCACGAGTTCAAGACAGACGATGACCTTTCGGCTCTCTCCATCGAAGCGCTTATGCTGGAACTCTTGGTGGCGACCGCCCGCAAGGAGGAAACGAGGTCTGCCGAAAAAGCGCCAGGCTGGCTCCAACAGGTTCGCGACCTGCTGCATTCCCGATATACCGAGAGCCTGGTTCTTGCCGAGATTGCAGGCGCGGTCGGCATCCATCCGACACACCTTGCCCGCGTCTTCCGGCAACATTTCGGGTGTACGATCGGCGAGTATATGCGGCAACGGCGCGTCGAAAGCGCAGGCCGCCAATTGGCCGCCTCGGACGCGCCCTTAGCTCATATTGCGCTCGAAACCGGCTTCTCAGATCAGAGCCAGTTTTCCAAAACCTTCAAGACTTACACAGGCATGACTCCCTCGGAATATCGAAGAATCGCGCGTTCGCGCTAACCCACACCAAGAATGTTCTCCTGAGACAAGACGGCGGTTCCAAAACCGGATAAACTGTTGCAATACAAGCCGTGATCCGAGACAAACGGTCACTAACTTCCATCCGGACGGCAACTTCCCTGCGTCCGTTTCCGGCCGTATGCATTGCCTCGGATCGCCCTCATGACCAGGAGGATAAGGATTCATGTGCATTGATAAGAACTGCTCTCCGTTTCCAAGCCGGCGCGCCTTTTTGAGCGAGGCCGCTATTGCCGTCACAGCGAGTACGCTCATCGCCTCCGATGCGCGGGGCCAGCAAGAGCCACAGCAGACCGAGGATCCGCGCAAAGCGCTCGAAGATCCGCGCCTCACCCAGGAGATCATCACCTTCAAAAACGGCGAGGACACCATCGAAGGCTTTCTCGCGCGCCCGACAACCCGTGGGCCATTTGCGGCCGTAGTGGTGGTGCCAGGTGATTTCGGGCTGACGGAATACACGCAGGTAACGGCGGCCCAACTGGCTCAGAGCGGATTCGTCGCGTTGGCCGTCAACACGTTCTCCCGTGCGAAGGACTTGAGCGACCTACAGCAAGCCAGACGTATCTACTACGATGTTATGACCGACGTCCTGACCTTGCAGGACATACAGGCCAGTATCGTCTATCTGAAGCAGCAGCCCTTTGTGAAGAGAGGCGGGCTGGGCGTAATCGGATTCTGCCTGGGCGGTCGGTATTCCCTCTTGATCGCTGCCCTCTCCCGAGACATTGCCGCGACAGTGGCTTTCTACGGTCCTCTTGTGCTTCTGAAAGGGGAGCCGGACATCAAGGTGGCACGCCCCTTGAAGATAGCCAACCATGAAATGAGCCCGATGGACTTTGTAGATTGGATCAAATCGCCGATCCAGGGTCATTATGCGCGAAAAGATACGACCATTCCTGTCGCCGATGTGGAGCGCTTCGAAAAAGCGTTGCGTGAGCGGAACGCACGGGCAGAGATGTTCATTTACGATACGGATTCGCACTTCCATAGTTATCACGAACCCATGTACAACCCGGAGGCAGCCAGGCAATCCTGGAGCCGAACGATAAAGTTCTTTAAGCAGAATCTCCGATAAGCGCGGAGTTCATGGAAACTGGGTTTCGGCGCTGGATTTTTTGGCCCAGATCGGGTAGTATTCAGCCAACCTCATCACTGGACGAACCGAACCCATGCGAACGTCGCAAGACAAAACCATATCGAATTCGAATAGCAACGCAGGGGAACTGCCGCCGCCCGCCTATTTCCTATCGCTGACAGTCGAGAACGTCCGTTGTTTTGGCCCGCGACAAACGCTTGACCTCTCGGACGGCAATGACCGACCCCGGCAATGGACTATTCTTCTCGGTGACAACGGCGTGGGCAAAACTACGCTGCTCCAGTGCCTTGCAGGGCTTCAGTCTTTCGAGCATCAAACGGAACGAGATGGGAGAATTGTAATTCCGCGCTTGAGCAGACGAAATTTTGACGGCTACTTTATGAATAATTTTTTTGTGGGGAGGACCCAAGACTCGCGATTCTATATAATTCCGCGATTCTATATAAATGCTGAGCTATCCGTAAATGCTAACCTGACCTCGCTAAAACCTGGCAAGAAGATTGCTCAATGGTCTGTTGAAGGGGAACCTCGCACAACGAGGTACACTGCAAATGAAAACATAAGAGGGCTGATTTGCTATGGATATGGTGCTAGTCGCCGTATGGGAACGACTGCTCTT
Source organism: Chthonomonadaceae bacterium (assembly GCA_035295825.1). Classification (GTDB taxonomy): domain Bacteria; phylum Armatimonadota; class Chthonomonadetes; order Chthonomonadales; family Chthonomonadaceae; genus DATGIG01. Next base: position 9,425 of record DATGIG010000560.1, on the reverse strand, counting down.
TCCGAAACGCAAACTACAGACACCATTATAAGTCTGTTTGACGACAATGCGACGCTCATCAATGCGGAGGAATGGCTGCTACAGGCGGACTACGCAGCGAAAAGTTTGGAAGGTGCAGAGCAGAAACGTGCCGAAAAACGGCGCGACCGTATTAAGGACATGCTGATTCGCCTGCTGCCTGATGTTTCCGATCTACGCTTCGCGCCATCCCGAACAACGCCAATACGGACGATAGTACAGGCACAAACGCCTTATGGTTGGGTTTCCATCAAGGATATGAGCCTCGGCTATCAAACGCTAATGACGTGGATGGTGGATTTCGCCAGCCGCCTGTTTGAACGTTACCCCGACAGCGCTGACCCGCTCGCCGAGCCTGCCATTGTGCTGGTGGATGAGATTGACCTGCACCTGCACCCCCGCTGGCAACGTACCCTCATGCAGTTTTTGAGCGATATGTTTCCCAACACGCAGTTCATCGCATCCGCCCATAGCCCCCTCGTTGTGCAGGCCGCTACCGATGCCAATGTCGTGCTGCTGAGGCGAGAGGGGGATCATGTTGTCATCGACAACGATGTGCAGGCGATCAAAGGCTGGCGCGTTGATCAGGTATTGACCAGTGACTTGTTCAATTTAGAGAGCGCTCGTCCCCCACAATTCGATGAGCCGCTCAGGGAACGCACCCGTCTTCTCTCTAAAGCTCGTCTGACGGTGAAAGACAGAGCCAGACTGCGTGAACTCGAAGCGCAGATTGGCGCACTGCCCACCGGAGAAACACCGCAGGACATCGAGGCGATGGACATTATCCGTCGGGCGGCGGACCTACTCAAAAAGCAAGAATAGCCTGCATATCCTCTCGTATTTCCTGTGATTTGAGGTGCGTTGCGTGATTAAGATTACGAAGCCGCCACAGGCTCCCGCGATTTTGCGTTCCAGAGGAAGCCAGAAATGTACCGTACACTGTAACGACTACCTTCTCCACAAAGCCGAATACGACGCAGGGCGAAGCACGTTTACTTTTGATGCCAGCATCTATAGTGCCAACACCGTCAAGGATGCGCTGATTACGGCACAGCACGGAAAATGCTGCTTCTGTGAGCGCAAAACGGGTAAAGACGGCGATGTAGAACACTTCCGACCCAAAGCAGGCTGCCGACAGACCCCAAGTAGTCGTCTGTTACGCCCCGGCTACTACTGGCTTGCCTACGATTGGGATAATCTGCTTCTCTCCTGTTCGGCCTGCAACCAACGCCACAAACGCAATCTCTTCCCTCTCGCCAACCCGGACCTGCGTGCCAGATCCCACACCGACAATGTAGCACAGGAAACGCCTCTATTTTTGCATCCCGCGCAGCAAGACCCGGAGCAGTCTATTAGATTTCGCAAGGAGATTCCGTTTGCCATCAACGGCAATCGGGCTGGAAAAGAGACGATTAAAGCGCTCGGACTGGATCGAGAACTCTTGAATGAGGTGCGACGTGACCGTTTGAACTTTCTTGTACATCTGCGGAAAGTGGTCGAGCTAGAGGCGACGCTTTCCACGAATGCAGAAGGCAGGCAACTCATCAAGCGGGCAAAAGCACTTCTTGCTGAAGCTGTCACTGATGCCGGTGAGTTCGCGGCAATGGTTCGCGCGGCGGCGAGAGACGACTTCAATCTTTCCTTACTTTGATTCAGAATGTGACCATAATCGGATGTCCTGAGAAGACGATCTTGTGCGTCGCCTTTTCGGGCACGATCCGAACCTCGCCAGGCAAGTGTAATTGCCGGTTATTCTAAAATGCGGTAACCAGCCTCTCCTGGAGGCGTCCAAAAAGATGCAAGGGCTTACAGAATCCGCGTTTGGCGCTGGTCTGCGATAGACGGAATAGGAGATCGCAATGCCCCCTCAACTCGCCCCCGGCTGTTCCTTTGGCCAGGTGCTAAAACGGTATCATATCGAGGGATTAACCCTTTCGGAAACCAGATATTCCCCCCATTTCAAGGTGGACCGCCACTCCCATGAGCAGGCATTTTTCTATACTGTACTCCAGGGAGTGTACACAGACGTTTTCGGTAAGGCCACATTGACGTCTCCTGGCCCCGTTCTGGTATACCATCCGCCAGGGGAAACACACAGCCACTATTCTCATGAGACGGACGTCCGCTGCTTTAATCTGGACGTAGGGCCGTATTGGCGGGATCGAACGCGCGAAATCGCCATCCGGTTAGAACACCCTCTCGAACTCCAAGGAGACATGGCTGTCGGTCTGATTCACAGGCTTTATAGAGAATTTCGCGCCATGGAAGACCTGGCGAATCTGGCCATCGAGGGGCTTGCACTGGAAATGTTCGTCCTGGTTTCCCGCCGTGCCACGTATCTGGAGGAGCAGTTACGCCCGCGCTGGCTGACCCAGGCACGGGACTACCTTCATGCGGAATTTACGGCAAAACACACCTTGCCTCAGATCGCCGCTGCGGTTGGGGTTCATCCGGTACATCTGGCGCGCGTGTTCCGCCAACACTACCATTGCACGGTAGTGGACTATGTGCGCCAGCTTCGGGTCGCATTCGCCTGTCGGCAATTGGCACAGTCGGACATCCCCCTGGCTGTAATCGCACTGGATGCCGGCTTCGCGGATCAGAGCCAATTTACCCGCACCTTCAAGCGCATGATGGGCATGACCCCCGGCGAGTATCGCACAGAGATCCGCAAATGCTAACAGCGATCCATGATGTTGTGATATGACAAGACGGAGCACCGTGCAAGACTTAAAATAGGCATGCTGGGAGCGACTACCTCCTCCCTTCATTCTGGAAGGAGAACGAAAGATGGTTTTGCATCGTGCATTCGCATGGATCCCTGGCCTGGTTACGCTCCTCTGTTTCCTTCTCCCGGTTACGCCGACGGGCGGACAGGCGGCGGAACGCCGACAGGCTCTGGTAGGGTTACCCGCTACGACGGGTGCGCTCCTCCCGGACCGTGCGGAACGCCCGCCCAGCGGGACCTTCCTCCTCCGCAATGTGCGCATTTTCGACGGCGCCCATATCCTCCCTGCGAACACTGTCCTCGTTGAAGAGGGAAAGATCGCGAAAGTCGGGAGCAACTTGCCGCTCTCTGCGTCTGTTCCTGTGGTAGACGGAACGGGCTGCACGTTACTTCCGGGCCTCATCGACGCGCATGTACACTCTTACATTCGCGCTGCCCTCCAGCAGGAGCTGATGTTCGGTGTAACCACGGAATTGGATATGATGGATCCGCCGAATTTCTCCATTCCGATCCAGAAGGCGCAGAAGGCGGGCGCAGACGACGACCTGGCGGATATTTTTACAGCCGGCTGGGCGGCAACCTGCCCCAATGGACATGGCACGGAAGGCGGAGCGGACGTCCCTACGCTCTCCCGACCGGAGCAAGCGCAAGCATTCGTAGATGCGCGTATTGCGGAAGGCTCGAACTACATTAAGATCATCTACAGTACCACCGGGGAGAGTATCGGCAAAGAGACCATGGCAGCCCTGGTCAAAGCGGCTCACAGGCGTGGGAAAATGGCGGTGGCACATGCTCTCTCTTACCAGGCTGCATTAGATGCGATGGATGTCGGCGCTGACGGGCTGGCGCATCTCTTTGCGGACCGCGCACCGGAGCCGGATTTCGGGCTTCGGATCGCACGCCACCATATGTTTGTGATCCCCACGCTCACCGTCCTCGATTCGTTCAATCAGCCCAACGGCGCCGGGCTCACGACGGACCTCAATCTGGTCCCCTACCTTACAAACTACCCTATTGGGAACCTGAAGGAAACAATTGCTGAGAAGTACCATTTGCAAATGCAGATGAAGCTCGAGTACGCCAACGCGGCGCTCCGGGACTTGCTGGAGAGGAGGGTACCCATACTTGCCGGTTCGGATGCCCCCAACCCTGGAACGTGGTATGGCGCAAGCCTTCATCGCGAACTGGAGCTCCTGGTGCATGCAGGAATGAAACCGAGCGCAGCGCTTGGCGCAGCGACTTCCGTTCCGGCTCGGGTGTTTCATCTCGGGGATCGGGGCCGGATCGCGCCGGGCCTGCGCGCCGATCTGTTGCTGGTACAGGGTGACCCGACCCGAAATATCCTGGACACGCGACGGATTGTAGCGATCTGGAAACGCGGCAAGGCAGTAGATCGCATGGCGTTGAGGGATACCTGGGAGAATGCCATGAAGGGATCTCAAACCCAAAACGTAAGTGCTCTGATCTCCTATGAGGTGCAGGATCTCACGCCCAAGTTTCTCAAGTTCTATGCGGCAGCCCAGGGCGCCTCCCCGGAACGACGCTGGCAACTCTGGCAGGATCTGTACGGATTTGCTGCGGTGCCGCCTATTCCCGAAGGGAAGGTGATGGCGCGGAAACTGCTGGACGAGGCCTGGCCGAAGTATCCGGATGTGCTCGACCGTATTCGCAACGCTGCCGATGGAATGCAGCCCTCCCCTCGCACCACCCTGGACCAGGTCGCGCGCTTGCTCGCGCTGGACAAGCCGCTTCGCATTCGTGTGCTCGTTTATGTCGGCGGGTTGGAGAACAATGCCTTTACTGCCACGCGGGATGGCGTCCAGGTGGTCGCGTTACCCGTCGAGATGGATGCGTCGCAGCGTGTGCTGGTGATGCCCCATGAGTTCACCCATGCGGTGCATATCGTTACCGCCGGGCTGAGCGGTGGCTGGGAGCGAAGCATTGCCGAAGTCGCGTTGCAGGAGGGGCTGGCGATGCGCACGGCCCAGGCGTTGGTCCCCGGCCATTCGGATTGGACTTACACGGAGGGAGGGCAGGACTGGCTTGCGGAGTGTCATAAGCACCGGGTGGAAATCTTGAAAGGAATCGAGGCGTCTCTCGCGGATTCCAACTCGCCCACAGTAGCCCGCTTCACCGTAGGCAAGGGCACATCGGGCCAGGACCGTGAAGCCTACTATGTGGGTTGGATTCTTGTCGGAGCGCTGATGAAGCGCGGGATGACGCTGGCGCAGATCGCGCACATCCCGCATGATGCGATCCTGCCGATAGTCCGCGCGACGGTGCAGGAATTGGGTGGAGAGGAGTAATCGCGCCCCCTCCCACGCCGCCTGCAGTTCCGGATCCTGGAGATCCAAAGGAAGACTGATCCCCTCAGTTATCCGGCGTCTCCTCCCCCAGGAGATGCCGCACCGAATACATCTGTCCCGTGTGGTATGCGATATGAAACACCGCGTACTCCAGGTATTGGCCGTAGGTGAAGCCGGTCGGGCATCCGGGGATGCGAGTGTCCGGATCGGGATTCAGCGCCTTGAAATGCGCCATCGCCTCCGCATGCACCCGCAACAGTTCCCTGTAGACCTGTTCCGCCGTCATCGCCAGGTGCGCCTCCGAAGGCGGCGTCTCCAGCGTTTTCGGGTAGTACCCGAACCGATTGTCGATCAACGGGCTGCTCACCCGACACTTCGCCAGGTCCTCGCCCTCACCCGCCAGCCTCACCGCCTCCCAATAGGCGATGTGTCCGGCCAGTTCTCCCACGGAGAGAAGCCCTGCCGCAGGCCGTTTCCAGACGTTCTCGTCCGCCATTCCTTCCAATGCGAACTTCACTTCGTAGTACCCCACCTCCAGCAGTTTCAAGCAAGCCTCGCTCATCTCTTCCTCCTCCGATGCGAACTTCCATAAACACACCGGCTCGTTCCGAGCCGGAAGGCCAGGAACCACAACATGCCAGAAGCCTCGGAGAGGATGTGGGGTGGTTCCTCTCTCTTTACTGTGGTTCCCAACGGTGAAGCGGAAAGGGGAAGCAGACTTTTTTTACCTTATTTCGAGTTCGGCGAATGGTCCTTGACGGCCTGGATCACCGCGTCAAAGGCGGGTTTGGGCTGGTCGTTGCTGTCAAACAGCAGCGGTTTGCCGTTGGCGCGCCAGGATACGCCGTCGTTGACACCCCACAGGGTGACGACTTTCACCGACTTGTGTGTGAGGAACACTTTGAAGAGATTGGCATATTGGTTGGCGAGACGCTGATTGGCATCCTCCACGAGGCCGCCCTGGGTGGTCGCCGCATTATTGGCGATGTCCGCCCCGGCATTGCGCTGGCCGCCCTGGGCGCCGTTAACGTCGAGCTCCGTAACGTGAATGGGCAATCCCAGTGTTTCCAATTCCGTCAGTGCGCGGTCTTCCTCTTCCAAAGTCGGCGAGGAGACACTGACATGGGTTTGCGTGCCGATGGCCATCACCGGGACTTTCTTCGCCTGCAACTCCTTGATCAGGGTGATGAGTTTTTGGCGTTTGGCCGGGTTTTCCAAGCCGTAATCGTTGTAGCGGAGGATCGCTTGAGGATCGGCTTCGTGGGCATATTCAAAGGCTTTGGCGATGAAGTCCGGCCCGATAATTTGCAGCCAGGGCGAGTTCCGCAGGGTGTTCGGCCCGCCGTCGGCGAGGGCTTCGTTCACCACGTCCCAGACCTTGATTTTGCCTTTGTATCGGCCGACGACCGTGTGAATGTGGTCGCGCATCCTCTGGAGCAACTCTTCGCGTGTGGCGCGCGGCCCATTATTATCGAAACCACGGCCAAACGGGCCTCTGCCCGGATTGGCTCCCGCTCCATTGGCAGGAGGAGGCGCTTGGGCGGGAGGGTTGGTCACACCGGATGGCGGAGGCGTGCCGGCAAAGACCCAGCGGGGGGTCTGTCCATGCCAGACGAGCGTGTGCCCCACGAGATACATATGATTTTTTAGGCCAAATTCCACGTAGGCATCGGCTGGGCCGAAATCATAGCCGTCCGCGCCCTCTCGTGGATGAATGAGGGACCATTTCAAGTCGTTTTCCGGGGAGATCTGGTTGAACTGCTCCTTGGTCAGCGCAATGTCTTTATCCACCAACTCCGAGGTCCGAAAGCCGTTGCCGGCTTTCCCGGTGGCAATGGAGCGATTGATGGCCACGCCGATACGAAAGTGATCTTTGTAAGCGTCCTTGAGGGTGGGTGCATTGGCGGGCTGCGCCATTGCGCCGGTGGCAACCAGGATCGCCAGGAGTACACCGATGTGTAGGTTGAGGTTTGAGCGAGAAGTCTTCATCCGATATTTGGCCTCCCATTGATGCTACTACGTCGTAGCACATTATACCGATGCCGACACTTTGGTGTCAACAACTCTTCCAGTCGCGCAAATCGATCGGACCGTTACTGAGCCAAGTAGGCTGCTTACGGGAATAGGATGAGCCCCAGGAAGTTTCACTCCCACGAGTCGAGGCCGAGGAGTTTGCGCCCGAGCGGCGTCAATTCCGCCGTCTTGCTGTGCAGTTGCTCCCAGTGGCGTGGATCGCCGGGCGCCCAGCGGGCGTCCGGAGGCTGGCGGTCCTGCCACTGGCGGATGCGCGCCTCGCGGTCTCCGCCCCAGCCATCGGCCTCTGAGGTCTGCGGATTGGCCTCGAACATGGAGATGTACTGCGCCAGACGCGGCCTGGAGGAGACGTTGTGCCCGTTGCCGTGCGCCAGCAGGCGGCTCCAGATGACCAGATCGCCCGCTTTGCCGGGGATCGGCTCGATCTCAAACCCGGTGAGGTCGGGGTTGTAGGGATTGCGGTCGGGAGGCTGGGTCTTGAGCCAGGAATCGAACTGCCGAAAGAGCGCGGGGACGCACTGGAAGCCGCCCTGATCCCGGTCGGTGTCGGCCAGGTAGAGCACGCCCTGCACCGAGAGGGGGATCGGGAGCTTAGCGGTGTCCGCGTCCCAGTGAATGAAGCCTTTGTTGTCGAATTCCGGATGCGCCGGGTGGCGCGGCGGCTTCATACAGACACGGTCTATGGAGACCCAGAGCCGCTCTGTGCCCAGGATTTCCATGAAGGCCTGATACAGACGCGGATACTGCCGGTTGTTCCAGAGCGCCTGGTGCTGGTACATCTCCACCATCCCATTGGTGCGCAGCGGCTCCCGATACCAGTCCTCGGGATTGTTCCGATCCATTCCCAGGAACTCCCAGATGGCGTTAATCACTGCATCCAGGTTCTCCTGGGGGACCGCGTTATGCACGACCACATAGCCGTTCTCCTGGAAAAAGGCGTGGTCTTCCGGGCTCAAGACTGGCATGATTTCTCCTTCTTGCGCACCCTCCGTGCGAGGGGGCGGCAAGGGGGCGCGGCAAGCAGCGCCCCTACATTCGCACCTGCAGCATCCATATGCGGATGCTGCAGGCGCTTTCCGAACCGTCAGTCGAGATTGGGGAGCGTCGGCAGGGCGGGCTTGGCGACGCGATGGTCCACCCGCTCTCCCTTGGGCATCTGCTTGAATTCGCGCACAAAGGCGACCAGGTTTTGCGCCGCGCCCTCGATGATCGCGCGCCCCTTCTCCACCGTGGCGAGTGTGGGCGCGCCGGAGACCCCGGTCGGTGTGGCGGAGCTGGTCCAGCGGACCACCTTCATCGGCCCCCAGCCCTTGGTCAGGTCCACATGCAGGAACTTCGATCCCGCCGCTCCCGCCGCGCCGCCGTAGTGATCCTGCGCCTTCTCCATCTGAACGCGCGAGGGCTCCAGATAGAGGTAGGCGGAGGTCTCCAGTTCGCAGGCGTGGGCCGCGCCACCCGGTCCCGATTCCCGAACGGCCTCGAACGCCTCTACCGCCAGGTTCGTCCACATGGTCGAGGCACACACCGCATCGGTCTCCAACGTGGCGCGCCGCGCAATGAACTCGCATAGATGCTCGTTCGAGCCGTGCCCATCTACCAGGATGATCCGCTCGAAGCCCGTATAAGCGACGCTCTTGCAGACATCCAGGCAGTATTCGATGAAGTGCTGGTAGGTGACATGGATCGTGCCGGGGAAGTCCTGGGCGTGTTCGTTGTAGCCGTAGGGGATCGTCGGCATGACCAGCATCTCGCGCGGCGCCAGGCGGGCGGCAGCGATGCACACGCTGCGCGCCAGGAAGTTGTCCACGTCCAGCGGCAGGTGGTGTCCATGCTGCTCGGTGCTGCCGATGGGCATCAGGACCACTTTCTTCGCCTCCACCGCGTGGTTGATCTCCGGCCAGGTCAGTTCATCATAGTAGATTTTATCTAATGAGTCCATGCCTTCTCCTCACGTCACGGAACAAGGAGTGCGCCTGCGGCGCGCTTTGGTATTGTTTCTAACTCGTCGCGGGAAAATCCTGCGACCGATTTGGGGAAAATCGTGCAGGAGTGTGCAGGAATCCCCGCAATGGGGGACGAAACTGGAAACATTCTGCGGGGAGTTTCGTCCTCTTTAGATAGCACTGCTCGCTGTATACCGAGATGTCTACGTCCGAAGGAGTGTATATATGAGTGATCCGAACACTACGAACGAGACCGCTTCTCAGCAGGAGGCACAACTCTTTCCCACCCGTGTGTGGGTCATCGGTTCTCTGCTGCTCTCTCTGGCGGTCCTCTTAAGCTGCGCCGCCTTCTCCGCCTCGCCCGTTTACCGCCTGGCCCTCCCGAATCTCTTCGGA
>DATGIG010000559.1:0-22054 GCA_035295825.1 Chthonomonadaceae bacterium | reverse complement strand
TGCAGGAAAGCCAGCATAGCTTCATAGGGAACGAGGCCGCCGGTGTCGAGGATATTATAGCGGATGAGCGGGATGCCGTTGTCGCCGGTGAAGAGCAGTTGCCCGTCCTGCATCTCGAAGAAGCGGCTCGTGGGGTCGTATTGTACCAGCGTGGGCAGGCGGGATTCGCCGAACAGTTCCCGCGCCGCACCCGGGTTCAGCGCTAGAAAGCGTCGGATGCAGACGGAGAGCGGCGTCTCATTGCCCAGAACGCCCGCGTCCGCCGTGCCGTAGAGCGAGGCGGAGTCGCAATAGAGATCGGTCGAGCCGACGCGCTCTCCGACCAGCGCGCGCCACTCCTCGCTGAACACTTCTCCCGCCATCACCAGCTTGATGCCGTAGCGCGGCCACTCCACGCCGCGCGCCCGTCCGGTATCTATGACATCTTTCAGAAAGGGCGGATAGCCGCAGAGGACCACCTGGTCGTAGAGCGGCCCCAACTCCTGCACCACGCGGAAGATCTCCTCTTTATGATTTCCCGGCGTGATGACCGTGATCGGATAGCCCTTCGCCGCCAGATGCCGGCAGCAGGCTGCCGTGTACATCCCTCCGACCCAGGTGCCCAATGTGAAGCAGATGACGGCCAGGGTTTTGCGCTGATCGGCGTGGAAGCTATCGTGAAAGATCTGCTCGAAGCGCCAGGCGATGTTCAACTCGTCGGCGAGCGTCCGAGGCCAGAAGCAGGGTTTCCCGGTCGAACCCGAGGAGACGGCGATCATGTCGCAGGCTTCCAGTTTACCGTTGCGGGAGAGATCCGGCAGGGGATGGCGCAGCAGATAGTTCTCCTTGGTGAGCGGCGGGAGTTTTCGGAAGTCCGCCTCGGTCCGGATGCTATCGGCCTCGATATGCTGCTCCTTCAGAAACGCCTGATAGGCGGGAACCGTGGCGGCGACCGTATGGAAGCGCGCCAACGCCGCTTGAGCCGCGTCCTGTTGCGGCGTCAGGCGTTGATCCAGGGAGGTAGACAGAAAGGCTTCCCAGGCGGATAGGATGGGTGTCTGTTCGTAGGGCGTCATGGCTCTGCTCTCAGTGTAGAATGGTGACGGGCGTGCCTGTTCGGCACACCGCATAGATCTCATTGATGTCTTTGGTCTTCAAGGAGATACAGCCCAGGGTCCAGTTCCGGCAGGCATCGATGGCGTAGTCAGCTTTGTCGGGGACGCCATGAATGCCGATCTGCCCGCCGATGGTCGCGTTCGGCGGGATCCGGCCCTGCTGCCTGGCGGCATAGAAGCGTCGCCAGGACTCGGAGGTCGGATAGTTCAGCCACATAAACTTGGACCAGGCCCGATGGGGATAGAGGGCCTGGAGGGCGAATTTCCCTTCCGGGGTGCAACCGTCCCCCTCCTGCCGCTTGTCATCTACCGGATTGAACCCCATCACGATAGGATAGGACTTGATCTCTTCATTCTGATAGAGCACGGTCAGGCGATAGTGCGATTTCTCGACCCGCAGGGAGATCCATGGTTTCCGGATCGGCCCTGCGATCAGCGCGTGGAGTGGCTTGCCGTAGTGGAGCAGGTCGGTGCGAGCGACCGACAGTTGCGCATTGACCTTTTCGGGTGTGAGCCCTGCCGGGCAGGAAGCAGGAGGGGCCGTTTGCGGTTCAGGCCTCTCCTGAGACGGGCGTTTCGGTCGCCCCTCCAGACCGATAAAGAGGAGACCCAGTGCCAGGCATAGCGTTAAGCCGCGCAGAAAATGCTCCATCGGGATTTCCCTCCCTGCAAGGCGTCAGGACGGCGTTCAGGGCGGCGCGCAGCGCCTCCTCCTCGCCATAAGGTACGGTCAGGACTCCTGGAAGGTTGCCCAGACCGCAGGCAGTGGTCGCAATTACCGGCACCCCCGCCGCCAATGCCTTCAGAAGCGGGCGCGGATTGTCCTCCACCAGGGCGGGCTGCACCACCACGGCGACGCCGTCCAGCCAGTTCCTTCCCTCTTCACGCCGAACGCGGTGGGTGGCAACTCCCTCCCAGAACGCCTCGCCCTCCAGTTCGCAGCCGCACAGCGCCACCTCGCGATCCAGCGTGCGGGCGACGGCGCGGAGTTCGTAAGCGCCTTTGCGCGCCGCCGTCGGGCCGGGAAAGGCGATGGCGGTTCCCGGCGCTATTTTACCCTGCGCGGGCAGATGCCAGTCCAGCCGATGCGCGCGGCCCGAAAACAGCCCGGCGATCTCCGTATGGGGTGTGACCAGGCGCTCCGCCTCCGCCAGCGCCTCGGTCTCCGCGGCCACGAGCCAATCTGGGGCGCGGAACTCGCCCAACGTCCGCCGTTCAGGGTGCGCCTCCAGCGCGGCGTCCAGGCGGCGATGCAGCGTCTGCAGCGGCAGGCGCGACATCAGGACCTCGAAGCGGCGTCCGCCCAGATGTCCCTCCCGCCACATAAAGGGCAGCAGCGACTGCGCCACACACAGGTAGGTCACCTCCGCCGTGAGATGCTGGGCCAGGCGTTGCGCCAGCGCCTCCGCACCCGCCAACTGCGCCTGGAGGCGCGCCGCGCCATAGCGTCCCAGCCTTCGGGATTGCAGCGAACGGAGGAGCGTCGGGAGAGCCGCATCGCCGACATAAGCGTACCCCGCCGTCTCCCAGGTGTAGCGCGGCAGTTTCCAGCGCTTGCCGTCCAGCGGCAGACAGAGCCGATCCTCCGGACAATGCGCCTGCGCCAGGTACGCCGCGAACTCCGGCCCCTTCTCGTCCACAAGGTAGGCCGTGATGCCGCCCCCAGCGGAGCGCTTTGCCTCACTTCGCGCGGGTTCCGGAGCGCGCTCCTTAAACCCCGCAAAAAACTCCCGATGGCGAAAACAGGCGTCCATCCCGCAGGTCGCGCAACTGTGCGCCTCGTCGGCAACCGACTTCCGCGCCGGAGCGAGAGGGAGAAGCGCAATACTCCCAGGCCGTCGCTCGGCTGGCTTCGCTTCAGAATGTACAATCGCATCCCGAGTTCGCAATCGCACAATCAGCGTATCCGCCGTGAGACGGGCTTCGATCAGAAAGGGGAACGGGGCGCGGAACCGGAGGTCCAGGTAGTTCCAGGCGACGGTCGCATCCCGACCCTGCGCGGCAGCGGACCCCGGAACCCGCGCCGTATGGGGATGCCGCTCCACGATCTCACAACCCGCTTGCAACGCAATCTCATAGAGCGCGTTGGACAACTGACACAATCCTCCTCCGATGGCGGGAAACAGACAGCCCTCACGCAACTGGCGTCCGGCCACATAGCCCCGCCCGCGCGTAGCCTTTCCAATCTGCTTCCAAAAACTAAACACACCTCCAGTAGGGATGGCGGCTCCGTTCAGGCGGCGTAGAGCGCTCCGCAGGTTCTGCACCTTACCCCGCTGCAGAGGCAGCTCCGCAAGCTGCTCTTCGATCCAGAGCGGCGTTACGGACTCAGCGGCTACAAACGGATAATCCGTCGCTTCCGCCTGCGGATGCCTCCGAATGCCGCCGACCGCATTCTGCAGGCCCCGCCGCACCTTGAGCAGGCTTGCCTTGCACCAGAAAACCGCCGAGGAGGGCCGGTTCGGCAACCGGTTTTCCGCATCTTTCACGCTGATGATAAACCTTATCCTATTCGTACACCAAATTCCAGTAGTGAGGACCATCAGAGGAAATACGACTTGGCTTTCGTACCGGTTTCGGGAGTGTCGGGTCGTGAACGACCCGCCTTGGGGGCACTATGTGCCAACCGCCCTGCGGGCGGACAATACATTCCCGATTCCAGGCCGGTTAGCGTAGGCGCGCTGCTGGCTTTATCCAAGGAGCGGCCAAGGTTGTCCTCGATCTAGATAGCGAGCCATTTCCTGACATTGGCTGCGAACATTCTTGGTCAACGGCGCTCGATGTCCTGGGCAGAGAGTGTCTATATCTAAGGAGAGGAGATGTCTCATCGAGGCACGGGCTTGTGCAATGTCTGGGGTCACAGGACGGGCCATGAAATGGATATGTCCTCCCACGACCGCCAGCGCATCACCGGCAAACAGAGCGTGTTCAGGCCGATAGTAATAGGACACATGACCTGGCGTATGGCCGGGAGTGGGGATAACCTCGAAACCCTCAAACAGGATGTCTCCCTCGATAACGAATGTAGAGGCGGTAACCGCTTTCGGAGTTGCTTCCCCAAGTAACCCTTTGAAGAGGACAAACAATCCCCATTCCGGGATGAGATCGCTCAACCAACCTCGTAGACCCTGGTGTGCCGTGGCGCGTGTTAGAAAGGGAGCGTCAGCGGAATGATAGTAAACTGCTGCTCTCAATTGCTCTTGCAGGGCATGTGCCCCTGCCGCATGGTCATTATGCCAGTGGGTAAGCAACACAGCGCGCACATCTTCGGCAGGCAAGCGCAGTTTATCCAGGGCAAAGAGCATGTCACGCCCACCCGAATCCATCCCTGCATCCACGAGAATGATTCCTGCTGGCGTGGTTACGATATAGGAACAGGTGAGATAGGAAACGCGTCGCACACACCAGATGGAAGGAGCCACTGGAAACACTTGTGGTTTGAACACTCTCGTCTCCTCCTCACCTGTAATTACGTCAGAGTCCTGAACAGCCGGGTCATCACAGCCCGGACTTCCGGTTCACGACCACCTGTTCGGGATGCGGCGCGACGCTTGCCGGTGTCACGTTCTGGAGCGCCGGAGACAGCTCCAATCCAGCAGGCTGTTGGGTGCTCGCCTCCTCCGCGCTTTGATCTGCGGCGCGGAGGAGCTGCACTTGAGGCGTTTCGGTCCCGGCGGCGGCAGGGCGCAGGAGGACTTCCTGGCTAGTTGAGGACGCACTGGAGGCCCGGAGCAGGGTGGCAATGTCGCCGAAATCTCCATGGGAGTAGTAGCGCGCACCATTAATGATTAAGCGGGGCTGGACATCGTTCTGACGCATCGCGCGGTTCAGCGTGGTATAGTCTGCATTCAAGCGCTCGTACAGTTGATCCTCGGGGATCAGCCGTCGGGAAACGAGATGGAGCAGCGCAGAGGTAAACCCGGAGGCGGAGAATGGTGTGCCTGCCAAGACGCGGCCCAAGATAAACCCGGAGGCGACGAACATAGTGCCTGCAAAGAGGAGGCCCCAGACGCTTTTGGAGTCATGCAGGGGGTTGACGCCTAGCATATAGAGAATACCGAAAAGGAACATTCCCAGGCCGACGGTAGTCAACACTGCGACAGGAATAAGCGTAGTAGACTTGCCCTGCTTGATCTGCACCCAATCTCGGCCCTTGGTGTTGATGACGATAGGTTTCTTTCCTCTAGGCATCTGGACATCCCCTTTCCAGACAGGATCTCCCTCACTCCTTATCGTGGGCGGCAGTTTTTTTGAGTACATCCCTGCATACGACGGCGGCGACGGTCTTCCCATAGCCGCCATTCTCGACCACGCAGGCGAAGGCGTAGCGAGGATGCTCCGTGTAGGGCGCAAAACCGATGAACCAAGAGTGCGGGTCGTGATCGTACTGGTGGTTCTGCGCTGTGCCGGTCTTGCCCGCGACATCAAATGGCAGCGAATCGAAAACGCCCCGCGCCGTGCCGCCTGTCACCACGCTGCGCATCAACTCCCGCAGCGTGCCCGCCGTCTGCGCCGACATCGCCTGAGACTGCACCGTCGGCGGGAAGTTCTTCGCCATAGGGCGCTTCTCCTGCCCTTCTTTGGTCGCCGTCTCGGGCTTCTCACCGGGCCACGCGATCCGCGCGACGAACCGCGCCTGCATCATCTCCCCGTTGTTGGCGACGCTGGAGGCCATCCGGCACATCTCCAGCGGCGAGGCCAGCATTCGGCCCTGGCCGAAGCCGATGTCCGGCAGGTCGGCATCGAAGAACTCCGGCTTCGGCGTGTGCGAGAAGCCCAGCTTCTCGGCCAGCGTGGTACGGAGCGGGCCACTGCCTACGGCGGCAGCCAGGTTGGCGAAGTAGATGTTCGAGGAGACCTGGAACGCGAACGGCAGCGTGATCGTGCCGAAGGCCGGGTCGCCCTTATCGTCGCTGATATGGCTCCGCACATGGCGCACGCCGTTGGTCTGCCAGTGGATTGGTTCCGTGACCCGATTGCAGGGCACGGCGAAGGTCATCGCGTTGGGCATCGTCTCCAGGGCGCAGGCTGTGGTTGCGACTTTCAGCGTAGAGCCCGGCGGATAGAAGCCGCGCACCGCCCGGTTGAGCAGAGGGATCTCCGTCTTCGCCTCGTCGCCAGTGGTGAAGCGCCGCATCGCCTCGGGCGTCAGGGCGTTCGGATCGTAGGTGGGCAGGGAGGTAGCCACCAGGACCTCGCCGGTCTGCGGGGCCATCAGCACAAAGGCCGCCCGGTCCTTGGGCTTGCCCGTCTGTTTGTCGCTGAGCTTGGCAATCGTCTTTGCCAGGACCGCCTGCGCGTCGCGTTGCAATTCAGCGTCCACGGTGAGGTAGAGGTCGTAACCCTTGCGCGGCTGATAGCCGAAGCTGTGGCGATGGCGATAGTCGTCCAGCAGTTCGGCATAGCTGCTGAAGCCGCGCAGTTCGTTGTTATAAGCGCTCTCAAAGCCGGAGGGCCCTCCGACCGCCGGGTCCAGATAGCCGATAAGCTGCGCCGTCGCCGGGCCGAACGGATAGTAGCGCGCGCGGGCGTCCGCCATACGGCGCGCCTTGCTCTTCTCGACAAAGGCGCTCAACTCCGTTTCGCGGGAAGTGGCGAGCACCCGGTTCTGCCGGTCGTAGATGCTGCCGCGCTCGATCTCATGCTCCATTGCCAGCAGGCGCGGGTTGATATGGTTGCGCACGACCTTATCCGCATCGGGCGTCTTGATGGGGCGCAGGGCGATCTCATCCGCATGCAGCAGTTGGATCTGCCCCAGCTTCCACAGCCCGATGCCCCCCAGCAGCAGCACGGTGAATGCCACGCCGAAGCGCCGGGCGGCGACACGAATCTCCTCCGGCGGCTCCGGGTTGCCGACGCCGCTTGTAGGCGGCGCGGAGATCCCCCGCAGCAGGCCCACGGTGATAAAGGCGACCACCAGGGAGCTATTGCCGTAGGAGAGGAACGGGAGCGCGATGCCCGTCAGCGGGAACGCCCCGGTCACCCCGGCGAGGATGAGCAGCGTCTGCAGGCCGAGCAGCGTAGTCAGGCCGAAGGCGAGCGAACGGTCGAAATCGTTGCGGGCGTGGAGGGCGATCCGCAGGCCGCGCCAGACCAGCACCGCGTAGATCACCAGCGCCATCCACGCTCCGATCAGCCCGGTCTCCTCCGACCAGCTTACAAACGCCAGGTCGGAGCCGCCCCGCGACAGCAACCCCGGCATCCCCATCCCCAACCCACTGCCCTGCCAGCCCCCCGATGCCATGCCCCAGTAGGCTTCGCCCAACTGCATCCCGTTCGGATGGGCGTTGGCAAAGGGATGGAGCCACATGTCCACCCGCGTGGCGAAGACGCCGATGTGCCGCCAGTAGCCCAGCACGCCCCCCACCAGGATCAGAAAAACGCCCGCCGTCACAAAGCTGGCGCGCCCGGTCATCAGGTAGAGCGTGGTGGCGAACGTGGCGAAGAGGAGCAGGCCGGGGCCGAGGTCCTTGAGGACCAGAAAGAGCAGGAGCGCGCCCGCAAACATCACCGCGAGGGGGCCGATGTCCTGGCGGCGGGGCAGGGAGAGTGCCAGCAGTCGCCTGCCTCCCCGTTCGGAGGGCGTGGTCGGGCGGGAGGTGTCGGCGATCAGGCTGGCGCGGTCGGCCAGGGCGCTGGCGAGGAAGAAGACCAGAAAGAGCTTGACGATCTCCACGGGCTGAAAGTGGAAGAGGTTGAGTTTCACCCCTTCCGGTCCCGACCCACCGAGCAGCAGCGCCAGCACCAGCACACCCGCTCCGATCACCCAGAGATACTGATAACGCCGAATACCCAGGCGAGCGACCGGGGAGATGCGGGCGGCCAGCAGAAAGGCGACCAGCGCCGCCAGGATCCCGGCGAGGTGGTGCTCCGACACGGTGCGATCCCGGAGGGGATCCTTCAGGCTGAACAGCATCGCCACGCCCAGGCCGGAGAGCAGCAGGGCCAGCGGGAGCAGATAGGGGTCGCCGCCCACGCCGCGCGCCCGCAGCCAGGGCGGTACGAACAGGATCGCCAGAGCCAGCAACCCCGCCCCGATCCAGAAGTGCCGGAAGACCGTTCCCACAGGGCGGACGATACAGCGCTTCAACAGGGGACGCACGGCGACAGGATCGAGCAGCGGGGTATGGCGCGACCCGGCAGCCGGAAGAGACTTCGCAGGTTTCGCAGGCGTGGGAGCGGGAATATCCAGGAGTTGGTCGCAGCTCTCGAAGCCGCCATGCGCCGTCCGGTAGGCAACGATGCGCGCGCCCGCCTCCTTGCTGATCCCGAACGCCTGGGCGAACTGCTCCGCCGTCGCTTCATTTATGGGCAGGGCATCGGGCGGCTCCGCGTGCGCTCGGGCCGCATATACGAGGAGCAGCGCCAGCAAGACAACGCCCAGCGTCGCCAGGGTCAGGACGGCTTCCGTTCGCCGGTTTTGGTCACGCAACATCACCTATGTCACTCGCTTTCCAACGGAAGTCGCCTGTCCCGGCGTTGAAACGCCGTTCTGAAACGCAAAGTCCGCCTTCGCGGACTCCCTTTAGTCCCTCTCCTCATATAGGAGAGGGGGTGGGGTGAGGTCGAACCCGCGAAGGCGGGTTTTGTATTTCAGAACGGGGATTCATCCCCGTGGGGTGGAACCGGGGCGGCGCGTGTGTAAGGCCGCCTCGATAGCCAGAAGGGGCAGGCCGAGCGCCAGCACCCCGAGGATCCCCAGGAGAACCGCCATCACCTCACTGCGCAGCACGCGCGCGCCATCCACCAGTCCCATCTGGTGGGTGTGCGGATGCTCGGGCAGATAAGTCACAGTGAAGGCACGCCCGGTCGGATACTCCGGGTAGGCCGCGCGGGGCACCGGGAACCGGTTCTCCACGGCAAACCTCTCCACCTTGAACGCATAGTGGACATAGCCGACAGAAGCCTGCGGCGGAACGATCTCCCTGCCGATCACCTGAGCCTGGGCGGTACGCCCCCGATCCCGCAGGGCGCTCAGGTCCCCGATATTGTGCAGGGCGTTCCAGAGCCCGAAACCCAGCCAGATCACCAGCGCCACCCGCAGCGCCCAGCGTCCGACGAGCAGCCAGCCTCTTCCTTTCATGGGGCCGCCTCCGCCGGAAATCCGGCCTGCTCCAGGCGCTGTCGCACGGCGGCCTCATCCACCTGCGCGGCATCGTACTGCACGGTGACGCTTTTCTGAGCGACTTCCACGTCTACATGTTCGATGCCGGTCAGTTTGCCTAGAGAGCGGCGTATCGAGTTCGCGCAGCCCTCGCACTCGATGGCAGGGCAGTGCGCCGTCAAGGTTACACTCATTGGTTGGTAACTCCTATGGAGAGAGGTGAGGGAAAACCCCTTATCCTCTCTACGCATGCGCTCCGCCTGCCGTTCTCATAGGCGGTCCGGTGAGTGCGCTCTCCTCGCGAGAGGGCGCATCGCCGGGTCCGAACGGCGTCATCGTAATCCACTACGGAGCGGCAGGTCCTTCGGTTTTCCTCCGCGTAGGATCGGACCAGACGAACAATCATTTATAGCAAGCAACCGGAGATTAAAAAATTTCTATGCAAAAATACTGGAAAAATTAGCCGTGTTATGTTATAATCTACAGGCCCTTGAGGGTAGTTCGTCAATCTCCTATACGACTCCTAGACATTTGTCATCTCAAAGGAACCTTCTCCCCACTTTCAGAATGTGGAATAACCGGTAGACCCGACATTTCGGGCGTACTGTGTCCTTCCACCCACCCCTGTCCAGGACGACAGTTTCACCCCATCCGAAAGGAAACGAACACGATGCAGGATTACCTGACCGCATCAGGCCCTGGCGCACGCCTCTTGCGAGGCGGCAAGCGCCTTCGGAACGTCTTGTTGGCGCTGACGACCCTGGTGAGCCTACCCGCGCTGCTGGGGCAGGCGCACGCCCAGGTCCCCGACCTGGGGATCGGCGCCAGTTTGAATGGCAAGCAAGTCTTTCCGTCCGACAATCCCTGGAACCAGGACATTTCGCAGATGCCCGTGGACCCGAACTCCGCGACGCTGATCGCCAGCATCGGGCTCAACACGAACTTGCACCCCGACTTCGGCACGTTCTGGAACGGCAACCCTATCGGCATCCCCTATATCGTCGTGCCTGGCACCCAGGCGCTCGTGCCGATCTCCTTCACCTATTCCGGTGAGAGCGATCCCGGCCCCTATCCCATTCCCGCCAACGCGCCGATCGAGGGAGGCGCGAATTCGACCGGCGACCGGCATGTGATCGTGATCGATCGGGACAACTGGATCCTCTATGAGACCTGGAACTCCTGGCCGCAGCCGGATGGAAGCTGGCAAGCGGGTTCGGGCGCGATCTTCAATCTGAACTCCGATGCCCTCCGGCCACAGGGATGGACCTCGGCGGACGCCGCCGGGCTGCCGATCTTTCCCGGCCTGGTGCGCTATGACGAGGTCATCGGACAGGGGGTCATCAACCACGCCCTGCGGTTCACGGTCGCCCACACCCGCCGTGCCTACACCTATCCCGCCCGCCACCTCGCCAGCACCTTAACCGACCCCAGCTACCCGCCAATGGGAATGCGCGTGCGGCTCAAAGCCAATTTCGACATCTCCGGCTATCCGGCTGGCGTCCAGGTCATCCTCACGGCCCTGAAGAAGTATGGCATGTTCGTTGCGGACAATGGCAGCAACTGGTTCCTCAGCGGCGCGCACGATCCCAACTGGGACGACAACATGCTGTCCTCCATCAAGAGTGTGCCCGGCAGCGCGTTTGAAGTGGTGCAGATGGGAGACATCATCACCGATACCGTCGCGCCGCCCGCCAATCTAACCGCCGCAGCGGGCAATGGGGGCGTCACGCTGAACTGGAGCGCCAGCGCCGGGGCGCTGAGCTACAATGTCAAGAGCGCTTCCACGGCCCTCGGCCCCTTTACCACCGTCACGAACGTCGCAGGGACGACCGCAACGGTGAATGGCCTGACCAACGGGACCACTTACTATTTCGTCGTGACGGCGGTCAATGTGACGGGGCAAAGCCTGAACTCCAATGTGGTCAATGCAACGCCCGCCGGGGCTGCGCAGACGACGCTTTCGAACCTGTCGCTCAGTGCCCCCAGCGCCATAGGCGGCAACTCCCTCCAGGGCACGGTGAAGCTGAGCAGCCCGGCGCCGACCGGGGGCGTGGTGGTGGCTCTGAGCAGCAACAACTCCGCCCTCGCCTCGGTACCCGCCACGGTCACGGTAGCCGCCGGGGCGACCACCGCGAGCTTTACCGTGCAGTCGGTCCCGGTAGATCAAACAACCACCGCAACCATCAACGCGAGCTACAATGGCGTGAACCAGAGCGCCTCGTTCCAGGTGACGACACCCTCCCTCCAGGCCATGGCGCTGTCGCCGAGCGGCGCCCAGGGCGGTAAAACCATCACGGGAGCCGTCGTCTTGTCAGGCAAGGCCGGCCCCAGCGGGTGCGTCGTCACCCTCAGCAGCAACAACATCCACGCCAGCGTGCCGCCCAGCGTCAAAGTGCCTGCCGGGGCGCGCGGCGTGACGTTCTCAATCCCCACCAGTGCCGTGACGGCATCGACCAATGTGAGCATTACGGGCACTTATGGCTCGACGTACACGGCCATCCTCACCCTCACCCCATAGCCCCATGCTATCTCCCCCGTCCCGGCCCGTGCATACTATACGCACGGGCTGGGCGCGTTTGGGACAGGTTAGCGGCCCTGCCGCAAGGTCGTCACAGTACGCATCAAGTATTCTCCTCTGCGTCGGTAGGGCGTAACAAATGGTTGGAATCGGTTACAGAGGCAGGGGCGGCAGGCCGCAGGAGCGTCTCCTGTGCGATAGGCGCTTCGGAGAGGCGTAGCAGGGTCTCCTTTTGCTGGAGCGCTTCTGCAGCGCGCTCCAGGTACGGTAGGCAGCGTTGCGCGGCTGCCCTCACCTCGGGGTCCCGAAGATCGTATGCTGCCTTGCCCTGTGCGATCCGCATGACATCCGGCAAGGCCCGTGGGTCCCCGATACGCGAATACGCATCGAGCACTGCGAGCAAGAAGGCATCTTCCCCGATTGCCCAGCGGTGAGGTCGGTACACCCTCTGATGCAAATACCCGTTTAAGATTTCGTAATGGCGCGGTTCCAGCAGGGAGGTGTCTTCAGGCTGCAACCTCGGCAGCAATTCGATGAGCCGCTTATACATCTCGGAACGATCAAGGAAACTCGTCATCAGCCGGTCCAGCAAGGGGCCGATGGCTTGTACGCCCTCCTCCTGGGGCATCGGTTCGCGACTCGCGGCCCTGGCTTGCTTCCAGACCGTAGTGATCAGTGTGATAGTCATACCTATCAGTCCGCCAAACATCATTGCGGCGCCAACAGCAAATCCCAGCGTGGAGTGCGAAGGGTACATATTACTCAACAATACCATGGTCGGGAGGCTGAGTAGGAAGGATAGCAGACACGGCAGGATAACCCAGGGCAGGCGTGTATTTTGCGCTCCCATCTTCTGCGTAGCCCATTGATTTAAGGCAGACTGTTTGCCTGCACGTTGTCTCCGTATCTCCCGAGATGTCGTGCCCTGCGTAGGGATCTGCTTTTGCAGCTCATAGCGGACTTCGTTGCGTGCCTCCGGCTCGTGTTTCTGTCGTAACATAACAATACGCTCCTCCCAAAAAGTGGAATCTGATGGTAGGATGGGATTAGTAAACGTGCATCGAGCCGTCGGCGCGGCGGACGAGCGGCATAAAGGCCAGTTTGTAGGGATACTGCGCCGCCTTCTCCTCATCGATGTCCACGCCCAGCCCCGGCGCTTCGTTCGGATAGGCGAACCCGCTCTCCATACGGCAGATGCCGGAGACGACCTCATAGGTGGGTTCGGGATACTTCGTCCACTCCTGCACGCCGAAGTTGGGAATGACCGATTGGAGGGTGATCGAGGCCGCTTGCGCGATGGGGCCAATATCTGCCGCTCCATGAAAGGCGCTGCGGACGTTGAACGGCTCGGCCAGGGTGAGGATCTTACGGGCCTCGGTCAGACCGCCGACATGGAGTGGCTTGATCCGGATGAAGTCGATCCACTTGTTCATAAAGAGGGGCAGGCAGTCCCAGCGGGAGGTGAGGATCTCCCCGATAGCGAGCGGGGTGGTAGAGGCCGCCCGGAGGATTGGCCAGGATTCACGGTGTTCGGGCATGAGGGGGTCTTCCAGAAAGAAGAGGCGATAGGGCTCCAGCTCCTTCGCCAGCCGTGCCGCCTCGATGGGGTTAAGCTGCTCGTGGGAGTCGTGGAATAGTTCGATCTCCATGCCCAGTTTGTCGCGCAGGTGGGCGAAGAGCTTCGGGACGCTGAGCAGGTAGGGCGTCGGCTCATAGATCTGCTCCGGAGGCGTACCCTCCGTGGTGGGCGGGTTCTTCCCCAGGACGCCCGCGCCGCCATACGGCCCCACCTGGCAGCGCACCACTTTGAAGCCGCGCGCCATGATGCTGCGGGCGCTGTCCTCACACTCCACGGCGTCTCTGCCGCTGGCGTGCGTGTAGCACATCACGCCGTCCCGCGCCCTGCCGCCCAGCAACTGATAGACCGGAAGTCCCGCCTGTTTGCCCTTGATGTCCCATAAGGCGAAATCGATGGCCGCAATCGCCGCCATAAAGATCGGGCCGCCGCGCCAGTAGCCCTGCCGATAGAGCAGATGCCAGGTATCCTCGATGCGCTGCGGGTCGCGCCCGATGAGCAGGTGGCTCATATGGCGGATCGCCTCCGCCACGATTGGCTCGCTGCCGTTCAGCGTTCCCTCCCCGACCCCATACAACCCCGGCACGTCTGTCATCACCTTCACAAACACAAAGTTGCGCCCCGGACATGTCACGATCACCTTCACTTCGGTTATCTTCACCCTCTCGCTCCTCTCTCCTTTGCCCCTCATTTCGGGGCTGGGGCGTACTTTCCCTGCCTCTTCTGTGCCTCTTCGGATTTCTCAACACACAAACATTTCACCGTATTCATTGTGTCACTAACGCGTTATGATTGCGTCTCTAGCATTAGAATGCCCGGCTCAAGGAGTGACGATGATGCAGACAACGACGCGCAGGATCGGGACATCTCTGGCTCTGGCAGCGTGGATGCCCCTTCTGATAAGCTTGCCCTTCACAACCCATGCGCAAACGCCGCAGGTGATCCAGCAGTTTGCCAAAGGACCCTACACCACCACCATCGAGAATGCTCTTGTCGGTATCGAAGTCATCAACCTCGACAAGGAGCACAAGAAGCTCGAAACACGCCATGGCAACGGATTTCTAATCCGAGCCGATGGCTTCGTCCTCGTCCCTGCTGTCCTCTTCTCCAAAACCCTCACCGGAACTCAGACCGTCACTCCCTACCAGGCGGTCACCATTTTCCTCAATCCTGGAACCGCGAAGGAGCAGCGCATTCCTGGCCGGCGTCCTACTTATTTCGGAACGGAGCGCCCGGAAAACGACACAATGGTTCCGTTAGGATATGCCATGCTCAAGCTCGACAATGTCTGCCTTCCTGCTCTGCGTACCTTATTGCCAGACACCTTGCAGCCAGGGGATGAAGTGGAGGCGGTATGGAGCCATTGGGATGAGAAGGCAGGGCATTTTACTCCCCTGCAGCGTCAGAAAGTTCAGATCGATGTTCCACCCAAGATCCCCGATAAACACCATCCGGGGTTTTTGGGTTTTACAGAAGCGCTCAAGTCCGTTCCTGCGGGAGCGGCAGTGATGGGGCCGGAGGGGATGGGGATCGGGCTGATCCCAGGAGCATCGGCAAGCGTTGAGGGGAAGGGCTTTATCTCATTCCAGGTGTTGTGGGAGGCGACCAACTGCGTCAGTCCGGTTCCAACTCCGGATGCCCTCTTTGCCAAGCAGGAGAAGAAGGAGCGGGAGGAGGGGTCCGTTGGAGAGGCGGCCAATCCGGCTCCGGATGCGGTGGGAAAGGCAGACGCTCCTGCCGAAGCGGAGGAGACAGGTGCGCAGAAGAGTGCGACAGGCGCTCCTACGGAAGTGGGGCAGGGAGTTGCTGCCGGAGGTGGCGCGGGAGCCGACAAGGCGGAGGCTGGGAAGACAGAGGCTCCGGTGAACCTCAATGAGATGGTGGCGATCCCCGGTGGTCCGGTTCGGATCCCCCACAACTTGTGGGTGCTTCAGCGGGACATGGAAGGAGCTTCGGTGGCCTGTGTGGCTCCCTTCAAGATCGATCGGAGCAAGGTGTCCAACAAGGACTATCTGGCGTTCTGGAGTTCGATCCCCGAGAGTGAGCGTCAGAAACCGGAGGTGATCGCGGCGCTCTATCCGTGGGGTTGGGGTCCATCGGGGAACCCGTTTCCCCCTTCGATCCGCAACTATCCGGTGATCGGCGTGCCACTGACGGGGGCGGCGTTGTATGCACGCTGGCGTGGGAAGCGCTTGCCGACGCCCTATGAGTGGTGCCTGGCGGCTTTTGGACCGAGAGGTGTGGATGCGCCTCCTGCCTGGTTTGCCAGTTACATGGCGGACACCAAACAGACTTGGGCGCGTATGCGTCAGGCGCATAAAGACAAGCTGACGGAACTGGTTCAGAGTGGAATGAGTTACGGTTCTATTGCACATATGGCAAATGTCTATAGTCTCCCCTGGCTGCCGTTATCTGAAGCGGGCGAAGCTTTCGGTCAGTGGTCGAAGGAGGTAATGAGGGAGGGGATCGCGCATTTGAGCGAAGCCTGGAAGGAGCCTTTTTATCTCCAGGCGAACGGCTCCCGTCCCTTCGATAAGAGCGTGTATGGGGTTCAGGACATGGTCCTCAATGGGGCGGAGTTGGTAGTTCCTTCGCCCGCCCCTCCCTATTCCGGCAAGGATCTGACCATGTCGGTCACGTGGATCTGGGATCAGCTAGAGAATACACCCAATTCAAGTATTGGTCGACGGGGTGCTTCACAACCTGTCGAAGGGTATCCTTTCATGTTCATAGAAGATCCTCTCATCCCGCAAGGGATGCGGCTCTCACATATTTTTGTGCCCACCATACTCTCTCGGCTCTTCTACATACCTTTCGATACATCCAGCGACCTCGATAAGCAGTTGATCTACATGAATATCTATGAGACGGCGGACCGGTTAATGCCTCTGGTTGACTGGGACCTGGATATGATACAGGCTGGGAAATATATTCATCCTCCAATGAACAAGCTAGAGTTCAATTTCAAGGATCCAATGCTCTCCGATCCGGATCAGGCACGGTTGCGGCCATCCGATCCGGTGCTGAAACGATTGTGGAAACCGCAGCCATCAGAATTCCATATCGAACTGGGGCGCCCTCTGCCTATTCCTCCCAACGTCACGGCCCCGCAGCCCCCCGATGCCACATACTTTCTATTTCTCACGGGCTTTCGCTGTGCCCGTTAGAACTCCGGACGAACCCGGCTTCCGATGGGCTGCCCTGTATACAACGCCCTTCCATATGCGATGGAAGGGCGCTCCTGCTATCGAAAACTATTCTGTCGCATCTGCTCCCAGAGTGCCTGCAACATGATCAGGGTCTCCATATCCACAATCCGCTGCTCCGAGGGAACGCCCAGCGAGGGCAACATCAGCGTCGGTTCCTTGCTGTCCTGCTCGACGCTCCGGTAGTTGAGCGCCGCTGCGCGCTGCTGGACTTCCGGACTACGGAAGTACTCCAAAAAGGCCCTGGCTCCCGCGATCTGTTCCTGCCTCTGCAGATTGGGGAGGGACTGTATCCAGGGCGCTCTGGAGAACACCATTCCGGTCAGGACGAACGCGATTTTGGGATCGGGAATGTAGGTCTGAAGCGCATGGGTCAACACAATTTTCTCCTCCCGTATCATGGCCTGTGCGACCGGAATGCTGGCCTCGTAGACGACGGCCATGTCCGCCCTATTCAGCCCAAAGGTTAAAAAGTTGCGGACGGTCACATGCGTCGTCGTATCGAAACCGCAGGGAGCCGCAGCGCGTTCGACAGAACGGAAGCGCTCCCGAAACTCCCTGGCGTCGATGGAAACGGCCAGTTTTTTCCCTGGAAGCTGCTCATCGGTCTGGCAGTCCTGGGTGAGCGGCAGGCCGGGATGCGTCCGTTGATAGTCCTGGAACAGCAGCGCCAGCAGCGCCGTCGCCGAATTGGAGAGCGTCACATCCGAATGCGCCAGGCGCAGTTCGTTCCGTCCGGGAGCGCCTCCAATCGCGCTCCAACCCCCCTGAGCGATTCGCTCCAACACTTGCCAGAGGCTCTCCGGATGTTGGTTCCGATAGGAGAGCAACTCGGAGGCCCGATCCGGCTCCCCGACTGCGGAACGCACGCACGGCTTGCCCCAGAGCATCAGCGCCAGGCGCGTGGAGTAGAGAGGGGTCATGTCCTCCGCTTCGCTGACGTTGCTGCGCGCATTGGGATACAGGTTCATCCGGTCGCGCCGAAAGAGAAAATTCAGGCGATCACACCAGTAGCGGTCGGAGACGATCCAGAGCGCCGGGGTCTTTTTCCCGGTGTAGATCTCCCACATGGCATCCGAAGATCCAACGCCTCGGAGATCCAGCTCCCAGCGACGTTCGCACCGCTCCTCGAAGGCCGGTTTTTCCCTTTTCAGCCACTCCTCCAGGGTGGGTTCATGCACGATAGAGAGGGGGATCGGCTGGCGGATTTTATGCACATAGAACCACTTTCCGGGGTAGTAAGCCGCACCCAGCGCGGCTCCGGCTACCAGGGCAGTCTGCAAGAACCTCCGCCGGCTCAGGTTCTGCGCCTCGGCCTGTTGGCGCAGCTTCGTCTCTCGCCGCCGCTCGGCGACGCTGCTCAGGCGCAAAAACTCCCGCTCCTCTTCGCTGAGCGCGCTCTCCTGCCCGGAGATCGAGCGCTCCGCTTCCGCCAGCGCATGGCCCGACAGAAGATAGCGCGCGTCTCTTCCGGACTGCCTCCACTGGTCCAGCGCCGGGAAGTAAGGCCGCAGGTGCAGTTGCGCTTCCAACTCCGCCCTTTGCCGGCTCCGGCGCTCTTCGCGCTCGCTGTTCCGCACGAAATCCGTCTCCTCGCGGGTCAGGTCGTCCCTGCCATCCATCCAATCTTCCGCCTCGGAGAGCGCCTGCCCCTGCAGCAGGTATTCCGGCAGTTTGCCCGACTGCAGCCAGCGATGCAGCGCGTCGGCATAGGGGCGCTCGCCGGTCTGGCTGCGTATCCACCGGGCGTGGAAGACTTCGGAGAAGATCCGATTACGAACGCGCAGGTAGGTCTCCCGACCCTCTCTGCGCTCCGCGACCATCCCCGCGAGCCGCAAAGTGAGCTGCACCGGATCATCGCTCCGGGCGGGAATGTCTTCGCCCTCCAGTACGCGCCGGTAGAGTTCCAGCCGCTGTTGGACCGTGGAGCCGGAGCCGGGAGCCTGATCCAGGACATACCTGGCCGCATACGTCAAGTTGACATTCAATTCGCTCCAGGGGCGTTTGAGAAACTGCTCCTCTACCAGCGCGCGCACCTGCCGCTCCGCATCCGCCGCGCCGTCGGCATGGAGCGCCCTGGAACAGACCTCGGAACAGAGCAGTTGCGTCAGGTAGGGGTGCCCGTTCGTCCAGTAGAAAATGGCCTCCAGCAGGGCAGGAGCGCCGCGCAGGCCGCGCAGGCCGCGTAGAAAGGCGCGCACCTCTTCCGGTGTGAAATCCGCCAGGGGGATCTCGGTGCCGATATTGAAGGGGGTCCGTGACGAGTCCTGGATCAGGTCCTTTTTGCGGGCGAGCCCCACCAGGCAGAAGGTGAGGCGGTTGAGGTCGGCATTGTGGGTGCGTTCCAGGTGGAGGGACCGGATTTCGGCGAAGAGATCATCGGTCGGAAAGCCGAGGGCGAGCACCGTGTCGATCTCGTCGATGAAGATCACGATCCGCTCCGGGATATGCGCCGGAACGACCTTCTTCAGAAAGCGGGTCCAGCGGAGGACCGGCGCCCGTTCGAGGACCGTCTCATGCGGGTCGATCGCGTCTTCCGGGATCTTCAGTTCGTCGGCCAGGAGCAGGATCAGGGAGTCGAACCACTCTCCGACGCTCACGCCGGTAGCGCCTATCTGGGCCAGGTCGATCCGCACGCACCGCACGCCTTCGCCTGCCATCTGCAGGCGTGCGGCGACCTGGTCGCACAGACTGGTCTTGCCCATCTGGCGTGGGGCGAGGATGTAGCAGAGCTCCCCCCGCAATAGGGCTTGAAATAGCAGGGCATCGGCTTCGCGCTCGATGTAGATGGCGTCCGAACTGACGGCGCCGCCCGGCTGAAAATGAGCCCCGTTTTGCTCCATCTTCGGTCGCTCCTTCCCAACGATCGTCTCAACAAGGCTACGCAACAGGTTCGGGGGCGCTTCTACCGGCAAGATACCGCTCGAAAAAGACCTGGAACAGGGCCGGCATCACATACGCGCCATGTTCCCATCGGAGCAGTCCCGCGTATTGCAGCTTCTGGTCGAGTTCATTCGCGAGCGTAACGGTCGGACGCTGCAGGGCCTGCCGCATGGCAGCGATCAGGCCGAGGTGGTCGTTCTCCTCCAACCAGCGCATGCACGCGCCCAGATACCGCCCGAAATCGCTGCCGTTGGGGTTGTCCAGGATCTCCTCCAGAATGCGCTGCATGGGTAACTTCCGGTTGGCGGCGTCGCGTAAGCACATTCCCAACAGATAGGGATTGCCCCCGATGCTCTGCAGCAGCGCCTTCTGCTCCTCCGGGCTGATCTGCAGCCCAAAGTGCGAGGCCAGGTTGTCCAGTTGAGCGGGCCGAAAACCGTGGAGGACGATGGGCTCGGAGAGGTTCATCGGCGAGCCTTCGCGCGGAAGGGAGTACATGGTCGAGAGGGCGCACATCAGGCGGAGTTGCGTCCAGGGAGGCCGCTTATTGTCCAGCCAACCCCGCAACATGCGCAGGATGTCTCCATGATAGGCATGCCCGGCGAGTTCGTGCAGGCTGTCCACTACCAGCAGCACCGGCATGTTCCGTTCCTCCAGGAAACGCTTGATCTGTAGACCCAGCCGGAAGACCGGCGCGCCGCCCTGGGCATGCGCTCGCGGGGGTTCCGATGCGCCCTCTTCCTCAAAAAATCGCC
This sequence comes from Chthonomonadaceae bacterium, assembly GCA_035295825.1. Taxonomy (GTDB): domain Bacteria; phylum Armatimonadota; class Chthonomonadetes; order Chthonomonadales; family Chthonomonadaceae; genus DATGIG01. Next base: position 1,918 of record DATGIG010000559.1, on the reverse strand, counting down.
GGGAGAAGGCCTCGCAGAAGGCATCTATCGTCTCCCATTCCACCGTATCGAACGGCTTTAAGTCGATCCAGACGACCCTGCCGGAAGCATGCTCCGCCTGCCACTGCGCGGCCAGATGGCTGAGCAGCCAGGTCTTACCCCCGCTTTTCGGCCCACGGACGGTCAGCATACGGCTGTTGTGCAGGGACTGCCGGGCGCTTCGCTCCTCCGCGTCCCAGGGCACATACCACTGGGAGAGATAGGGACTGCCGGGGCAGGGAGCATGGGAAGATCCATATCCTGCCGGTGTCTCCGGCGTGTTGGAGAAAGGAGGGATCTCCAGGAGCCGATCCGAGAGGGCCGTCAGGCGGCGCTGCGCCTCCGCCCACTTCTCATCCAGCGCCTTTTTGGCGTCTGCCGCCCAGTGCCAGCCCGGACGGGCCGCGTTGTTGATTCCCAGGAAGGTCTCCTTCTGATAGCTGCCCAACGCGCCCCGCAACGCCTCGACCTCTCGCTCTCGTTTCCCTCTGCGCCGGGCCTCTTCCGCCTCTCCCAGCCAGCCCCAGAAAGCCAGGGTATCGCCCAGGCAGTCCAGGTGCAGGGTGACATACCCGATCTCATCAATCACATACGCCTGCCTCATCTCAGGCACATCCGGTAGCCCCGCCAATTTGCACAACTCCGTTTTCAAGGCACGCTTGGCCTGGGCGAGGGCGCCGTGTGGATCCTCCAGAACAATAGCCTCTTTGAGGTACGGCTGCACCCAGAGGGCGTCTACGACGCTCGGAACGGATACCCTCCCCCCATAACAGGCCACATAGGCCAGGAGTTCGAAGGGCTTGGTCTCCGGATAGTCCCTGATCTGAGATCCGATTTTGATTTCGAGTTTGCCACACAGATTGATCGTCACCCCAGGAACATCCACGTTGTGTTGCATCGGCATCTCTCCTCCTAATGCCTCCATTATAGAGGGCATTGGCATCCCGCGCAAGGGTTCCATGCGACCGCCGGCCAACTTTCATCAATCTCTCAACCGGTTGCCGGCGGCAGGCGCAGCGCAGGCAGCATCGCTCCTCATGGTCCTGCTTGTTTCCGGCAATCCGACTCTCATGCGATTCTCATGTCCTTCCTCAACGGTTTATCAACCGGATCAGAGCTACAATATGAGAGAAGGTTCAAAGTAGGATGCAGGCGTAGGGTGTTTACGGCCCGGTGATTGGCCGATAGATGAGGTATATACCGCCCGGTAGCGGTGCAAAGGAGAAAGAATGACACTCTTCGGATCTACTCTCGGTGTGGGAACATGGCTTCTGCTGTTTCTCTGCCTTGGGATCGCACTGGCGTTTGAGTTTGTCAATGGGTTCCACGATACGGCCAATGCGGTCGCGACGGTCATCTATTCGAAATCCCTCAAGCCGGGATATGCGGTCTTCTGGTCGGGAACGATGAACCTGCTCGGCGTGCTGGTCAGCAGCGGCGCGGTCGCTTTTGGGATCGTGCACCTGCTGCCGGTGGATCTGCTGATCCATATCGGCCAGGGGGTGGGCATCCTGATGGTGATCTCCGTCCTACTTTCGGCGCTCGCCTGGAATGTCGGGACGTGGTATATGGGGCTGCCAGCCTCCAGCTCGCATGCGCTCATCGGCTCGATCCTGGGCATTGGCGTTGCGAGTTCGCTTATGTCCGGCAAGGGCATTGCCAATGGCGTCAACTGGGGCAAGGCGCTGGAGACCGGCGGTTCGCTGCTGCTCTCTCCCGTGATCGGCTTTGTGCTGGCCGGGCTGCTCCTGCTGGTCGCCAAGGCCTTTCTCCGGATGCCGGAGCTCTACCAGGAGCCCCTGGAACACAGGCCGCCGCCCTGGTGGATCCGGCTGATCCTGATCGGGACCTGTACGGGCGTCAGTTATGCGCACGGCTCGAACGACGGCCAGAAGGGGAT
>DATGIG010000558.1:0-30542 GCA_035295825.1 Chthonomonadaceae bacterium | reverse complement strand
GCGCGTCCACAATCACGTCGAACGTGCTCTGATCGGCCTCGGCGCCAATGGCCTGCCAGGCGAGCAGCGGTCCGAAGCGGCCGTTCGCATCCGCCGTAACCGTCTTCGCAGATCCTTGCAGGGCGCGCGTCTTCGCGCCGGTGGCCGAGCGACGGGATGCGCGGCTTCCCGCCGGAATGTTTGGCGGCGCGTTGGCCACCGTTCCCGAGACGTCGATCAGCGAGTCGTTCATGGACCATGCGTCTTTGTGCGCCGTGACGTACACGTCCACGGTCTGGCCGGGTGGGAACCCGCTTCCCTGCACGTAGAGATCGTTGCCGGGAATGAAAGAGTCGTTGGCAGTAAACGTGGCGCCAGATACGGAACCGACTGCTACAGCCGGCACGTTCGCCGGATTGTCCGCCACCGTCAGGTTGAAGCTGGTCTGTAGATGGAGCGTCCTGTTTGGACCGGCGCCTTTGAGATCATAAATCTTCAGGGTGTAGTTTCCTGCGGGCAGCTTGGGACTGATCAACTGTGACGGGAGGTTGCCACTCTTGTCGACCGTGTAGATGGAGAAGTAGGAGCAAGCGGGCAGTCCATGAGGCGGCTGCTCGGTGGCGCCGGTAGGTCCGGTGAAGAGAAAGGCGGCCTGGTCGTATGCGCCAAGCCCGTTGACGGTTGCGCTGATGCCGTGGTTCGAGGCCAACGCGCGGGAACCCGAGACCGGATACCCGCTCGAATCCGTAAGCGCGAACGATCCGGCATTCGTCCCGGTATTCGTACCGGCACTCTTCTGCGATCCGCTCCCGCAGCCGGCTAGGGTCAATAATATCACTATCGAGAGGATAGCCAGGAATGGTCTATGATGCACGTCATCTGTCCTTTCTCACACGCCCAACTCCGCATGCCGAATCTGTTCGCCGTGAATTCGCCGATTGCATATCAACACAAACTTATCACACAGGCGTTAGCCATGCGCTAGAGTTGGCGGTAGTACGGCTAAGGAACCCGGCTGTGGGGCGGTATGGGAAGGGTAGCGGCTAGGCCCATGGTGCAGGATCTACTGCGCAAAGCAGGAGTTGCCGTTTAATACGCCGAAAAGGAGGAAGTAATCCGTGTTGGCGCCTGGTGCGTAACACCTCGCCAACGTCCAACACGGTGTCCCAATGGGATCGGGAGGCCCCGTCCATGCTCATCCGGCCGTGGCGTATCGAGATGCTTGGAGGTTTCCGCGCTCAGCGCGAGAACCAGACCGTAGATCGTTTTCGATCTCAGAAAGCAGCCCTCCTCCTCGCCTATCTGGCGACCTATCCTGGCCGTAAGCACAGCCGGGAACAGTTGGCAGACCTGTTATGGCCGGAGGATGACATGGAGGCAGCGCGCAACCGATTGCGGGTTTCCCTCAGCGCGCTGCGGCATCAACTCGAACTGCCAGGGGAATCGAGCGGGACGGTCCTCATGACCGACCGCCTGTCGATTATGCTCCGGCCGCAGGCATTCACCTCCGATGTGGCGGAGTTCGATACTGCCTTCTCGGATGGGCTTCATACGGCGGATGCCGAAGAGCGTTCCCGTCTGCTTCGGCTGGCAGTGGATACGTATCGCGGCGAGTTTCTGCCTCAGTTCTACGACGAATGGGTACTGGTGGAGCGGCAGCGGCTCACTCATGCGTTGGAAGAGGCGCTGCGGCAGCTCGTCAGTGACTGTTTAGAGCAACAGGACTTTCTCGGCGGATTGGATTTTGCCCGCAGAGCGGTCCTGTGCGATCCCTATAACGAATCGGCGGTTCGAGATCTGATGCTGCTGAATGCCAGGCTGGGCAAGACGGCACAAGCCCTTCAGGAGTACGAAGCGCTCCGGCAGCGTCTGGCAGAGGCGCTGAATGTGCCGCCTAACCTCGCTACCCGCAAACTGGCGGAGCAGATTGCACAGTGCCCGGAGCCTGAGATGGCAGGACGTGCAACTCCGCGATCCCGATGGCCCCGCGAATGCGCTCCGAGCGCTCCCCCCTTCACAGCCGAACGTCCGCCTGGCGGCCTCTCAGCCGGGGAAACCGCCCCGTTGCGCGGCCTGTCGAAATCACTGGAAGGCCGCTTGCCTATTCCGCTGACACAATTTTATGGACGGGCGGAGGAGCTGGCACAGATCGAGGCCATGTTATCTAACCGCATAGTCACGCTGACCGGCCCCGGAGGCGCGGGGAAGACACGCCTGTCCGTCGAGGCGGCGCGCCGTCTCCAAGGGCGCTACAAGAGCCGCGTCTGGTTCGTCCCTCTGGCCGACCTTCGCGATCCTGCTCAACTCGCTGCGGCTATCGCCGATGTCGTGGCGCCGACTGCCCGTGGGGCAGAGCAGCGGGATCCCCTTGAGAAGATCGTGGCGGCGCTTCGACCCCATGCGTCGCTGCTGATTTTAGACAACCTCGAACACATCGCTTCGGATGCGGCGGAACTGGTCACCCTGCTTCTCGACCAACTCCCTGCGCTGACCTGCCTGGCAACCTCGCGCCGCAGCCTGGGCATTGCCGGAGAGCGAGAGTTCGTCGTCCCGCCGCTCCCCGTCCCGTTGCAGGAGGATACCAGCGGCTCGACCTATCGGAACGCAGCTTCGCAAGCAGGGCTCGCCGCTCTCCTGGAGGTTCCCAGCGTCGCGCTGTTTGTGGATCGCGCGCAGGCGGTGCTCCCCTACTTTCAGATCACGCCCGCCAACGCGGCCGATATCGCTGCGCTGTGTCGCGCCCTCGAAGGCATTCCTCTCGCCCTGGAACTTGCCGCCGCACGCGCGCGGGTGTTAACCCCACGCCAGATGCTGCCCCATATCGAGCGCGGCTATGCGCTGCTGGTAGACAGCAGGGCCGGGAAGGACAACCGTCACCGTTCGATGCAGGCGGTCATCGAGTGGAGCTTCCAGCTTCTGCTGCCATCCACGCGACACGTCCTCGGGTTGTTGAGCGTCTTCCGGGGCGGCTGGACGCTCGAAGCGGCCGAGACGGTCTGCGATGATGCAAATGTTCTGGACGCGCTGGAGCAGTTGCGCATCGATTCCCTCGTGCAGTGCAGCGACATCGGTCCGGAGATGCGCTACCGCATGTTCGATGCGGTGCGGGAGTTCGCCGGCCGGCAGGTGTCGCAGGACGCGCTTCATGCCGCGCAGGCGCGCCATGCCGCCTGCTTCGCCCACCTGGCGCAGACCGCGGAGCCGACGCTCAGGGGACCGCAGCAGGCGCTCGGGTTCCACCGTTTACAAACAGAACTCGATAATCTTCGCGCGGCCTTCGACTTCTGCATCGAGGATCCGGACAGCAGGCGGCAGGCGCTGCTCTTCACCCGAAGCCTCTGGCGGTTCTGGATGGCCCGCGGATCGCTGGGAGAGGGCTACACGCGCGCGCTGGCGGCGGTCCGGTCGGCAGACGCTCAGGCCGAGGGCGCGGTATATGTGGATGCGTTAAACGCAACCGGCGCACTCGCCTCTGCCCGAGACGACTATGCAGTGGCGCGTAACCTTCTGCAGGAAGCGGTGGACCTGGCGCGGGAAGGGGACTATCCGCCGGGCCTGGCTGCAGCTCTCGACCAGCTTGGGGTCGTCGAAACCCAGTGCGGGCGCTACCCCGACGCGCACCTGCTGCTGGAGGAGAGCCTGGAGATCCGCCGTCGAACCGGGAATGACCTCGACATTGCGGAGACGCTGCGCCATCTTGGGATCATCGCGGCCAAAACGGATGATTTCCCACAGGCGCGCCGATTGTATGAGGAGAGTATCGTCTTACAGCGTCGCCTGAGAGATCGCCAGGAGTTGGCGGTGACCCTGAGAGCGCTCGGCTTGATCGCAGACCGGCAGGGGGACTATGCCTCGGCGCAGGCGCTGTTTAGGGAGAGCGGCGGCATCCATCAGGAGATGGGGGATCGCATAAGCGCCGCCATGGCCTACGGGAATCTGGGGATCCTCGCCTGCAAACAGAAGGACTATACCGGTGGGAGGGCGCACTTCACGGAAGCCATTGCGCTCTTTCGTGAGCTGGGTATGCGGCGCGCGGTCGCTATCGGACTGGGCAATATGGGCAGTGTGGAAGAACTGCTGGGGAATTTCCCGGCCTCTCTCGAGATCCATGCCGAGAGCCTGGAGATCTATCGGGAGTTGGGAACCCGCGAGGGGATCGTCCACGCTCTGAACAACCTCGGCAAGGTAGCCGCGCGCGCCGGCCAGAACGCTATGGCCCATCGCTCCCTGGAGGAAGCGCTCGATCTCTCGCGGGAGATGGGCCTGCAGTCGGAAGTCGCGTCGGCTCTGGAAGGATGGGGGCTCATCGCCATCGGGATCGGACGGCCCGCCGACGCGGCCTCTCTGTTCGGCGCGGCGGACCGCCTGCGAGAGATCCTTCAGGTACCGCTCACCCCCGCCGAGCGTTCGGCGTTCGAGACCCCCCTCCGGGCTGCGATGGGAGAGGGGGAATTTACCGCCGCCTTCTCCTCCGGACGGGAGACTCCGTTGGAAGCGGCCCTCGACCTGGCCAGGAGTATCTACCGCTGAATCCCGTTTCAAGGAGCCGGCGCCCCCTCCCTCCATTGGTACCCCCAGGCCCCTCTGCCGGAATGCGCAGAGAGGCCCGGGGGAGTTGCAATGCCTCTCTCAAGGCCCGGCGTTGAAGAAGACCGTCACATTCTGCTGCTGCGAATTATGAGAGAATATCTGCGCGCTGATGAGCGGTCCCTGGAATAGCCCGTTCACGGATCCCAGACCACAGGCGGTTGTTGCGTCTCCATTCGGGTCAACCGGAGTGCCTATCCGGAACGTGAGAACGTGTGTCTCCGCCTGTCCGGGATGCAGAAGATCCTGGGCTCCTGTATCGGCGTTACTGCCACCGAAGCTTTTGCCATCGATGGTGAGAAGAGTGGCAGGAAGCCTGTTGCCGGTCGCTTCCGTCCCGCCAACCTGAATATCTATGTCCCAGGCGAACTCATCGGTATTTCCGGCGACGATCCTCAGCGTGGCCGTCATGATGTCTCCCGCATGATAGTCGGTCTTATCCAGGGTGACCGTGAAGGTTCCAGGGCCGCCGGGCGGGACATTCGGCAGGTATTGCAGAAGAGGTGGCGGGGGCTTGCTGCAATTGAGTGTCTGGCCGACGGTGATGGTCGCCACCGCCGTTCCGATGGGCGTGTTGAGGTCGGAGGCCAGAAATGCCTGCACTGTGACGGTGTCCGACTGGCCATTCTGTAACTTCAGGAGGTCCGCCACATAGTCCGCCTGGCTGTCCGGGATCGGCCCGGTGGGAAGGGGAACGCTGTTGTTGGCGTTCTCCAGATGCCCCTGCTTTCCGGTGGTGCTCCAGACAAAACGCAGCGCCGGCCCCTGCACCCCCACCACGGAAGCCGTGAGTTGGACGATGTTATTGTTGACCGTGACGGAAGAGTTCTGTGGATCCAGACGTACCCTCGGTTGAATGACGTTTACCGACCAGACCTCCGCGGCCCTGGAGGCGTTCCAATCATGGAGCAGTTTGCCGATGTCGCCTGCGGTAAGCGCCAGCTCAAAGCCTTTCAGAATGGTGTTGGCATTTAACAGTTTTTCAAGGATCTGGTCGCCATTGACGATATTCTTGCCAAGGCTGACTACGGTCGGCAGCTTGGAGAGCGAGTTAGCAATCAATTTCCTCAGCCCGGAGCTATTGGCAACCGCCACGACAAAGGCGTTCCATGCATCCAGCGGCTTACCTGCCTTCAAACTGTCCACCACGCCCGGCGCGGATTTGACCAACTTGGTCAGGTCAATCGTCAGACTCGACACCGCCGACGGATCTTGCAATACGGATTTGATGTCGTTGGGAGCGAATACGGCGGTAGCGAGGATGTTCAGGACGAAGTCCCTGACAAATGCGTCCAGCGCCAGGTCGTCATACGCGCTCTGGAGACCGGCGATCTGATTGACATAGCGGGGATCCGTGAAGACGCCGGGAACGTCGAAGCGAGTGGAAAAGCCGACCACAACCACCTCGTAGTGGGTCTCGCTGGTACCGGGATCGAGCGGCAGGTCCACGGGATCACTGGTTTTCGGCGCATAAGCAACCTTCCCATTGATCAGGTCCACCAGGGTCCCGAATACGCCGTTGATCTTTACGACGGATGGCAGATCATGAGCGCCGCCCACCGGCTGAACCAGCGGGAAGTTGGTGACGTTACCATTTTGGTCTTTCGTACCGGTCTTAAAGACGAAGAACTGACAGTGACGCCGAAAATTGTTCGACGCCACAATGCCGGTTCCATTGGGATTCTGGAGGATCTCGACACCGCTTTGGAGTCCGCTCGGCTGGATAATCAATTGCCCAAAACCTCCTGCTCGACCGGAACGGGCGACAACCACGTTGGTACGTGCCATGGCCTTTGCGGAAGACGCGTCTCGGTCGCTTGCTCTGCCGCCCGCGGGAAGGATCGCGGTCGCCGCCGCACTTACCGCGTTGTCAAGGGCGGGATCGCCGTCGCTGATGGCGGTAGGATTCGCCGCAACCCGACTGCTTAGGGTGGCCGCCAGGGCAGTGGAGGCATTGTCCGCCGCGATGAGTGTGAGCGCCTGGGCATACTGATCGGGCGGAAGCGTCTGAGCGCCAAGCGCGTAGAAGAGTAAAACCTGAGCGGTGGTCTGGGCGCTTACATCGCCCGGGCCGCCAGCCGTAGCGGAGTAACCGAGCAGCACGATCTTACCACTTGCATCCGTCAGATAGACGATGGCCGGCGAACCGGATGGCTCAAGCACGGTAAATGTACCGTCCGAGGCGACCGGGGAAGTTTCATAGGCAGAGACTACCTGCAACGTAGTGAGCGAGAGTTTCGATCCCTGGGGCAGCCGTACACGCCCATGCACGCTTCGGAGACTGAAACTCTCTCCACCTACACCTCCTCCCCCGCCTCCGCACCCGATGAGCAGCAGTACAAAACAGAGGACTGTCAATCCTGGGAGGAGAAAACGAAATGATCTGGAAAACATGGTTGGTTGCTCCTTTCCGGAAATCTTCCGAAAGATGAATCAGGAGCATTCTACCAAGCTTCCATTACCCCATCATTACCAACCTCCCCGCACGCGCGGAAAACGAAAACCTGCCCGACCGTTCACAAAACCGGCATAGTGTTTCGCAATCTGGCATAGCCGTGCAAAGGAAGCCAGGATGGTGTATAAGTAGTCCAATAGGAATAAGGAGGCAAGCGATGCATAACAAACTAAGAGTGGTAGTTCTGGGAGCGGGGTTTGGCGGTCTGGAGCTGACCACGATCCTATCCGAGGCGCTCTCTGAACGCCTCGAACTCACCCTGATCGACAAGAACGACTCGTTTATCTTCGGTTTTTCCAAGCTCGACATTATGTTCGGTCGTGAGAAGCCCGATGTCGTGCGCCACTACTATAAGCACATCGTGAAACCGGGGGTCTGCTTTCGCCAGGAGGCAGTCCTCTCCATCGATCCGAACGCACGACGCGTGGTAACCAACGAGGGGGTTTACGAAGCCGACATCCTGGTGGTGGCGCTTGGAGCGGACTACGATATGGACGCCACACCTGGCCTTGCGGAGGGCGGCCATGAGTTCTATACGGTAGCGGGAGCCACGCGGCTGCGAGACGTGCTGCCAACCTTTTCCCAGGGCCATGCGATTGTCGGGGTCACCTCCTGGCCGTTCAAATGCCCGCCGGCGCCCAGCGAGACCGCGTTGATGCTGCACGACTATCTGACAAATCGCGGCGTTCGCGACGACTGCGAGATCAGCCTGGTGATCCCCTTCAGCGCTCCCATACCACCTGCGCCGGACAGCTCCAGGGCGCTGCTCGCAGCCTTCGCCGAGCGCGGCATCCGGTTTATTTCGCATCGCCATGTGCAGTCGCTGGATCCGGCCCGGAAGGCTGCTATTCTGGATGACGGCAGCGAGCTGCCATACGATCTGTTCCTGGGTGTCCCGACGCACTGTGTCCCGAGGGCCGTAGCAGACAGCGGAATGACGGAGGACGGCTGGATCCCGGTCAGCCCGGAAAACCTGCGAACGCGCTTCCCCGGTGTGTATGCCGTTGGCGATGTGACGCGCGTTGGTGTCCCCAAGGCGGGAGTATTCGCCGAAGGCGCCGCACGGGTTGCTGCCGCCTCGATCCTTGCCGAGATTGAGCGCGGACCACAACCGACGCCGTTCAAAGGGATCGCATCCTGCTACATCGAGTTCGGAGCCGGACGGGTGGGACGGGTGGACATCAACTTTCTGTCGGGACCGAATCCCACGGGGACCTTTACCGAACCCTCTGCAGCTCTGGTTCAAGAGAAGCAACATTTCGGTTCCAGTCGCCGCGCCCGTTGGTTCGGACGGTGAGCTTCCCCACGATATGTCAAGCTGACAAAAGGAGCAACGCCTCATGACTGTACAGGAGTTTCAGGCGCGGAAGATCCTGCGCATTGCACGGACCCTGGCGCACTTTATCGCCACGACCCCGGCGGATAAGTTGGACTGGTGTCCGTGCCTGGATGAGAAGTCCTGCACACGCTCGGTCCTGGATCAGATAAGCGAGTGTATTGCCTGCAACCGATCTATTGCCACCCTCCTCGGCGGCGGGGAAAGCTCTTTTGCTTCCGGCAGTCCCATCACAGACGCACAGACGGCACAGGAGGAGCTGCTCCTGAGCGCGGAAGAGCTGGCCGCGATCGTGCGCGGCATGCCGGATGAAGCTCTCGCCAAGCCCTTCATGATGCCTTCTGTGACCGTAATCGGTGAAGTGTTGATAGACATTCCCACCAGAAATATGTCTTATCACGGCGGCCAGATCAACTTCGTCCAGTTGCTCCTGGGAGATAAGGAATCTCACATCCCTCCAAGCGCTTTCCAGTAACGGGGAGCGCATCAGGGTGAACAGCGGCAGTCACACGATCCGTGTGGAGACGGCTCACACCCTCACCTTCCTGGCGCCGTAACAAGCCTCGGTCCAACCGGTAAGCACTCCACCCTTTGAGGCCCCTCCTCTTTCCGGCATGCGGACTATCCGCAACGGAGAGGAGAGGGGCTGCGACTAAGTTGCCTATTTCTTCAGGCAGGTCTTGACAAATCGTCGGACTCCGTGTATAGTCTACTCAGTAGATTTACTGAATAGACTGACCAGGAGGCTCTGATGTCCGAATCCCCACCTCGCATCGGTAAGGTGCAGTATCAGATCTTACAGGCGCTCTGGCGCCATGGCCGCGCTACCGCCCGTCAGATCACGGAAGACCTCGCTCAGAACCAGCCCATTGCCCACAGCACCGTTCAGACCCTCCTGCGCCAACTGGAGACCAAGGGGGTCGTCGGGCATGAGATCGAGGAGCGGACCTTCGTCTATCATCCGCTGTATCAGCAGGCGCAAGTTACCGAGACGCCCCTACATGACATCTTTACCCGTGTCTATCAAAGCTCCGTCGTCAATCTGATGTCTCACCTGCTCAAGCACGAAAATATCTCGCAGGAGGAGCTTGCAAAGCTTCGCTCCCTGCTGGATGAGGAGGCTGAAAAGTGAACTCCTTCCCTGCTTTCGTACAGGCGCTGCCTGCGCTGTGCCGCGCCATCGTTCTGGTCGGTTCGAGCCTATGGATACAGACCAGCCTGCTGTTGGCCCTGGGCCTGGCGGCGGGCCGCGCTCTGCGGCGTTATGGTCCCCGCATCCAGCGATTCGTATATCAGGCGACCCTGCTGGGAGTCGCTGTCTGCATCGTATTGACGGGCGTTCTGACAGGAAGTCACCCGTCGCTCTTCAGCCTATCGCTGCCGGAGGCGCGCACTCTCCCAACGCAGGAATCGGCGTCGCGAGTATCCGATCCGGCGCGTCCCTCCTCGGATCTTCCACGCACGCAGTCTCTGAATGCTGCCACGCCCGTTTCCGCCTCTGATCAGCCGCACGCCGCGAATGCAAACGGCGTCCGCATCGACGTGCAGCCCGACGCAACGTCGACAGGACGGCAAGGAGCAAGCGCCTTTTCGGAATCGGATCACCGTCCCTTCCTGCCGGAGAACCAGCCCCTGCAGACGAGCCCTGCCGGCTGGCTGTATATCGGAATCGCCGCCCTCTGGCTGACGGGTGTGATTGCGCATGGTGGATGGCTGCTGCTCTGCAGCCTGGGCATCCGCCGCATATGCCGTAACAGCACGCCCATTACCACCCCCAGCACGACGGCCCTCCTCGCCTCGCTCTGTGCTGCGCAGGGACTGCGCGTTCCCCGGATGCGGATGAGTGCGGATATCCGGAGCGTCTACCTTGCCGGTCTCCGGCGTCCCGTCATTCTGCTGCCCGAATCGTATGGTACGGACTTCGATGCGCCGGTACTTCGAGCGATTCTGACCCATGAGATCACGCATCTCGCGCTATGGGATGCCTGGTGGGTCTGGGGAGCGCGCCTGCTCAGCGCGGTTTGCTGGGTACAGCCGCTGCTCCTGCCTGTGTGCCGACAAATGGAGCAGGTTTGCGAGGAGGTCTGCGATAGGGTTGCGTTGACGCAAGGCTGTTCGCCACGCGTCTATGCCGAGAGCCTGATCGCCCTCGCGGAACGCCTCACGACCGCCCAATCTCCGCGCCTCCTCGCCAGCGGCGTGGTGAGCGTTCGGTCCTCCCTGGGGCAGCGCGTACGGAAGATACTGCACGGGCCTGGACCGATCCAGCCGCCCTCCGCCTGGTTTCGCACCGGCATCGGCGTTACCCTGGCAGGAGTGGTCACCGCTCTGCTTTTCATGGTCTCCGCGACCGGGGCGCAGAATGAGAACGCCTGGGACAAAGATGTCCGCTTGAATCAAAAGGTTGCGATATCCGCCGAGGGCATTCCCCTCCGCGACCTCCTATCGCAACTCTCACAAAAAACCGGCTTGCTGCTCAAAGCCGACGACTACGTTGCCGACGAGAAGATCATCCTGTTCACTCCGGCTCGCCCGCTGCGCGATACCCTGGCGGACCTCGCCGTCCTGTTCAACGACATCTGGCTGCCCCAAACGCCCCGCGACAACAAAACGTACTATCTGCTCACCCGTACTCTGCGCGCCAAAGAGTACGAAGACGGACTTGCGCAGGATATGAACCGCAAACTCCTGGCGCAGTTGGATGCGCAGATCAAGGCGCTCGAAGAGACACCACAGGAGTTGGCACGCCGCGCGCCGACCGATCCGATCCGGAAGGCGCTCTCAACGCAGGACGGTCGGATCGCCACCAGCATCTTTGCGCTGCTCAACGATCCGCAGCGGGCGCAACTCATGGCAAATTGGCGCACGCAGATCCCTGTCGCGCTGTTGAGCCCCGCGCAGAAGCAGGGGATCGAACCGCTCTTTTTCGGAGACAGGTTTAAGCCGGATGCGAACAAGGGCTTTGTGCTGGACCAGATACCACGCGAGCAGATGGATAAGCACCCTTTGACCTTCACTCTCAACGGGTACCAGGGTGGGTTGACCGTCTATATGGCAGCCCCCGTCGGTTTCAGCATGGAGGTGACCACGTTCAGCGCAGGCGCAAAGTTCCTGTTCCCGCCGCACGGCAATCCGTATACCGGCAAGACGGTCAGCGACGTCTCCGGCCTCCCCGATCCCAAGCAGGTTGCCGCCAGCCAGGGCGCTTCCTGGTTAGAACGCCTGCGTGCTCTAGCAACGAAAACAGGGGCGCCCGTGATCGCCGACTTCTATCGGAGTAAGCCTATCCATGGGGCCGACGGAGAGCAGAACCTCTCGAACGACCCCGCCTTACAGGCTCTGGATACGCTGGGCCGCCCGGAAGGATACCTCTGGTGGACGCGCGGCAAGGCGCTGCTATGGAGAAAGCGGGACTGGTACAACCAGCGCCTTTACGAAGTCCCGGATCGGTGGGTGGAGGCGGTGGGTAAGAGCATCAAGGCGCACCAAGACGCGCTGACGTATGCCGATGTCTTGAGCCTCTCGGACCTGTCTCTGGATCAGCTCATCGGCTTAAACGAGAGCCTCGGCATCCATACCGACCGCAATGTGCTTTCCGGCGTGTCCGAAATGCTGGCGTCGCTGGCTGCCTGCCCATTGGACAAGAACGCGCCTCTCTACAAGGGGATCATTGTGGCCGATACCTGTCTGGAGAAGGCGGTTCTACCCAACGTGGACGATGTACGTCAACGGACCCTCCTGGAGGGATTCCTGCGCGCTTTCCCCAGAGATCTGTTGGGCGCGAACGATCCGCACGAATTCGGCTATCTGATTGTTCCGCACGACGGCGGTGCAGACGAGGACCCAACCGGCCCCGCTGTCCACATAGACGCCCTCTTCGCCGTACATCGCAGCCTCTGCGCAGGTTACATTCTGGCGCTGCCCACCGGCCTGCCCGACGACCGGCGGGCGAACACGAAGATCGAAGTGACGCCCTGACCCGTACGCCTGGTTCGAGTCCTGCCAACCGGAATGGTTGTTGTCCATTCCGGTTGAATATTTCCGCTTTCGCGTCATAGGTGCGAGTTGAGGAATTGAGGGGACGGCGCTTGAACAGTTCGCGCTTATTGCCGCCGACCTGGAGGCGAAAGAGGGCGCACACCTGATCCCATAAGGAGAAACGCTATGTGCTACCGATGCCCCTGGGCGGAAAACGACCCATTAATGCGCGCCTACCACGATGAGGAGTGGGGCGTTCCTGAACGGGATAGCCGGGCGCTCTGGGAAAAGCTGATGCTCGACGGGTTTCAGGCGGGCTTGTCGTGGATCACGATCCTGCGCAAGCGCGAAGCCTTCCGTCAGGCGTTTGAGGGTTTCGATCCGGAGGTGATAGCGGCGTATGGGGAGGCGGACATTACGCGGCTGCTTGCGAATCCCGGCATTATCCGCTCCCGCGCAAAGATTGAAGCAACCATCGGCAATGCCCGTGCTTATCTGGCGATGGTGGCCGCCGGCGAGGATTTTTCAGGCTTCATCTGGGGACAGGCAGGAGGAGCACCTATACAGAATCAGTGGCAGAGTGATGCGGAACTTCCGGCGAAGACCTTGCTTTCAGAAGAGATCTCCGCTGCCTTGAAACAGCGTGGGTTCAAGTTCGTCGGCCCGGTGATCGTCTATGCCTGGATGCAAGCGACAGGCATTGTCAATGATCATGTCTCCGCTTGTTTCCGGTATGCAGCGGTACATACCGGAAACAAGTAACGAACGGCGAATCCAACCCAAAGCGAGAACAGACCATGCGCAAACTTACCTACTCCCCCTCCCCCTTCTTTGCGTAAGATGCCAATACGTTGGTGATCAAATGGTTCACAAAGAGTTCGTCGATCGTCTCCCGTGAAAACCAGCGGCGATAAAAAATAGGCCCCAGGAAGGCAGCCACGACTTCAGAAGGATCTATCTCCGCCCCTAATTCCCCTCTGCCCTGCGCCCGCTCTACGACCTGTCGGAAGGGCGCTGTCATGGCAGCATGGAGCCTGGTATGGACCTCACGGATCTCCGGCTCTCTCTCAGCCGCGTCAATAACCGAAGGCAGCACCTGAGGCCATCGCTCCGTCGTCAGCCGTCTGGCGGCGGTCGCAAGCAAGATCTCCAGGTCACCCCGAAGGGAGCCTGTATCCGGATCCTGGGGCCTCGCTCCGAGCTGAGAGCAAGCATCGAGCAGCAGCGCCGTGCGGGAGGGCCAATGGCGATAGATCGTCGTTTTGGCAACTCCGGAACGCTTTACGACGGCGTCTACGCTCACCCCTCCCAATCCATGTTCGATCAATAGCTCCGCGGCAGCCGCGAGAACGGCGCTTTTGGAGCGATTGACCCGCGTGTTGATCCAGTCTTTCTGATCCGTATCCTTCAAAGGGCTCCCCCTCGTGTCTATATCAGGCAAATCGGCTCCTCCACCAGATCCGATGGAGAATGGGATCTCTGCGGCTCGCAGGCTTCCTCCCCAGGCAGGAATGCCCGTGAAAAAATTATTTTCACAAGGATAGTCCATCCTGCAACGCGATACGGTACGGTATCGTATTGTTACAATGTGGGAAGTTCGACACCTTCGGCCTTATCAAACAGTCTACCCTACAATCCAGGCAGAGAGGGGATTGAAAAGTAGAACCCTGTCGGGCTCCCACCTATCATCTCAAAGTTTCGATCTGAAGGAGGCGCTTGTATGAACCACACAACGAACCGTCATAAGACCCTGTACTGGGTGTTGACGGCGCTCTTCTGTATTGCCATGACGTTAGGCGGAGCCACGGAGTTGCTGGAAGTCCCCAGGCAGGTGGAAGGAATACGCGCGATAGGGTATCCGCTCTATATCCTGCCCTTCCTGGGAGTTGCGAAGCTCCTGGGCGTCGCGGCGATCCTGTATGGGAAGCAGCTCCGCCTCAAGGAGTGGGCGTATGCCGGATTCACCTTTGACCTGCTGGGAGCTGTCTACTCCCACGCCATGAGTGCGCAGTTCAAGGAAGCCCTTCCTCCCCTCATAGTGATGATCCTCTGCCTCGCCACCTACCGCTTGTGGCGCAAAGACATACTCGTAGCAGACGCCGACGCCATGCAGTTCAAACCTGCAGGAGGCCTGCCATGAAAGCAACCTACCCAGATGCCGTCAACGCGAGTGCAGAGACAACCATGAGAGCGTCGCTTTCGCCCCTCGTCCTGTGGCAGAGCCGGCTTGTGATGGCTGCGGCGACCGTCGTTTTCACCGGCATCGCGTTGAAAGCGGTCCTGACCCCAATTCCCTATGCGGCGAGCCGGGGAATCCTCTTGAACACGGCCCAGGCCATCACCGACATGCGTGCGGCGGAGGGCGGATTTCCCCTGGCGGTCGCGGTGTTTCTGATCTATTGCCTTATCTCCCAGAAGCGCTATCCCCTCGGCCTGCTGGTCGTCGCGCTCAATGCGGGAATCATTCTACTCGCACGACTGATCGGCGTCGCCCTGGACCACTCGCTGACCGAGAACGTAAAGTTGATCGTTCCGGAAGTGGTGATGACGCTGTTCGCCGTGGGCGGCCTCCTCTTACGGCACAGAGGCGCTTCCGCTCTGAAGACCGTGTGACTATTCGAGGCCGAAGCCGGCACAAGCAAGAACACAAGGAGAGATCATGGAGAAGTCAGTCATTATCACCGGGGCGAACGTCGGGATCGGGTTTGCGGCGGCCCGGTACTTTGCCGGGATCGGCGGTTGGCATGTCGTGCTGGCATGCCGCAATGCAGAGAAAGGAGAAACGGCCCGATCTGAGATACAAAGGCTTGAACCGGGCGCCTCTGTAAGCACGCTCCGCCTGGACCTGTACTCGTTAGAATCTGTCCAAGCCTTTGTCGAGGCCGTATGCGCTGCGGAGCATCCGCCGATACACGCGCTTGTTCTGAACGCGGGCGGAATCAATATGAAGGCCCGAGAGTTGGAGTTCTCCTCAGAGGGCTTCGAGCGGACCTTTCAACTCAATTTCCTGGGCCACTTTGTCCTCACGCAACTGCTGCTAAACCAGCTCGCGCACCCTGCCCGGATCGTCTTCGTCTCCAGCGACCTGCACGACCCGGCAGCGACCAGGATGGGCAAGCTAACGCCGCCGAGATATGGAGCTGTCGCCGATGCCGCCCTGGCAAGAGGGCCTTTCGCGAAGATGAGCCCGATGGCGCGCTACGCAACGGCCAAGATGTTCGCGATCATGTGCGCCTATGAACTGGATCGCCGCCTCAAAGAGGTGGGACTAGGCAACGCGATTTGCGTCAACTCCTGGTCTCCGGGCGTGGTGCCGACCACGCAGGCGGGGCGTGATATGCCCGCACTCCTGAAATTGATCATGACGAGTGCGTGGTTTGTCAAACTGATGGGTTCCCATCTCGCCACCGAAGAGGAGGCGGCCAGGTCTCTCGGTCGCTTAATCCTCGACCCGAAATTCGCCCGCACCAGCGGCAGATACTTCGATGGCGACCGGGAGATCCCGTCGTCCATCGAATCCCGCGATCCATCCAAGGCGCGAGACGTGTGGGAACAGACCACACGTCTCGCGGTAGAGGCTCATCCGAACCTTGTGTCTCTAGGTCGGCTCATGCCAGTCCTTGCCGAAACATAGAGGATAAGACAGATCTGATTCCGGTCCCGGATGACCGGAATCAGATGAGACTTGTCTCCTGACGTTAACGCCAGCTATGGTTTCCGTACCCCTTTGGGCTCCACATCCGTTGCGCCTCCTGTGCCCGTCTCCGCCAGCGCCGATAGGTCCGTAGCAACCTCAACATCCAAGGGGGCCGGCCCGCGTCGAATAACGGAGAATGAGTACGCACTCGGATCCAGACCCATTACTTCCCAGTGGTAGCCTGCAATCAAGCGGCTACCAGGAATCGGTTTAGACCCCGCATCCAGGATCTGGCTCGCAAGGTACGACACCGCGCTCACGTGAGCACTGTTTTCCTTTTGCAGGCATGCTGCGAGTTCCCTTTCACATCTGGACAAAGCTTCAGGCTTCAGGATCCTCAGAATAATGTCAGCACTGGACAAGGAGACCATGCTCGACCATTTTCCAATCAACTTCGTGGCAAGGTCCAGCAACGTCTGAGCTCCCTTTTTGATCCCGGTTTTCGCCTTGTCAACAAGTGATTGGTCGCTACTTATCAGATCCTTCGCAGCCTTGGCAATCTCTTCGATCTGCTTCTTAAAGTCCTCGGTCCATCCGCTGCAGGTTAACTTTATTGTGTATTCAGAGCGGATCGTGAAATTTCCTTGTGGAAGTGCTGCGACTCCATATTCCGTAAGCGTTTCATCGAAATCTTTCGAGTCCGACTTTGAGATATCGCGAATTTTATCCCCTGCCACTGTTAAGTTCGCAATTACCTTCCAAGTCATTCGATCCGGCTGCTTGTCATCGGGATTCTTGACCGCAACGTTAAGCCGCGCGTTGTGTTCCACGAACGCATCGACACCTGAGTCTGAATTGGCCATACACGTCCAAATCAGGCTATATGTCCGTTCCTTCTTCTCAACGGCATCCTGAATGGCTCCAAGAGCTTGTTGGAGAGCCGAGATCACGCCAGTACCACCGGTTGTAACCAACGTTTCGATTGCCTTTACCTGCCCCTCTATGGCGACCATGAGGCGTTTTACCAGGTCGTCCTGAAGCTTGACCTCCACTTCGTTCCAGACGGCTGAGGTAGTGAGTTTTTCCGTTTTCCCAGGCGGCTCTTGGTGGAAGTCGGCGAAGGGAACTGGATTTGGTGGTCCCCATTCGGTAGATTCTACTGCCTTCGGATAACCGGGGATTTGTTTGTGTTGATCCACGGCTGTGAGGTGTGGCACACCCATGTCACTGGTGTGGATCGTAATTGTACACGGCATTGTCACGCTCCTTTCTCGATGTGAAGCTCCTCCTTACGACGAGTTTCGAGTGGACCCTTTTCGATCTTATCCTGGCCCATTTTACAGAGGAAGTCTCAAAGAACTCTGAAAAGGGAGAGATACTACAAAAAATGAGCGCAGATGACGTAGGTCATCGGGCGCTCATGCACATAAGGCAGTATTGGGTGGGTGAGCGTATTCTAAGCGGGAGGAGAGGAGAGTGGGGATTCCAGTGCGAAGGCGACCGCTCGATCCAGAGACATTGCCCTCCCCTGTTCCCAGGCGGTCAGGAAGGGGGCCTCCCCCAGATTCGAGTGTGCTTCGGTCAGTTCCTTTTCATGATGGTCGCGATCAGCAAGCGCCATCGGAGCGCCGATACTCTGGCGCAGGGCATCCGCGGCGCCCCATAAAACCACGGCGCTTTCCATCCGATGCCGGGCTGCTGCCAGGCGGGCAAACTGCTCCAACATACTCGCGATGTTCAACAGATCCCGTATCTCCCAGAAGATCGTCAAACACTCCTGAAAACGGGCGAGGGCGGCGGCTTCATCATGCCGGACGTGGGCGAGATTACCCAGACCATACAGCGCGACAGAGATGCCCTGCCGATCTCCCAGTTCCCGACAGAGAGCCAGACTCTCCTCGAAATAGGCTTGCGATGCGGAATATGCGCCCAGGATGTAGGCTATATCCCCCAGGTTGTTGAGCGCAATCGCCATGCTGCCTTTTTCTCGGATCTCCCTTCGGAGGATAAGGCTCTCCTCGAAATAGGCTTGTGCCGCGGCATAATCGCCCTCAGCCTGAGCCACATCGCCCAATCCATTCAGGGACCAGGCAATATGTCTCTGATCGCCGATCTCTCGAAAGATCGTCAGACACTCCTCCCAATTGGCATGTGCTGTGGGATATTCGCCCTGGTTGCAGGCCACATTCCCCAGATTGCCCAGCGACCAGGCAATGTATCTGCGGTCCCCAAGCTCCCGGAAGATCGCCAGGCTCTCCTCGCGATAGGTTCGCGTTGCGGCATACTCCCCTTGCGCATAGGTCACATTCCCCAGATTGCCGAGCAGCAGGGCGACGCCGCGCCGATCTCCGATCTCGCGCCAGAGGCCCAGGCTCTCTTGATACCAGAGGAGCGCTGCAGCATAGTCGCACTGCTCATAGGCGAGATTCCCCAGCGTGTTGAGCGAGGCGGCTATGCCGTATCTGTCCTTCAGTTCCCGCCGAAGCTGCAGGCTCTCCTCCTGATAGGTCCGCGCCCCGGCGTAGTCGCCCTCATGATAGGCCGCATTCCCTAGATTGCCGAGCGCAGTAGCCATGCCCTGCCGATCTTCAAGTTCCCGAAAGATGTCCAGGCTCTCCTCTTGATAGGTTTTCACCGTGGCGTAGTCGCCCTGGGCAGAAGCCAGGTTGGCTGCGCCGCTCAGCGCTTTTGCCCGCGCCGCCGTCCGCGCATCGCCGCTTGCTTTCAGAATAGCATCTAACCTCTGTCGCCCCTCGGTAAGATAACCACGAACCTCCCAGAAACGGCAGAGTGCAGTGCTCAGTCGCAGGCTCATCTCCTCCTCCCTGGCGGAGAAGGCCCAATCCAGCGCTGCACGGAGGTTATCCTGCTCTCGCTCCAGGTGCGATAGGGCGCTCGCCTGTTCTGCCCCCACCGTCAGCGCATCCCATCGCTCCGCCAGTTTCAGGAAGTAGAGTGCGTGGAGACGACTTGCTTCCGCCCGCTCTTCCAACGTGAGCACCTGCTCCGCATAGGCGCTTACCGTCTCCAGCATCCGGAACCGGATCTCATCCTCCGCCTCTCTGGTCAACAGCATCGAGCACTCCCGTAGCTGCTCCAGCAGATCCAGGATGTTGAGATTTGCGATATTCGGTTTGGGATTTTCGGGGGGCTCTCCGTCCCGCGTCGCCCGTGTAAAAGACGCTTCCGTCGGAGTGGAGGCTTTTGCAAAATCGCTGGCCGGAGATTGTGGAGCCAGAATGGCTTCGGCAGCCTCCAGCGTGCAGCCGCCACGAAATACGGATAGCCGGCCAAATAGATACTGCAGTTCCGGCGACAGCAGGTGGTAACTCCAATCGAGCGTGGTCCGCAAGGCGCGATGGCGATAGGCCAGATCTCGCTTCCGGCTGACCAGAAAGTCGAACCGCTTCTCGATCTGCGCCAGCATCTGCGCCGGTGTCAGCACCTGAGCACGCGCCGCCGCGAGTTCCAGCGCTAACGGGATCCCTTCCAGCCGCTCGCTGAGGCGGGAGATCGCCTTAAAGTTGCCTTTTGTAACCTGGAAGTCAGGTCGGACCGCAGTCGCACGATCTACAAACAGCGCCACGCTTTCCGATTCCGCAACCTCTTCGAGCGTGTGCGTATCGTACGGCGTCGGCAACGGCATCACGAGAAGTTCCCGTTCCCCAATTAGCCCCAACATCCGCCGTGAAGTCACCAGGCAGGTCAGGCCTGGGGTCTTTTCCAGCAAACGCTGCACGATCTCCGCCCCATGAGAACGGCCCTGTTGAAACGCCGCCTGCTCGTCTTCGCTTACCGGCAGCAACTGCTCGAAATTGTCCAGTATCAGCAAGGAGGGCTGCCGGGAAAGCGCCTCGACCGCCTGTGCCAACAGATCCTCTCCCGACCCTGTCGGCAGGCCGAGCGCCGTGACGATCTCAGGGAGAATCAGCCCCGGATCCCTGATTTCGGCCAATGGCACAAACCAGATTCTGCCCGCGAATGCGTCATGCAACACGCGCGCGCCTTCGAGCGCCAGCCGCGTCTTTCCAATTCCGCCCAGACCTGTCAGGGTAACCAGGCGTGATTTAGAAACCAGTTCCACCAGGCGCGCGATTTCCGCTTCGCGTCCAAAAAAGCGCGTAATGGGTCGCGGCAAATCGCCCATGAGGCCCGTCCCCATGTCCGGAACCGGTCGTGCCTCCTGCGTTTCCTCCAATCCTGGCGCCTGGGTCCCTGGCAAGGCAGCAACAACCTTTGCGTGAGAAGGCGTCCGGGCAACTTCCGATACCGCCGAGCGGGCGCGTCGTGGCTGAAACGCCAGCTTCTGCACGAGAGCACGCATTTCCGGGGAGGGCGTTAGGCCAAGCTCCTTTTCCAGCAGGCGCTCATAGCGATAAAACTGGCGCAATGCTGCTGCCGGCTCTCCCGCCCCCATGTATAACCGGATCAATGCCACCTGGGTCTCTTCGCGTAACGGATCGATTCCTAACGCCAGGCGGGCATATTCCAGCGCCCGCTTGCCCTCGCCTGCCTGCTCCAGTCCCGCCACCACACGATCCATCAGGTGCAGGTACGCCTCATTCCAGCGCTCGCGCTCCTGCAAAGTCCAGTTCTCGTAAAAACCGGGCAGGAGCGGGCCGGTATACCTTCGCGCGGTCTCCAGCAGCGTCTCCAGAGCAGCATCCGGTGCTTTTGCTGCCTGCCATGCGGCTTCCCACTCCGCCACATCCGTAGTGACGGCATCGGTACAGATCTGCACCGTTGCCCGGTCCGCTGCCAGGATACCGCCGGCAGGCACTCCCGGCGGTTCCAATTGATGCCGCAGGGAGGAGAGCGCCTGGCTCAGGCTCTGCCTGCCTGCCTCCGGCGCGACATCGGGCCATAGGAGTTCAATGAGCACTTCGCGGGGGTGGGCGCTGTGGCGATAGTAGGCCAGGTAGGCCAGCAGGGCGCCGGTCTTGTAGGTGGGAAAGCGGCTGAGGGTCTGGCCGCGTCGTCGGATGCGGAGGCCGCCCAGCAGTTCGATTCGACAGAGCGCGTTCATCGAGATATCACCCTTCAAACTCTGCTGCGAAACGCCGTCTGGATCTCGTAGATGGTGGACTGCCGCTCCGGCTTGGGCAGGGGAATGGAGACTTCCATTGTGCTCATGCGATATCGGCTTACTGGCTTCCCACGCACGGTCCTCGCGTGGAAAGTCTGCAGGTCAGGCACGCCCAGAAGAGGCCAGGCATCGGCGGCGGTAAATTCGAGGAAGCAGACGCGCCGAGGTCGCTGTGAGGTATTGGGCGCAGAGGCGTGCAGCATGCGACAGTGATGCACCGTAATGCCTCCCGCACGCACCGGGACTGAAACCGCCGAAGCCTTTTCGACGCCTGCTTCTTCCAGATCTATCGCGCCGACAAAGAGACCGTTCTGGTGGTGGCTATAGAGCGGGCCGCGATGTGATCGGGGGATCATCTGCATGCAGCCGTTTTCGAGCGTGCAGTCGTCCAGGGCGATACCGATCGCCAGCAGGTCATCATTGGTATGCGGGTAGAAGGCGAAATCCTGATGCCATGCGATGGGCGAACCGAACTGGGCCGACTTCATGTTGAGCTTACTGCTCTGGTAGCGAAAATTCGGTCCAAGGAGGTCCGCGACGATGTCCAGCACGGTGTCTCCCAGGCCCAGGCGGCGAAAGACCGGATGCTGGCCGCACGGGTCCTTGAGGCGGCGCACACGCGGGTGTTCCGCGGAGTGGCCCGGTTCCAGGTCATAGACGGCGTCGCTCTCGACCACCGCGCGTGATCGCTCGACAAACTCCTCCACCACAGCGCGCGCCTCTGCCATCTCCGCCTCCGGAAATACCTCTTCCAGAACGAGAAAGCCCTGCTCTGCATACCACTCCTTCTGCTCTTCTGTCAGCATCTCTCTCCTCACGGCGCGCCGCCTTCGATGTTATAATGCGGCAGACGTCTCTTCCAGCGCGTAGACGACCGCCTGCTCCCACGTCATCGCGCGGCCCGCCTCCCATGCGGAAGCAAAGGCAGCCTCTCCC
Source organism: Chthonomonadaceae bacterium (assembly GCA_035295825.1). Taxonomy (GTDB): domain Bacteria; phylum Armatimonadota; class Chthonomonadetes; order Chthonomonadales; family Chthonomonadaceae; genus DATGIG01. The sequence continues at coordinate 8,548 of DATGIG010000558.1, read as the reverse complement.
AACGCCATGCGCGCCTGTGCGACTTGCCGGTCGTACGTTTCCCGCGCATTGGGGGTCAGAGGGGTACCCAGGGTTTCGCGCATACGCTCGGCAGCTCCCCAGAGGCGCACCCCCTTCTGCAACTCCGCCGATGCAGCGAACCCTGTCGCCAACCCCTCTAGGCTCTGGAGACCTCCATAGCGATTTGCCATCTCTCCATAGATTACCAGCGCCTCCCTGTAATGCGCTCGCCCCGCCGCATAGTCGCCCTGCTCAAAAGCCACCTGTCCCAGATTGCGCAGCGATATTGCCATCCCCCTTCCGCTTCCCAGCTCCCTGAAGGTGGCAAGGGTCTCCTCAGCCAGTGCCTGCGCCTTCGAATAGTCCCCCTGAAGGATTGCCAGACGGCTCAGGCTATTCCGCGTTTGCGCGCTCCCCTGTCTGTCGCCCAGCTCCGTGTAGTGGGTCAAGCTCTCCTCTAAGAGCGCCAGCGCCCTCGAACGGTCGCCCTGATTGCCCGCCGCCCCTCCCAGGGTCTGAAGCAAGTTGGCGATTCCCTGTCTGTCTCCCAGCTTTCGGAAGAGCGAAAGCCCCTCCTCTAACAGCGCCTGCTCCTCCCGATAGCGGCCCTGATCGCCCGCCACACAGCCCATGCTATGGAGACACCAGGCTACGCCCTGGCTGTCTCCCAACTCCCTGCGAATTGCCAGGCTCTGCTCATAGCGCGCTCTGGCAGTCGTATAATCCGATTGATGGATCGCCACATTTCCCAGGTTGTAGAACACAATCGCGACCGGTCCTTTCGCTCCCAATTCCTGAAATATTTGCAGGCACTCCTCATACCGGTCCCGCGCCTCCCCATAATCACCCCGTTCTGTCGCCAGAACACCCAGGTTGCCGAAAGCGCGCGCGACTCCCATCCTGTTTCCCAACGCGGTATGGAGCCCCAGGCTCTCCTCATACAACGCCCTGGCCGCTGCATATTCGCCCTGTTCATACGCCAGTATACCTGCCCCGGTCAGCGCCTTTGCGCGCGCTGCAGTCACGCCCTGCGCCTCCTTCCGCTCCAGGGCCTTCCTCAGATGCGCGCGTCCTTCGGTATAGTACCCACGGATATGCCAGAACTGCAGCAAGGCGCCTGCCAGCCGCAAGCTGCGTTCTACTCCCTCCGCCTCGGTCCAATCCCCACTCATCGCCGCCCGAAGATTATCGGTTTCGCTCTCCAGCCGGTCCAGCCAGGCTGCTTGCTCCGCTCCTCTCAGCAAGGGTTCGGCGTGCTCAGCAAAACCAAGAAAGTACGCTTGATGCCTACCACGTAACCTCTCTGCCTCCCCGGCTTTCGCCAGTCTCTCGCGCGCATACTCCCGGATGGTCTCCAACATCCGATACCGCTCTGCCGCCTCCTGCGCCTCATAACGTACCAGCGACTTCTCCACCAGGCCTCTCAGGGCATCCCGCACGGCCGTCTCCGAAAGAAAAGGCGCCTCGGAATCCGCCCTGTCACCGTCCTCCTCGCGCATGTCGCTACATACCGCGACGGCGGCCTCCTCGGTCCATCCGCCCGCAAAGACCGACAGCCGGGCCAACAGGGTACACTCCGGTTCCGAAAGGAGTTCGTATGACCACTCGATGGTAGCCCGCAGGCTCTGCTGGCGGGGAGGGAGATCGCGGCGGCGGCTGACCAGCAGATCGAGCTGCTGCTCCAGCCGCTGCAGGATCCGCGCCGGGGGATGGGTATTCATCCAGGCCGCCGCCATCTCGATGGAGAGGGGCATCCCCTCCAGCCGTCGGCAGAGCGCGCCGATAGCCTCGCGATTGTTCGTCGTGAGGGCGAAATCCGGACGCACCAGGCGGGCGCGATCCGCAAAGAGCGCGACGCTGCCGCAGCCCATCAGGCTCTCGATTTCCATATCCTGTGACGGCAGCGACAGGGGCATCAGGGCGAACGCCTGTTCACCGTCCAGATGCAGCGGCTCCCGTGAGGTGACCAGACAGACCAGCCCCGGCACGCGCCCCAGCAGCAGGCGTACCAGCGCTACCGCGCCACTTGAAATGGGATGATCTCCCTTGGAGGCGCTCCCACCGGCGCGCAGCAGGTGTTCAAAATTATCCAGGATCAGCAGGCAGGGAGCGGCGCTCAGTGCGGCTACGGCGGCTTCCAGCGGATCGCTCCGGTCTGCGGCGGGCAGGCCGAATGCACTTGCCAGAGCAAAGGGGATCAGCGCGGGTTCGATCAAGTCGGCCAGCGACACAAACCAGACCCGCCCGGCAAAAGCCGGCGCGACGCGGCGTGCGACCTCGATGGCGAGGCGGGTCTTGCCCGTACCTCCCGGCCCGGTCAGGGTGAGCAGCCGCGTAATGCCATCGGTCAGAAAGGCTTCCAATTGGGCCAATTCCTGCTCGCGTTCGAAGAACCGGGTCATCTGCAGGGGAAGCGTCGATGGGGGCTGGGCAGAGGGCGGGATAGGATCCGGTCGGGGTGCGCTTCGGGGCGGGACTCGCTCCGGCGGATTCGTCCTCTGTGTCACGACCGCGTGGGAGCCGGCCGTCATAAGGAGCGCCTTGGGGTCCTTGTGCAGCAGTTCCGCCAGGGCGCGGGCCTTCCCGCCGGGAGCGACGCCGAGGTTCTCCTTGAGGAACCCCTCGAGCTGACGGTAGGTCTCCAGCGCGCTCGCCGGGCTGCCCAGGCCGGCCTGCAGGCGCATCCGGCTTGCATAGACCTCTTCCCGATAAGGGTCGGCGGTTATCGCGCGCTGCAGTAGGGAGAGCGCCGTATCGTACTCCCCAGCCGCCTGTAAACACCGGCCCCACGCCACCAACGCGTCTACATACCGCGCCCTGCAGCGGTCCTGCTCCTGCGTCGCCCATTCGTCATAGATGCCGGGCAGCAGGTCCCCACGGTACAATGCGACTGCCCGTTCCAGCGCACTCCGCTGCTCCTCCGTTGAAGCCATCTTGCCGACGGCCTTCAACAGCGCGTCGAACTCCGCGACGTCGGTCGTCACCACATCGGCATTGAGCCGCACATTACGGCGGTCCGCCATCAGGACGCTGCCTTGCGGCACGCCCATCGGCTCCAATTGGCGACGCAGGGAGACCAGCAGCGTGCTGAGGTTATTGCGGCCTGCATCCAGGTCCATCTCGGGCCAGAAGCGATCTACGATCTCCTCGCGCGTATGCCCCTGCCGGATATACAGCGCGAGATAGGCTAGCACAGCGGCGACCTTTTGAGTACGAAAGCGCGTGATGGTCTGGTCCGCCTGAACCAGTCGTAGTTCTCCAAACAGTTCCACACGACAACGAGGATCCATGGGTCTCCCCTGGAGCGCATGACGAACCCCCGCGAGGCTGCGGGATCTTTACCCCATTATACCACGATTGCTTCATTGCGGACTTGGCGGAGCCGTCCGGTAGACGCAGCGGATCAGCGCCACATTGCATGTGACTGGCGAATAAGAGAGGGCCAACCGGAAAACGCGAACGGCTGAGAATTGGCCCTCTCACGGGATCAACACATAATCACTTCGGAATCCCCTCCTTACCCCGCTGTTTCCAGAGCACCAGCAGCACGCAGGCGTTGAAGATCGAGGAGTAGGTCCCGCTGACGATTCCGATCAACAGTGCTCCGGTGAACTGGTGGATCACGCTGCCGCCAAGGATAAAGAGCGCCAGCAGCGTCATGACGACCGTCAGCGAAGTGTTGATGGAGCGCGTCAGGGTCTGGTCTATGCTGCGCCCGGCCAGTTCGGCAAACGTTTCGCGCTTGCCGCGATTCGGTAAGTTCTCCCGGATCCTGTCGAATACGATGATAGTGTCGTGTACCGAGAAGCCGATGATGGTCAGCATGGCCGTGACAAAGAGATTGTCTACCTGCCAGCAGAACAACAACCCCAGGATAGCAAACGCGCCCCATACTACCAGCACATCGTGTACCAGCGCTGCGACCGCGCACAGCCCGTACTTCACCCCCTCCCGAAAGCCGCCGATGGCGAAGCGACAGGTGAGATAGGCGACAATCAGCAGCGAAGCGAGCAGAACGGAGAGGAGGGCGTCTCGGGCCAATTGCTTGCTGATCGTGCCGCTGACGTTGGAGTAGCCCACGCTCTTTCCGGCCTCCAGCGGGCCGACTTGCTTTGCCAATGCGGACACGACACTCTCACGTTGCGCCTCATCCAGCGCCTTTGTGGTCACAAAGGCGACCCGGTCGGAGACAACCACACGGCTATCCCGATACGGTGGGTCGAGACCTGCCAGCGCCTGCTGGATCGTGCCTGCCGAATGCCGGCTTGCAAACGACACCTGCAGTTCGGTTCCCCCCTGGAAATCGACGCCGGGCTTGATCCCGCCGAACATCCAGGCCACCATTCCCGGCACGATCAGCGCCATGGAGAGGCCGAGCCAGAGCTTTTTGCGCCCCATCGCATTCAGGGTGGGATGCGGCCTGGCATGGAGGCCATAAAGAGACGGATCCTGTGCAAAGCGCCATCCGATGAGGGTGAAGAGGAGGGTGCGCGTGACGGTAATCGCGGTGAACATGCTGATCGCGACGCCCAATCCAAGCGTCAGGGCAAAGCCGCGAATCGGACCGGTACCAAAGTGATAAAGGACCATACAGGTCAGGAGCGTACAGACATTGGAGTCGAGAATCGCCGTGAAGGCGCGCTGAAACCCGGTTTCCAGGGCGAACTTCAACGGCCTGCCGCGCTGCAGCTCCTCCTTGAGGCGCTCAAAGATGAGGATATTGGCATCCACCGCCATGCCCACCGAGAGGATAAAGCCCGCAATGCCCGGCAGGGTGAGGGTGATCGGCCATAGCTTGAATACGGCCAGCGAGAAGAGGGCATAGAGCAGCAGGGCGAGGTTGGCGATCAAGCCCGGCAGGCGGTACTTGAACAGCATAAACGCCAGTACAAGCCCCAACCCCACCGCGCCCGCGATCTGCATGGCATGGACCGCCTCGCGCCCCAGCGTCGCCTCAACCTTACGCACCTCTTCCAGCGCCATCGGCACGGGCAGCGCACCCGCGTTCAGTTGGTCGGAGAGCGCCTTGGCGCTCTCCATGGTGAATTTGCCCTCGATGATCCCTTTGTCGGAGATGACGTTCTTGATGGCCGGAGCCGCCAGCAACTGCCTGTCGAGAAAGATCGCCAGGCGTTTGCCTTTGTGAACGCGGGTGACCTCCTCGAAGCGTGCGGATCCCTCCTCATTGAACTCGAACGCAATGATCGGGCTGTTGGTGGTCGGATCGATGATGGCCCGGCTGTTCGGCAGCAACTGCGCGCCGGTGATTACCGGCTCCTGTGAGAACACCGCCTCATCCAGTTGTTGGGGTGTCAGCGGTTTGCCTGTCTGCACATCCTCAAGCATCACTTTGCCGGCTTGCGGATCTTCTCGAATACGCCAGGCAGCGGGTTGCGTCCCCTCCGCATTGCCTAACTGGGGCAGGAGATAGAACTGCAGGCTGGCCGTGGACCGCAGGCGCTCCAGAAGTTCCTTCTCCTCCTTGATGCCGGGGAGTTCCAGAACAACCTGATCCGGCGGTTTCGTGAGGATCTGTGGTTCGGTCACGCCGTCGGCGTTGATACGATTCTCCAGGATGCGGCGCACCCCTTCCAGATTCTCCTCCGTCCACTTTCCACCCTTGTACGCTTCCGTTTTGGCGCGGAGCACCGCCCGAACGCCGCCCTGAATGTCCAATCCAAAGTAAGTCCGAATATGGGGAGAGACGACAACGAACAGTGCCGTCGCCGCCATTACGAGGATCGTGAGCAACCATCCTCGTCGTTGCTGCGTCGTCATGAGAACCTCCTATTGTGCTGTTTCTGTGGGAATTCAGACACACCCTACCCTGCCCCCATTCCGGAGGCGCGTAGCAAGCGGTCGCGAGGTTAGTTCACAACAGGAGGGGCACGAGGCGAGGAGGGCGCGGTTCTCCTGCCGGAGCAGGAGGAGTAAACAAAGATCAGTCGAAACCAGGTCGGTGTGGACGGAGTGGGGAAGCGCCATGAAGGAGCGAGCGGCGCGTACAGGAGCCCGCCCATACCGCGCTGACTGGAGGAGACGCCAGCGGTTCCCCGCAGGAGCGCTTCGATCCCATCCGGGGGCTGATCCGGCTGGGTCATGGAGTACGGTCGAACCAGGCAGGGGATGGCGTTACCGGCAGGCGACGCCACCGATACCGCCGGCGCCCTGACGGCAATCAACCATAAAAACAGAGAGATTAGCACCCCACGCGTCATCTTCATCACAGTTTCCACTACTGAACTGCCGGGGCGTTGGTTACAGAAAATGCGGGACTAATTCACTCGTCTCGCGGACGCATTCCAACGTTGACGGCTTTTCCGTCCGAAGGACGGTTGGCCGCAGGCCCTTTAGACGGGGATTTTCAATCCCCGGTCAAAAAGTGGATCTCTTATGCCTCGGAGATCAAGCGGCGATGGTCGTCGCGGGTGATATTTTCGCCCGTTAGGATAACGCAGACCGGCGCCTCCAGCTCCTGAAGGTGGTTTTGAACGTAGGCCAGCGTGATCGCGCTCGACGGCTCGACCACCAGCGCCTGCGTCTCGAAGAGGTCCTTCAGCGCCGTGCGGATGTCCTCCTCCGAGACCATACCGACCTGGATCTGCGCGTCGGCGATGGCCTGCTGCACCGAAGGGTGCGGCTTCTCCAGCAGCAAGCCGTCGGCGATGGAGGTAGAGCGGGCGTGGTCGAAGCGAGCGTACTTCGGATAGTTGTAGGGCTCACAGCCATATAGCCGGATGGAAGCCGGATGGCTGCGCAGGTGAGCGAGAAGGCCCATGAGCAGCCCACCGCCGCCCAGAGGAAACACCAGCGAGCGACAGCCAGGGAGAATTTGCAGGATCTCGGCGGCGATGCCCTGATAGCCATCCGTCCAGAGCGGGTCGAGATGCGGATGGACAAAATAGCCCCCGCGCTCCCTGGCGATGTCGGTGGCACGGACGAGCAGTTCGCTGCCTCCACCGGCAAGTTTGATCAGTTCGACCCCCAGCGCCCGCAGCCTCTCGTCCTTATACCGCGAGATGGTTTCGGGCACGACGCCGGTCATGCCGAAGCCGAACGCCAGCGCGCCCGTCGCCGCCCCCAGTGCGGTATTTCCCATGGACGGAACCACCAGGTGACGGGTCTGCCCCTCTCGGCTCAGACGTTCCAGCAGATGGTTCGCGCCGCGTATCTTGAAACAGCCCGAAGGGGCCAGAAACTCACATTTGGCATACACATCCCCCTGCGAAAAGAGATTGCTCAGGCGAATCAACGGCGTTGGTCTCAGGGTAATCATGCTCCTACCTCCTCCAGCGCGCGTTTTCCGACCCCTATCCCACCGGCGTCTCGACTACCGCGCCCCTCTTCTTATCATACCCGTATCAAGCCATATGCCGTTGCGAGAGGGCAGCGGCATACGGCATTTTTGAAGAGAGGGAGAGAACCACGGCTTACGGCAGGGTCACCACCTGCCAGGGATTCTCCATGACGCCTTCTCGAAACAACACAGGGAAGTAGGGACCAGCGAAGCAATCGCCCTCCTGCCCATGGAACAGACGCACGTTCATATGCCCTTCAGAGGGTGTGTTTGCGCGATACTTCGTCCCCTCCGGCATCAAATGAACTACCAGTGAGCGCCTCGGTCTTTGGCTTCGGTTCGGTCCACTGCCGTGCACGGTCAGGCAGTGATGGAAACTCACGGCTCCCGCAGGCAGTTTACAGAATACGGTCTCGAAGGGCTGGCCATGTACCGCTTCGATCCGTTGTCGCAAGCCGTACAGGTCCTTGTTGAGGAAATCGCCTTCTGAGAGCAATCCCCACCGATGACTGCCTGGCGCCATCTGCATGCAGCCGTTCTCTTCATCCACATCATCCAGGGCAACCCAGGCTGTCAGCAGATTGGGCGGATCGGTGCACTGCCAATAGTGGTAGTCCTGATGCCAGCCTACATTCCCGGCTTCCCCACTGTCCGGCGGCTTGAAGAGCAGTTGGTCATGCCAGAGTCGGATCGCGGAGGCGCCCGCCAGACGCGCCGCCATCGCGCCCAGGAGCGGATGGCAAGCCAGCCAGGCCAGGGTGGCGTCGGTCCAGTAGGTGTTATCTATCTTAACGATCCGATTCACCGGCTCTCCCAGCGGGGGATGCCGCGACCAGGGAGTACGTCCTGTCTCATAGACGCCGTCCACAACACGGGTATAGTGGTCGCGGAGTGTTTCCAACTCTTCGCCGGACAGAATGCGGGGAGCCAACCAATACCCATTCTCCCGATAAAAACACACATCCGCATCGGAAGGCAGCAGAGGCGGATGTGGCTCTTGTATGCTCGATTCCATATTCTACTATCCCCCCTTTCCCTCTGTTTACTCCGGGCGGTTAACGATCTTTGCGTCATGAACCGCCCGAAATCAGGTCAGCGCGGCGAATTGGCTCCTGCTCCCGGAGGCGCACCCGGAAACGAGTTGGGGGGCATCGGTATGGCTTCTTTTTGGCCTGTACCGGCACCCGTTTGGCCTGTACCGGCACCCGTTTGGCCTGAACCTGCGGCGGGGGGAGGCCCTGAGTAGGGAGG
>DATGIG010000557.1:0-12561 GCA_035295825.1 Chthonomonadaceae bacterium | reverse complement strand
AACCCCAACCTGCCCCGCTTCTGCGGGGGGGCGGTCGGCTTTTTCGGCTACGATGTGGTCCGCTTCTTCGAGAAGCTCCCCGACAACAATCCCGACGAACTGAACGTGGATGACGCCTGCTTCCTCTTTACCGATACGCTGGTCATTTTCGACCATGTCCGGCGCAATGTCAAGGTGGTCGCCAACGCCTATGTAGGCGATGGCGATCCGAACGCTGCCTTCGATGCCGCGCTCGCGCGGATCGCGGAGTTGGTAGCCCGCTTACGCGCCCCCGTAGAGGTGGAGCGGGAGAGGAGAGGAAGCGAAGAGAGAGCGTCCGTTCCAGTGAAGGTTCAGGCGTTGTTTCCGCGGGAGGAGTATGAGGCGGCAGTGGAGCGCTGTCGGCAGTACATTCTGGCGGGGGATGCGTTTCAGGTCGTGCTGGCGCAGCGGTTCAAAGTGGAATTTACCGCGCCCCCCTTCGATCTGTATCGGGCGTTACGCTCCGTCAACCCCTCGCCCTACATGTTCTATCTGAACCTGGGCGAACGCAAGATCATCGGCGGCTCGCCGGAGATCCTGGTCACGGTGGAGGGCGGCATGGTACGTTCCCGCCCCATCGCCGGGACCCGCCCGCGCGGCGGCACGCCCGAAGAGGATAAGCATTTGGAAGTCGAACTGCTGGCGGACGAGAAGGAGCGGGCGGAGCATATCATGCTGGTGGATCTGGCCCGCAACGATGTGGGGCGCGTCTGCGAATACGGGAGCGTGAAGGTGCGGGAGCTGATGGTCGTCGAGCGCTACTCGCACGTCATGCACATCGTCTCGGACGTCACGGGCCGCCTGCGACCCGATAAGGACATCTTCGATGTGCTGCGGGCGACCTTCCCCCACGGCACCGTCTCCGGCGCGCCCAAGGTGCGGGCGATGGAGATCATCGACGAGCAGGAGCCGACCCGGCGCGGCTTTTATGCGGGCTGCGCCGGTTATCTCTCCTACTCCGGCGATATGGATATGGCCATCACCCTGCGTACCATGATGGTGGACGGCCACACCGCCTACCTGCAGGCGGGCGGCGGCCTGGTCGCCGATTCCGTGCCCGCGAACGAGTATCAGGAGTGCGTCAACAAGGCCCGCGCGCTCGTCAGCGCCATCGAACTGGCCGAAGCCGGCCTGGAGTAGCTAGTCGGGGGGACGACGGGTGGGCAGAAAGATGCGAAAGATCGTTCCCTGCTCCGGCAGGCTCTCCGTCTCCAGCGTGCCGCCGTGTAGATCCACATAGCGGCGCACCAGCGGCAATCCCACCTCCCAACCCTCATACCCGCGCGCCGGGGAGTTCTCCAGCAGTGGAAAGGGATTGGTCATGTTCGCCAGCGCTTCCGGGGGCAGATGCAGTGCGGTGTCGTGCGTCTGAATACTCAACCGCTCCGGCTCACGGTGGGCGATTAGCATCACCTCTCCCCCTTCCGGCGTAGACCGCAGCGCGCTGGAGAGCAGGTGGTAGACGATATGGCGCACGATGTTCTCGTCCATATCGATGCGCCCGAGTTCATTGGAGATGGTGAGCGAGAAGCGCACCTTTTTGCGCTCCGCGAGGGAGGAGAGCAGATCGTAGAGGTTCTGGAGAACGGGCTTAACCTCGACCGAACGATAGTCCATCTTGAGCTTACCGGCCCGATAGTGCAGCAGATCCAGCAGATTGTTCACGATCTCCAGCAGGTTTTGCGCGGAATCATTGATGTGCCCGATAGCGGTGCACTGCTCCGAGTTCAGCTCTCCGTAGGTCTCTTCCAGCAGCAGTTCGGCGAAGCCCAGAATCGCCGTCAGGGGGGTACGCAGTTCATGGGAGGCGTTGGCGAGAAACCTGCCGGCGAGGTGCTGGGTGATCAGCGCCTGTTCGCGGTCGGTCGCCAATTCCCGTTCCAGTTGCGGCACCCGCCGATCCGCGATTGCGGAGACCAGCCGGTTGAGGGCCGCGGTAACGCGCCAGCGCAATGCGGCATCGGCCCCTGCGCGCTGGAGGGAGACACCAACCTGGTCCTCCAGCAAGCGACACAGATTTTTGAGATCTTCCCAGGAGAGCGGCAGCGCGTTCCACGCCGATACGCAGGCTTTCAGCCGCAGATCTTCGGATAAGAGCGTCAGGCCATGGGTTTCTGCTCCTACCGGCGTCCGTTGGGATGGGAGCGGTTGCTCCGAGGTCTCCTCCGCCTGGCATACGGCATCCAGCACGGCCAGCGTCGCGTCGGCGCAAACGTAGGCCGCCCCCTTCTGGGCGATCAGAGAGCGATGCTGCGGCCACTGCGTCCGCGCCTCCGCTTGCCAGGCACTCAATATTGCCGTTGCCTGGTTGTGCAGGCTTTGCTCCCATCTTTTTGCAGATGTTGGCATAAAGATCCACCTTTTCGCCGCCGCAAAGGGGGAAGCGAATTCGGGTCTGGCAGGCAGACGTATTTGCATCCTCCCCTTCTTTATACGCAGTGGAGGGCGAATCGTTGCTTATTTGTGCTTGGATACGCGCTGGATCACGGCCTGAGTAATATCATTGGTGGAGTAGACCAGCGCCGTGGTGTCGAAGACATGCCCCAGTTTCTTCTCCTGTGCGACCTTCGCCACCTCGCCCCGCAATTGCGCAATCAGGCCCCGCTTCACCGATTCTTCCCGATCCAGGACATCCGCCCGCAGATCGGCCTGGAGCCCTGGCATAACCCGTTCCAGCAGCCGGCTCTGCTGCTGCAACTCTTTGAGCCGCTTCGACTCATCGGGCGTCAGGTTGGGCTTCATCTGTAGCATGCGAAATTCGTCGTTGCGGCGATCTGAAAGCGCTTTGAGCTCCTTGATACGGTTCTGCTCATCCGGCGTCGGCTGCGCTTTTCCCAGCAGGTTGCCGTACTCCTGCAGCTCCATGGCGTTCAACTGCGGCACGGCCGCGATACTATCCAACCGCTTCTGCGCCTCCGCCTCGATGAGTGCAGCCTGTTTCGCCATCTGCATCGGCGCGTCCGATGCGTTATAGACGCGATCCATGTCCACCATGCCGATGACGCCATTTTGAGGCGCATCGTTTTCACGCGCATGCACGACCATCGCGCCCACGCCCAGCAGCAGCGCCAGGGCCAGGGAGCCAACCGTGATGACTTTCGGGTTGCGCATGAGAAACCTTCCTTTCTAATAAAGAGCGCTCAAGCGGGCGAAATACATCCCGTCCGCGCTTCTATGCAGAAGTCTCTGCCTCCATAGCTTCCGGGAGGACCACCACGCGCCTGCCCTCCACCCGCAGCCGGTGGTCGGCGAACAGTTGGACGGCGCGGACGTAGGCCCGGTGCTCTTCCCGCAAGATCCGCGCGCCCAGGGTGGCTGGGGTGTCGTCTTCCAGCACGGGCGCCGCATACTGTACGATGATGGGGCCGGTATCGTACTCTTCGTCCACAAAGTGTACTGTGGCGCCCGAGACTTTCATCCCGCTTTCGAGCACGGCTTGCTGGACGTGTTCGCCATACATGCCGCGCCCTCCGAACAGTGGCAGAAGCGCGGGGTGCACGTTCATGATACGCCCGGCGTAGGAGGAGACGATGGCAGGCGGCAGGCGGCGCATATAGCCCGCGAGGCAGATCAATCCGACCTCATGGCGCTTCAGCACACGGAGCAGCGCCTCGGCATAGCCCTCCTCATCGCCCTCATACTTGCGTGGTGAGATCACGGAGACCGCAACGCCTACCGCTCTCGCCCGTTCCAGGGCGGGAGCGTCGGCCCGCGTTCCGATCACCACGGCGAACCGTCCCGCGATCTGTCCGGAAGCGCAGGCTTCCAGCAGAGCGCCGAGGTTCGTGCCACGTCCCTGGCCGGAGACCATGCCGGCTATGGCGAGCGGGGCGCGGGATGTCATCGTGTCTGGTTCTCTCCTTGCGAGAATGGGCGATGCGATTCCCTGTCAGGTTCACCGGATGCCGGGCTGAATCCTGCGTCCATTTTCATTGGCCCCTGGCGGTGGGGAAGAGGAAATCCCTCCCCTCTCGCCGAAATGTGATTACAGCGGCGTGGATAGTCCTATTCTCGTGGTAATGGATGCGGTCATCAGCACGCTGCCGGCATGTGTCCAGGCCGCAGACACCCCCGGAGGGTGTCTGCACAAGGAGGAAGGAACGATGAACAGAAGGTTTGCGAGTTTCGCTGCCATTTGCTGCTTGAGCGTCACCCTGGCCGCTCCGGTCTGCCCCCAGGAGAGCGCCCCCGCCCCCTCCAAGACGCTCCTTCAGAGCGCCTTGCAGAAAGAGAAAAAGCCCTATAAGACGGTTCTGGTGATGTTTCACGCGTCCTGGTGAGGTTGGTGCAAACGGCTGGATGCCGTTATGCAGCGACCCGAATTCAAGAAGCTGTTCGAGGACAACTATATTCAGGTCACTCTCGACGTCAAGGAGAACGCGGACAAGAAGCAGAAGTTGGAGAACCCCGGCGGCGTGGAGTACATGAAGGAGCTGGGCGGTGAGCAATCCGGCCTCCCCTTCTACGCATTCCTGGATGAGAAGGGCAAGAAACTGGCGGATTCCAATGCGATGCCGAAGGCGCAGAATATCGGCTATCCGGCGTCCCCGGAAGAGATCCAGGCTTTTATAAACCTGATCCACAAGACCGCCCCGCGCTGGTCCGACGCCGACCTTCAGAAACTCAAAGCCTATCTGACCGATAATGCCCCGAAACCCAACCACTAAGAGGGACGCATTGTCTCAACCCGATCGCATTCCAATAGGCGCAACATCTCGATTTCAGGGCAACCCTCTGGGGTTGCCCTGATTCACTACTCCTCGTAACTCATCCCCATCATGGCCATACTGCTCATGACGTCGAACCAGGGCGGGCGCTGCGGGCGCTGCTGCCGGGCCAGCGCCTCGGCCTCGGCATACCGCTCCTTGTTGGCCTGGACCGTCTCGACCGCTGCCAGGAAGTATTCGGTCGTGGGGCGCATGGGAAGCCCTTGTGAGCGGTCGTAGGCGTAGAGCAGTTTGCCGTCTTCGATGAGCCGCTTGAGGTCCGCCCCGGTCATGTTTTCGGTGGCCTCGGCCAGTTGTGCGATGTCCGGCGTGGAAAGGGAGGCGGGCAGGGTGAGCGCCTGTTCCCGGAGAATGGCGGCGCGCGCCTCCCGATCCGGCAGGCGGGTTTCGAGCCAGAGCTCCACACGCCCGGAGCGCATGAGGGCCGGGGGCAGGTTGCCGACATTCATGGCCGTCATCATCACGCAGACGCGGGCTGCGCTCTCGCTCTCCAGGCCGTCGAGCATGGTGAGCAGATAGCGATACAGGCCGCCCTCCGAACCGCTCTCAAAGATCACATCGCTGTCATCGATGAAGATCACAGAGGGCGCGTTCTGCTCCGCCAGTTGGAAGATTTGATGCACTCGCCCATAGAACTCGCGTGTGCCGGAGATCACGGTGCCGTCAATCAGGAAGAACTTGCTCTTGAGCCGGTGCGCCAGGGCGCGTCCGATGGTGGTCTTGCCGGTTCCGGGAGGCCCGGCCAGCAGCACGCCCCGCTTCGGTTTGATCCCCAATTCCATCGCCAGTTCGTCGTTTTCCAGCGGCAGAATGATATTGGCCTCCAGACTGCGGATCACGTCGTCCACCCCTTTGAGGGTGTGCAGGTCCACGGCCTGGACTTCGCCCAGCTCCACATTGCTCGCCATCTGCTGGGAGCGCAGATAGTCAATAAACGCCTCCGTATCCACTTTCCTTTTTCGGTAGAACTGAAACCATGCGGACACACTCTTAAGCTGGTGCGCGTTGAGGTTGGGGGCAAAGCGATGGATCTTGGCGAAGTCCAGGCGCTGCACCAGTTCTGCATCCAGATAGCGGCTGCAGAGAAACGCGTAGTCCCCGGCCTCAAAGTCGTGGATACCTGTTCGATAAGCCCGCTCGGAAATGGGTTGGGCCAGATTGCGGTGGTTGCCGAAAATCAGCTTTTTGCCCGCTTCCGCCGCGTAGACCGCCAGCATGGTGAGGGGTGCATCGAGAAAGCCTTTGCGTGGGTAGGCGGTATATCCGCAGTCGCAGACAACCCCGTAGATCAAGTCCAGATCGTCGAGGATCACGGTATCGTGGGCCTGCAGGGTCTGCATCAGCAGGCGCTCGAAGGTCTCCTCCATAGCGAGCGGGTTCTGATCGCGCTGGGCGTCAATGAAATCTTTGAGGGTCAGATACGCGCCGCCAAGCGTCGCGTGGAGGTGGCGCAGCACGGTGGTCTTGCCCTTGCCGATACCTCCCGAGAAGACAAACACATTGCCGAGAGGGAGGAAATGCATCAGACCTTCGAAGGCCTTCTGCTGTGCGGGGCTGAGCGCGATGGTCGGACCGGGAGAGTGCCCATTGTGTTGCACTTCCTGGTCGGCAGGCTGGTTTTGCGAGGTCATGGCGGCGATCTCCTTCCACGTGTTCAAGTATTGCCCTTCTCTTCTTTTTGATTGACGCAGCACTCCATCATTGCGTTTCAGGGAGGAATTCTACGCAACCATGACACAATATCCTGGCAAGAGTGAGGAGGGAAAGCCCGAAGTGGAGCAGGAGAGACAAACGAGCCGGCGTGAGGCGCTGGCGGCAGCAGGCCGAGGGCTGCTCTATCTAAGCTGCGCCCCCCTGCTTGGCGGTTGCGGATCCGGCGGCGGCACGTCCAGCGCCGTACAGACGACCGGCGGCGGAAAATCGGGAGGACTGGAACCGAATGAGGCCGTCTTCGTCTATGCCCACCAGCAATCCGTGGGGACCAGCGGGAACCAACTGGTCGGAACCATGATGGACGTCTCCGATATCGGTGGGACGAATTTCAACGCCGTCTATTGGGGCGTCAAAGATTCGTTTGGCGACCCCATCGCGGTAACCCAGGCTGCTGTCTGGCAGACCGACCCCAACCAATCCGCCCAACTGATTTTCGATGCCTCCGGCAGACCCTCGCTGATCACCGACACCAGTGGCGCCGTGCGCATCACCTTCGACTGGCAGAGCGACACCGCCCTGACGCTGACGGTCTCCGACACGAAAGGCAACCCGGTCGGCGGCAGTACGCTCACTTTCTCGGGCGACACCTACACCATCCAATCCTCGCCTTTCAAGTCGGTCACCTCCCGACCGGCGCCACGCATCTACCCGGTTCTCAACGCCTTATTGGGTTTCGTTGCTTCCCATCGCGCGACCCGCGATATCATCAACGATCTCAATGGCACGGTTCCCAGGGAGGGCTATATCCTCAATCAGGTACACGATGTCGGCGCTGCATTGCAACTTTCCCAGGTCACCAACGTCAAGACGCTGTTTACGGCGGCGCTGATGAATCCCGATATCGCCGCTTCCGGCTCCCTCTCCGCGCTGCAATCCTTGCGGCCTGCCGATTCGGTGGCGTTCTCCGCCGCCCTGGCGAAGATCGCGACGACCGGCCAGAGCACGCTCGCCCTTTTGAAGCTGCTGGGCATTACAGCAGCCATGCTGGATACTCCGCTGCTCGTGGCCGCCATCTCCACCGCCTTTCTGCTGGATGCGGCGATCCTGCGAGCAAATGTAGCCGAAAACCTGGAACAGTTATATCTTATTGATGGAACGACCCTCACCAATTTTGCCGGGAACACACTCTCCAAGGCGCTCCCTCCCGGCCGTGGATAACAAATACTGCTCTAGCCCCGTCGTTGCCGGCCAGGATGGTAAGCATGACGAACAGCCGGAGGGAACCTCGTTCTCTCCGGCTGTTGGCTATAGGTAACTTGCCATTCTATGTCAACCGGCTCTGTGGCCGGAATATGCCTACTGTGCCCAGAATGTAGTCAGCGCAAGATTGCCCTCAGCGGCGGTCGCGATTCCAATCCCCATGCTGATCGCGGTCTTTCTCATAGCCGGGATCGCGGTCGCGCCCCTGGTCTTTGTTGCGCTTCTGGTCCCGGCCTCCGTCACGGTCTCGGTTCCAGTCTTGTCCGTCCCGCCGGTCACCGAATTTCAAGTCTACCTGGATATTCTTGTTGATCTTGATGTCCACTTGTCCGCGGTCGTCATGGCGCTCATCGGCGTTTGCCGGAATGATGGCTGCGGTGCTCAACAGCAGGGTGGCGATCCCAACGATCTTCAGTACGTTCGCGTTGTAGGTTTTCATGGTCGTATTCTCCTTCACTCATCTCCGCCGGTACTTTCGTGTCCGTGCTCTCTTCATTTCTCGTATCGGTTCGGTTATGGTTCTTTCGACGGACCCCTTTTACCAGAGTTCACCGATTTCAGGGAGGTGTACACAAACTCACAGCGAACCTGTGACCGGGTGCATCGAGGTGGGCCAAAATCCCCTTGAACCGGGTTCACCAAGCACATTTCGTAACCTTTTCGGGGGTTTCGTCGCCTAACAAATGACACGTTGTCCGCTGACGTAACCTTCCTCACAGACTGGAGAGGGCCGACCATGCCATACCTTCAGAAGCGCCTCCTTATCCGCGTTTTCTTGCTGCTCTTGCTCACGCTCTGCGCTGTCGGCTGGCTGGTCCGGCCTGTGCTGGCCCGCCAGACCCCTAAAGAACTGGTGCAGCAGGGCAATAGGCACTGGGACGAAAAATCCTATTCGCTTGCGGAAGAGGCGTATCGCAAGGCGCTGGCTGCCGATCCGAAGCTGCCCGAACGGCCCGAACTGGAGCTGCGCATTGCCATCGTTCTGCTTCGCGAAAGGGAGTGGGATAGTGCGGTCTCGGCGATGGAAGACTACGTCAAAGCTTACCGCAATACCCTCTGGGAGGCGCGGGCGCAGATCTGGCGAGGCCGCCTCTATGCGACGGTTTCCCATAACGGCTATCGGGTTGGGAAAAAGATCGTTCGGGGGAACGACGTCCCGAAATCGGAGGGCAAGGAGACGCCGAAACGCCTGGATCTGCGGGCAGAAGACAGCGCCAAGCAATTCGAGGCGTTCTACCGCGCAAAGCAATTGATGGATCGGTTTCGGAGTGCGCGCCTCGCTCCGGAGGAGCGCCGCAGCCTGACTGCCGATGAGATCGAACTCAACTTCGATCTGGCGAACCTCAGCCGAACGATGCGAGACTCCGGTCGCTTCGATGGCGCAAGCGTAGACTGGGATCTCAACCCGACGGAGCCCTTCGATCCCCGCTGGCCCTCTCCAAAACAGACGATGTACCTCTACCAGCAGATCATCGCGCTCGATTCCGCCCAACCCGGCAGCAACCGCCATCAGACCGTCCTGGCGCGTCTGGCCGAGGCCGCCTTCATCCTGGACCTCCGGCAGCAGATGACTTGGAATCCGTTTGCTTATGTCGGCAGGCGCTGGGTGCGCGTACCCTGGGTCACCATTCCCTACATCGTGACAGACCCGATCCAGCTCCTGGAAGAGACACTAAAACGCTATCCCAACGACCCGGAAGCGGATCAAATCGCCTTTACGATTGCCAACTGGATAGAACAGAAGGGAGATCTCCCGGGTGCCCTAAACGCCTATTCCGACTTCCTTACCCGCTATCCGAATAGCCGCTGGGCCGTCATTGCCCGAAGACGGATGGATGTGCTGCTGCAGCCGGGGATGAGCCTGGAAACTCCCCTCGCTACGCAGCCCGGCAAACCCCTGGTCCTTACCCTGAAGACCCACAATATCTCGCTGGTCCATTTCACCGCGTACCGTATCCATCCGGAAACCATCTTCGGCCATGTGGCAGCGAAGCCGGAAGATCCAGCCTACCATCCGCCGTTCGAGAATATTCGCGACTATTTCACCGTGCCGGAAGTGGTGGCGGCCTACCATAAGGAGAAGGTCGTGGAGTGGACGGCGACGACCAGCAACAACGGCAAACACAACTTCGCCGAGAACATGGTGACGACCCCGCTCGATACCCTCGGTGCGTACATCATCGAGGCCCACCCCGAGGGCCACGACGAGATCCGTTCGACCACCCTTGCACTGGTTAGCGACATGACCCTCGTCCAGAAAGTGGACAAGGATTCCGTCCTGGTCTATACCGCCGATGCGCTTACCGGCAAACCGCTGCCCGAAGTCAAACTCACCCTCTGGGAGCCGGTTCACATTTATGAAGGCGGCGAGGCGCGGGATGCCGTCTATACCGCCGGTACCACGGATGCCTCCGGGATATTTCATGCCAAGCTGCCGACGCCCTTCCATGAGGAGAACCATGGCTGGATGCGCCGTGTTTGCGAGGTTTTTGCCTGTGCCGGCGGCAATCGCTATGCCCTCACAAACCCGACCAATTACGATACCAACGACGAAGGCGTCCCGATAGCGAGCGGCGAGCGGGCCTTCCGCGCCTACATCACCACCGACCGCCCTCTCTATCGCCCCAACCAGGAAGTCCACTATCGTGTTGTAATGACACAGGGCCTGCCGGGCCGCTACCACCCTGCCGCTAACAAAACCATCGCCATCCTCCTCAGCGGCCCCCGTGGCGAACTCCTCCGAAAAGAGGTCACGCTCAGCGCCTTCGGCTCCTACAACGACACCTTTCCACTGCCCAACGATGCAGCGCTAGGGGACTATACGGTATCCGCAGAGACGCCGAAAGCAGTCATGGCTCCGGATACCTTCGATTATGGCGACACCCGATTCCGCGTGGAGGAGTACAAGAAGCCGGAGTTCACGGTAACCGTCACTCCGGAGAAAGCGCAGGTGCGCGTCGGGGAGAAGCTGAAGGTGACGGTGGCGGCCCGCTACTTCTTCGGAGTGCCTGTCGCCAACGCTATGGTGCACTACAAGGTCCTCCGCGTTCCTTATCTACATGTGCCTCCTTTCCCTCCACGGCTCGCCTGGTACAGGCCCACGGATGATCTCAATCCCGATCCCTACAGCAACCTCGGCAGGAGACGGGATTACTCTTACTGGGGCGCGCCCGACACCGCGTATCGGGAGGGTGATGTAACGACCAACGCGCAGGGCGAAGCGCAGATCGAGTTTCCGACCGATCCTCCCAGGACGCCCCGAGGCTCTAAGAGCAATCCCGCCGCCGATGCCGATCAGTACTTTTCGATCGGGGTCACGGTCACCGACGATACGCGCCGCCAGGTGACCGGTTCCGGAACCGCACGCGCCAACGCGCTCCAGTTCCATGCCTGGATGCATACGGACCGCCATTTCCTGCTTCTGGGCGATGCCCTGAAGCTCGAAGTCCGCACACGCGACGGCAACGACCGGCCCTTCGGTGCGGAGGGTCAGATCACCCTCTGGCGACAGATCCCGGAGGTCCCCGAACAGCGGGTAAAGGACCCCAAGACCGGCAAAGAGCGGATCCTCGTCAAATACGTTCCACCCCGTGAGGAGAGAGACGGCGTCCTGATCGCCACGACCGATGCCGCACAGGAGGGCAATTCTCTGGTCTACTGGCATCCGGAGATCGCTGCCGAGTATCGCCTGGAATACACGGCTAAGGATGCCTGGGGGCACGAAATCCAGACCAGCCTCCATACGCTGGTCTACGGCCCCAACTTCGACAACCATATCTACGATGAGGACTCCCGGTTTGAAATGCGCCCGGAATACGGCGATTACCATGTGGGCGATACCGCGCGGCTGCTGCTCGTGACGCCGAAGCGGGATTGTTACGTCCTCTTTACGGAGCAGGCAATCGGCGGCATCCAGAGGTATCGTACGATCTTCGTGCCCGGTCGCTCGGCCATCATCACCGTGCCGATCCATGACGACTATATTCCGAACGCGCAGTTTGTCGCCACCGTGGTGTGGGATGGCAGGGTCTCCGAAACCGAAGCATCCGTAGGCGTTCCTGCCGAGGACCGCATTTTCGCGCTGACGGTCACGCCCGATAAGGCCCAATACAAACCCGGCGAACACGCGACCTTCAAGATCCATGCGGTCGGAGCGGATGGCAAACCCGTTAGAGGCGAGGTGAACCTGGGCATTGTGGACGAAGCGCTCCTCGCCATGCAACCGGACAGAACGCCCGACATCCGCGCGTTCTTCTATGGGTTCCGTATCCCGAGTTCCGTACCCCAGAGCGATTCGACCTCAACCATGCTGGAACAGATCCTTGTGGCTCCTGCCATTCCTTCTCGGGAACGGCAGGAGCTTCCGTTTCCCGAGGGTGTCGGCTGGCCGGGAGATGATCGGCCTATGCGCACCTGGATGCCGGACTATCTGCCCTACCTGCCTTCCACCGCGCGTAAATCGCCAGGGGGTTTTGGGCAAGCGGGCAGCGGTGGCATGGCCGGCGGACCTCCCTCGGGTCGAGATGTCATTGCCCTTTCCGACGATAATTCCATCGTGGTTCGCGTCCCGGATACAGCCGAGGGAGAACAGGCGTTTCGTGAATTACAAAGCCAACGTGGGCAAGCGGCCGCCAGCGGTATTAACAATTTTCAGCCGATCGCCAGAGCCGATCCGAGCAGCCAGAAGGAATCAAACGGGTTCACTCCGGATCAGAGCGGCGTCCTGGGTTCCCTTGTCGATGCGACGGTACGCCGCCGGTTTGCTGATACGGCCTATTGGATGCCCGCCGTCGTCACCGATGGAAATGGAGATGCCTCCGTCTCCTTCGACTACCACGACAACATTACCCAATGGCACTTCACGGCTCGTGGCGTCACCTCCGACATCCAGGTCGGAACC
>DATGIG010000556.1:0-20490 GCA_035295825.1 Chthonomonadaceae bacterium | reverse complement strand
CAGCGGCGAGAAACTTCTGGAAGGCATTGTCCGCTGTGTCTCCGGTGAGGTTGGCGTAAAGCTGAGCGAGTGTGCCATCCGTACCGAGAGCTACCAGGGCTTGTGCGATTCTTGGCAGAGTGAACTCCAGCAGCCCCGTTGTAGCCGGTGGACCTTGGAGCCAGGAGAGGAATACCATTCCGCACCCTGTGCTGACCGGATTCTGGTCCGTCGGATCGGTCTGGTTCACGAAATCCGGCCTGCCCTGCTGTGCCCATGTGGGCCCGGTGGCGAAATCGGAGAGCGCATTGTTGCTGACAACGGTAGCGCACCAGCGCGAGAGCGCTTCTCCCGTACTGACACCGCACAGATTTCCGCCCATCGAGCATTCGGACAACTCGGCCTCAAAGAGACCAGATACGCGCGCGCTATTACCGAAGGAGGCGCTCACTTCGATATTGTTTCCGGTAACAAAGTTACAACTGGCATGGTCCGCGCCGCCTGTTCCATCTACAGCCCCATTCAAGGCGAAGATGATAACATTGACGGCTCCTCCGGTTGCGCCGAAGAACGCGTCATTGGCCATCATGACGCGGTCGGCATCGCGAACCAGGTCCTGAGCATTTTGCAGTCCCTGCTGCCCGAGCGTCGGGTCGTAATAGATGGTCGCACGGCCGCTAGGGCTCGTACCGACGAGTTGCGACGTTCCCGTGAAGGAAGGCCACGTTGGTACAGGGACGTGGTGCCGACGGGGATGTTTTAGTGGATGGCTCATTTTTTCTCCTTACTCCTAACAAGGTACAAACCAAAAGCATGCATATTGCAAACATGCACTCATTCAAAGAAACGATCAGGATCCTGCTAATCTTACAGGGTGAACTACTTTTTTGCCAACTCGGATGGAACCACCGCTCCCTCGCTCTATCAACCCGCTCTCCTAGCAGGCCTTCCTACTTTCCGGTCTGTCCCTCCATCTCGTAGTAAGCGATTGAAAGGGATCACCTCCTCCTTCGTGCATGGACCCATCCACTGGTAAAGATGCCAGGTAGCATTACAATGCGCAAGAGGAGAGCAAAATGAGTATCACAGGACTTACGAAATCGCGGACCGAGCGCATGCATCGCGTGTTGTCGGGATACATCGAACGTAAAGACATGCCGGGGCTCGTTGCGCTCGTCAGTCAATATGACGACGTTCCTGTCTTGATCGCGCGGGTGTTGGGACAATCCCTAGGCGGGTTCCTACGCAAACGCATCTTCGATCCGCTCGGTATGAGAGACACCGCTCTCCACCTGCCTTCTGAAACGAATTTAGAGAGTATCGTGCTGGAAGAATTCGATCAGTTCGCCGTTGAGGCCCCGCACAAAGCCGATGCGAAAGGTGTGTACCGGCTCATCGGGGTGGGCCGGAGTGAAGTCCTTCGGCTCCATGGTCACGGTTGCGCCGGCCTGTTTGGCCCGCTCGATGGCGGCATCGCAATCGGTGGTGCGGAGGGCGTAGTGCATAAAGACCCCCTCGGGCAACACCTCTGTGCCGCCCGCAAAGACCTCCAGATAGTTTCCGTCGCCCGTGTCCAACAGGCAGACCCGGCTATCCTTCTCGCCCTTCGCCCTGCCATCCTCGCCCCAGCCATAGACCCGGCGGAAGCCCAGCCCGTCGCAATAGAACGTCAGCGTCGCGTCGTAATCGAGCGCCCGGAGGGCCAGATGGTGAAATCCGCCTCCGCCGATGGTCGTGTTGTGGCCGTTGTTCGGCATTCGTCCTTCTCCCTTGTGAATTATTTAATCCGTTGTGCGCCTTGCGACGCCGTGGTGGCGTAGATGGTTGCATTGAGGCCCGTCGCCTGCTTGTAGCGGGGCGGCACTTCCCGCAGAAACGTCTCGACCGCCTCCGTGCGCACCAGGCTCACCGTGCAGCCGCCAAAGCCTGCACCGGTCATCCGCGCTCCATAGACCCCCTCGATGGCGCGCGCCGCCGCCACCATCGCGTCCAGTTCCTTACAACTGACTTGATAATCGTTTTTGAGGCTCTCATGCGAGGCGTTCATCAACTCGCCGAAGCGGGCGATATCGCCCGCCTTCAGCGCCGTCACGCTCCGGAGCGTACGGTCGTCCTCAGAAATGACGTGCCTGGCGCGGCGGCAGATGACTTCCGGCAGGCGGTCGGCATACTGCTCGAACTCCGCCAGGCTCACATCGCGCAGGGCGGTAATCCCCGGCAGAAACTGCTGCAGGATCTCCACCGCCCGCTCGCACTCCGCACGCCGGGTATTGTACTCGGAATCCACCAGGCCGCGCTTCTTGTTGGTGTCGGCAATCACGATGGAGACCCCTGATTGCGGCAGCGGCACGGCCTCATAGGTGAGGGCGCGGGTGTCAATGAGCAGGGCATGGTCCTTCTGGCCGAGCGCGGAGATGAACTGATCCATGATACCGACATTCACGCCCACAAACTGCTGCTCCGCCTTCTGGGCCAGCAGCGCCAGGCGCACGCCCTCCACCTCGATGCCCAAGCCGGCCGCGAATGCCAGGCCGCTCGCCACGAGCATCGCTGCAGAGGAGGAGAGCCCCGCTCCGAGCGGCACATCGCCCAGCACCACGCAGTTCATCCCCTGGGGCGACATCCCCTCCTCCTGAAAGATCCAGGCCATGGCGCGCAGGTAGTTGCTCCACCGCTCCCTTCCGTCCGTCGCGGGCTGAACCCCCTGGAGCGAAAAGGTGGAAGACTGGTTGAAGTTGAGGGCGAAGGCGCGCACCTGCCTATCGGGGCGGGGCGATGCGGCGATCAGCACATCGCGGTCGATGGCCGCGGGGAAGACAAAACCGTCGTTATAATCCGTATGTTCGCCGATCAGGTTCACGCGCCCCGGCGCACGCACGACAATCGTGGGGGCCGAGCCGTACAATTCCATAAATCGGCGTTCGATCTCATTGATTTTCGGAGAGGGGGTATCCATAGCCATCGTATCACTCGCCTTATCACTGATTTTTCCCAGGATACGTGACGCGGTACGCGTCCGTTCACACGACGACGCAGTATAGCACACACAATCTCCGGACGCAAGGCTTTAGGCACGGGACCCGTTACCGCGCGGCGTTATGCGTGACCGCCGTGGCACGACGGGTGAGATAGGATCGGGCGAGGCGCAGGAGGTCGTCGCGGGTAACGGCGGCGAGGCGGTCCGGGAGTTGGGCGTCATAAGTATAGCCCAGTCCCATCGTTTCGTACCACCCAAGCAGGAAGGCGCGCTCCCGCACTTGCTCATGGCGCAGGGCGTCGCGTCCGATGGCGAAGTTGCGGGCGCGGGTCACTTCGGCCTCGGAAGGCGGCGCTTTGAGCAGACTGTCCAGTTGTGCCTGAAGCAGCCTCAGCGCCTCCTCGGGGGTGGGCGATCTGGCGCCGTCGCCTCCTCCGGAGTTGGGGGTGGAAGCACGCACTGAGGCGCGACGGGTATCCCACTGCAGGTAGGCGACCAGCGGGTCGGCGTTGTCCGCCTGGTAGAACGTGCCGACATTGTAGCCCAGGCCGGTCTCATCGCGGATGTGGTGAAACAGCCGGGAGGCATGCCCGCCACCCAGGAGTGTCGAGAGGATCGTAAAGGCCGGATAGTCCGGATCGGTGACGGGCGGCGCAGGCTGAGCAATCAGGGCGTAGGCCATGCTGCCAGTCGTCGGAAACGCCAATGCCACAGTATCCGCCCAGACGGTGGTCCCTTTCGAGGTGGCATTCGTAGGCGCAGCCCGCTCGTAATCGAACAGGTTGTCGTCGAAGGATTTCTGTGTCCGCGCCGCATCGAACTTCCCTACCACCGTAATGACCGTTTTCGCCGGAACGTAGTTGGCCCGATAGTAGGCGAGCGCCTGCTCCTGCGTGATATGGCGCAGGGCGACCGCGTCCGGTTCCACTTCTCCCCGCGTCGCATGGCAGAGCGCCTCATAGGTCGAGTAGAAGAGATCCTCCTTGCGCTGCTGCTGCTCCCGGAGCGTCACCTGTCGGGCGCGCTCCAGCGCCTCCGGGGTAAACTCGGCGTTCTTGAGCGCCTCGCAGAGGAGCGAAATCGCCTCATGCAGTTGCGCCTCATTGGTGACACACGAATACACCGTATAATCCGGCGCGACGCGTGGAGAGAGGTTGCCTCCGATCCTGGCGACGGAGCCAGCGATGCTGTCGAAGGTTCGGTTGACGCTGCCATAGAAGAGCGCCTTCGAGACCAGGGCACAGACGGCGGCCTCCGCAGGCGTTTTCGGAGGCGTATGGCGGACAAACATCTGAATCGCCACCTCCTCGCTCTCCGGCTCCGGCTTGAGGATGAGCCGCACTCCATTCGGCAGCTTTACGCGATTCGGTTCGATGGGGACCGCAACGGGCGTGTAACACGAGTACGAGGAGAAAGCCTTCTCCTCCGGCACGATCCGCACCGTAATGCAGTGCGACGCATCGAGCATGCGGCGGGCGAAGGTTTGAACCTGCTCGGGGGTCACCGTCTCCAGCCGCCGGGTCAAGGTTTCCACAGGCTCCGCGCCGATGCAGTCGGCCATCCCGATAGCGCGCGCCCAACTGGCGTCCGTCTCCCGGTCGAACAGCATCTTGCCGAGCAGGCGGCGCTTCGCGGCGGTGAGTTCCGTCTGCGATGGAGGCGTGTCACGCATTGTCTGGAGCGTCTTGCGGAGCGCCGCTTCCAGCGCATGAACGTCGGGAAAGGTTGGAGGCGTCGGTGCCGTGAACGGACGCGGCGGCACGGGGATCGGAACGGCTGCCGTCACCAGGAGCAGACTGGGGTCCCGGCGCGGGGTATAGCGGGCTTCCACCCCGGTTCCTGTCCAGAGGGTATTGCCGAACCGTCCCCCCTCCTCATAACTTCCCAGGAGTGCCATGGTCACCAGGGCGAGACAGGTGGATTCCGCGTCCGAGGCGGCGGGCGCGCGAAACGCTATCCCTACCCGCGCCTGCGCTGTCGGAAAAGGGATCTCCTGCGCGGCGGCCGCCGGCTCCGGCTCCATCACCGCACCCCCCTCCTCCCGCATCGCCGTCCGTGTCCAATCACCGAAGACGCGCTGCGCCACCTCCAGGGCGCGCTCCGGCGTGACGTCGCCCGCCAGCGCCAGCGTACACCGCTCCGGAGCGTAGGTACGCCGATAGAAGGCCAGCAGCGTCTCCCGCTTCCGAGCCCGGATCGCTTCGGGCTGTCCGCCTGGCGAGAAACGGTAGGGATGCACGTGAAACGACGTCGCATAGAGGGTTGCGAACAGGGCGTCGTCCGGGTCTGCCTCCCGCTGCGTCAGTTCGTCCAGGATCACACTGCGCTCCCGCTCGATCTCCGCCTCCGGAAGCGTCGCATTCCGCACCACGTCCGCCACGATCCGAAGGGCCGGCTCCAGCTTGTCCTGGCGGACGACCGTGTAGAAGTGCGCGTAGTCCACGCCTGTGGAGGCGTTCAATACCCCTCCCAGGTTCTCGATGGCGAAGTCCACTTCCCCCACTCCACGGGTCTGCGTTCCCTTGAAGAGCGTGTGCTCCAGGTAGTGCGCACAGCCGTTCTCTCCCGCGCGCTCCTCTCGCGAACCGGCCCGGACCCACAGGTCTATTGCGACCAGTGGGCTGGTATGCCGCTCCCGCACGACCACGCGCAGGCCGTTCGCCAGAAGCTTCGGCACAGGCGGTTCGGCCCCCCATACCGGCTGAGTGATCCGGATGAGCAAAATCGTCAATAAGAGGGTTCTCCACATGCCCTTCTGTTCGCCCTGCGAGGCTGAAGTTCCTTCCTGTCCCAATTCCGCGTTATTTGAGAAACGCAGAGGCGTTTTGTGCGTCTAACCTCTCGTAGGCTATCACGGCTAAGACCGCAGGAGGTTTGAATGGAGCGAGCAGCGAGGCCCGGATGGTGGGGGCTGGCAGGAATTCTCATTGGGATCGGCATCGGCTTCGGGCCGATTGCAGGGGCGCAAACGACCAAACCGCCAGCGGCGGCTTCGACACTCGTCGCAAAGATCTCCGCCCAGACCCAGGACGGACAGTATCGTATCGATTGGAATGGAACGAGCGGCACCTTCACCCGCAAGGCCATTGGAAACGATCCTGAGACCAAGTTGCCCCTCGCCTATCTTCAGACAGACCCAGGCC
This sequence comes from Chthonomonadaceae bacterium, assembly GCA_035295825.1. Taxonomy (GTDB): domain Bacteria; phylum Armatimonadota; class Chthonomonadetes; order Chthonomonadales; family Chthonomonadaceae; genus DATGIG01. The sequence goes on along the minus strand of DATGIG010000556.1, from coordinate 14,391 downwards.
CCAATGGCTATGCAAAGCACCTGGCCTGGTTTCTGGCGCGAGACAAAGAGCAGTTCGTGCTGCTCTGGTGCTATCTGGACGATAGCGGTCGTAACTTCTGGTGCTGGCTCTATTTCTATCCGACCAATGCGCTGCTCACGGTACCGTTCGTTGGAGACTATCAGTACGGGCCGCCGCCCGCCGGGGACAGACCGACCTTCCCAAGCCCGTTCCTTACGCAACCGCCGCCCGCTTATACAGGAGGCGACTTCATCTACAAGGATTGGTCTCGCAAGGGCGGCAAAATCGACAGTCTCACCCTGGGAAACGCCCTCGCCAACGGGCAGACGCTTACGCCGGATCCCGGCAAGGGAACGAAGCCTTTGACCGGCCTGCGCGTCAGTCCGCTGCATGAGATCCAGGTAGGTCAGGGCAACGGCTGGCGCCCCGGCGGTTGGCAGGAACTCCACGCCCTCGCCTACGACGCCGCCAATGATCCCTACTATCTCATTCTCTATAGCAACACCAACATCGGCTACGTGGTGGATCTCAAGCACGCCCAGCCCTACTCCGCCGATTTTGGCGAGCGCGTCCAATTTGGCGGGGAAGCAGCGGCTATCGGCCCGCAGGGCAAAGTCGCCGAAGCGGAAGACGTGCCGCATGTCGTTCGCTACACCCGTTTCGAGATCACCCTGAACCTTGCCCATAGCGCCGCCCATCCCTACATCGACGTCAATCTCGATGCGGAACTCCACACGCCCAACGGCAAGGTGATGAAAGTTCCCGGCTTCTGGGATGGCGAGAACACCTTCCGCGCCCGCATCGTCCCCACAAGTGTCGGAACCTGGTCCTGGAAGATCCTCTCCAACAACGACGATCTAAATGGCAAAGAGGGCCATTTCCTCTGTGTCGCGGAGCATGGGGCGGAGCGGGGCTTCCTCCGAATCACTCCGACGCGCGCCAATCAGCGCCATTTCGTCACGGGCGGATCCCAGCCCTTCTATCCCGCCATCGCGACCGTTTCGCTGGATCCGGAGGGGATGCGCGCCCAGAACGTTCCCGTCGACCCGGAGGTAAGTCTCGCGGGGCTGAAGACCGGACTGGGAAGCGCGCCCATCGTGAATTTCATCGCGTTCCAGAAGCGCATCGATTCGCTCGCGGATATGGGCTTCAATCGGGTTTACGGCAACTTCCTGCTCTCCCCACCCGAAACCCGCGGCCTGTTCACCACCAACGAGGGCGGGGACGTCTTTCTGAATGGCAACCCGGATGAACTCAATCCGGCCTTCTTCCAGGCCCTGGACAAGCGCCTCACCTACTGCAACGCCAAGGGGATCGTCCCCGATCTTGGCATCAGCACGGAGGTAGAGAAGCTCTATACCCAGTACGACGACCTACAACTGCGCCGCTTCTGGCGGTACGTGCTGGGCCGGTATGCCTGCTATGACATCTGCTGGAACCTGTTCGGTTACAACTGGTGGGGCAAGGCTCCGTCGACGACGCTCGATCCGCATATCTCCGTGCTGGCGAACCTGACCCACCTCTACGATCCCTACCCGCATCCGCTGACCACGCTGACACGCTTTGTACAGACAGCTTCCGGCGCCGCCTCCGCCCCCTGGGAGGATGTGCTTTCCGTTCCGATGTACGACACGAAGACGGTGACCGCGTTATACGAGTTCAACCGCCCCATTATCGCCGTGGATATGCCTACTCTAGCGGAAGCGGCTCTTCCAATCCTTCCGACGACAGCCACGCCATCCGCTCCCCCTCCCATGCCCCCTGCTGCTGAGACGCCGGATAGCGTGCGCTATCGCCTCTGGGAGACCCGGATGCGCGGTGGCTATTGGGCCAGCGCCAAGCCGTTGAGCGAGCAGCAGTTACAGTGGGTGGCTTACTCCGCCGACTTCTTCAAGAAGACCCGCTACTGGCGGATGGAGCCGCACCAGGAGATGCTGGGCGGTCCCGACTTGACGCCCGCGCAGCTCCACCGGCGCCAGTTAGCGGAGGAGGAAGCCCGCAAAAAGAACCCGAACGCACCGCCTGTCCCAGATAAGGGTGCAGCCGTTCCCAGCGGGCCGATCTTTGTGCTCGCCGACCCGGCGCATGAGTATGCGGTCTACTTTGAGAAAGGCGGCTCGGTCACGCTGGATCTACTGGAGGCGACAGGCCGCATCAAGGCGGAATGGTTCAATCCGCGCACCGGAGAATCCAACGAAACGACTGGAACATTCGGCGGGTCTTATCACACTTTTATCGCCCCCGACACCAACGACTGGGTACTCTATATCGCCCGGGTCACGCATTAATTCCCGGCCCCCGAAAGGTAACACCAATCCCCGATTTGGGACTACTCTGTTCAAAATCGGGGATTTGTGTTACCATATGAGCAGTAGGTCCTTCACCGGGTCAGAAGTTGGGTGAGGACAGGGGATGGAACATAATGACGACGGGACAACTGCCGGAGGGAACACTGCTTAACGGGCGCTACCGCATCCTGCGCGCCATCGGACGCGGCGGAATGGGAACGGTCTATCAGGCTTCGCATGAACGGCTGGATGCGATCCTGGCGGTCAAAGAGATCCACAGTCAGCCGGCGACGGGAACCGCGCAGCAGACCTCGCTGGAGCAGTATGAGCAGGAGGCGCGTTTTCTGGTGCGCCTCAACCATCCCAACCTGCCCAAGGTCACCGATGCCTTTATCGACAACGATCGATTCTACCTGGTCATGGAGTTCATCGAAGGCGTCACCCTGGAAACACGTCTGAAAGAGGCGGGCGGCCTGCCGCTGGATGTCAATTCGGTGCTGGAGTGGGGTCTGCAGATCGCGGATGTCCTGGCCTATCTGCATAGCCAGGATCCACCGATCATCTTCCGTGACCTCAAACCCTCCAATGTGATGGTGCAGCCGGATGGGCAGATCCGGCTGATCGACTTCGGCATCGCTCGCCGGTTCCAACAGGGCGCTATCAAGGACACCGCCTTGCTCGGCAGCGTCGGTTACTCCCCGCCGGAGCAGTTCGGACGCCATCAGACCGATGCCCGCTCGGATATTTATGCGTTTGGCGCAACCCTGCACCACCTGCTGACGGGGCGCGACCCGGCGGCCACTCCATTCAAGTTCGTCGCCGCACACGTACTCAATCCGGCGGTTCCCGAAGCGTTATCACGTCTGCTGGCGAAGTGCCTGGCGATGGAGGCGGAGAACCGACCTCAGAGCATCCATGATGTGGCCATGGGCCTGGTGTCCGTGCGGGATGAGCTTGCCGCACGCGCTCAGAATCCCCATCGCTCAGCAACTGCAGAGCCGGGGCCGCGTATTATCTCCTCGAAGCTGAATGAGGCGAACCGAGGCCGGTCGGGCCGTGTGCCCTCCCGCAATCTCGCGCCCCCTCCTACGCCTACGCCGGCAAATCCCTTACGCTTTGTGGTCCTTGTGTTGCTGGCCCTGCTCGTGATGGGAGGGACGGCCTTCGCCTGGATCGCGATCTCCCGACCCCACCAGACTGCGCCGCGACCTGCTCCCCAACCGACACCTCCCACGCCCCAATCTGCCCCTCCAACCTCCAATACGGGGAACAATCCGAATCCGAGCCAGGATCCTGGCAATACGGCTTCCGGGCAGGTTTCGTCCCCAGGAAGCCCCGCCGCCTCCGGCAATCAGATAACGCCCACCCCGAACACGTCAACTCCCATCGCTACCTGCAATCTGGAGCCGAGCCTCACTCAAGATGGTCAGACCCTGCGTCTGCGGGTCTCCGGTGTGATTACCGGCAAAAAAGGGGAGACGTGCCGTGTGCTGGCTCTCTTCTTCGACGGTACACAGCCGTTGATGGCTCAGACGGTACCCGGTCCGCACGCCATGGAGAATGGGCTTTTGTTCGGTGAGTACCTCATCGAATGTCCCGAAGATTCGCACTCATTCGATGGCCTGATCGAGATCCCTCGCTCCGAGATCGCCACACCCACTACGGGCCTCTTTTTGCAATATGTTGTGATGTCCAAAGACCAGAATTTGATGGAGCCGCAGAGGCTCTCGCTGTCCAATCTGATCCCGGCTCAGATCACCACACAGCCGCCCGCTACAGGCGGCCCCAGCGGCGGTTCCCTTTTCCTACCCGGTGGGAGATAGAATAGGACTTTCGGCCCTGTTCTTTTCGGGGCTTTTTTCTTATACTCAGGGTGCAGCAAGACCATTCCCGTTCGGCAGAGGGCCCTGACCATCCGCCCAGCCGCAGAAGGAGAGTATAGTAATGAACCGCCGTACCCTCTATCAGATGTTTCAGGAGAGCGTCCGCCGACACGGCTCCCAACCCGCCGTCGGCTTTCGTACGGACAAGTCCCCCGAGATCACGACCTGGACCTACGCCGAACTGGACCAGAAGGTTCGACGCTTTCGTCGTGGCCTGGATGCGCTGGGGATGCGGCAGGGAGACTGCCTGGCGATCCTCTCGGAGAACCGTACGGAGTGGGCCATCGCCGACCTGGCGGCGCAGTCGCTCGGCATCATCAATGTCGCGCCTTATGCGTCGCTCCCTGCCCCCCAGGTCGCCTACATCGTGCGCGACTCCGGGTCGAAGATGCTGATTGTCTCCGATGCCAAGCAGCTCAAGAAGGTGAAGGAGTTTCGCGCCGACTGCCCCGAACTCCGCTACGTGGTTGCGATGGAGGGCGAGACGGCGGCCCTGGCAGCTGACGATGTGATGCGCTTCGACGCCGTTTATGCACGCGGCGAGGCGGAGGGACGAGACGAGGCGGCGCTGGACGCCCTGACCGCTGCCGTGGACCCGGATGCCCCGGCCATGTTCATCTATACCTCCGGTACGACCGGCGATCCCAAGGGCGCGATGCTCTCGCATACCAATATGCTCCAGACCCCGGACGGCGTGATCTCCGACAAAATCGCCGACATCGGGCCGGGCGATACCTTCCTCTCCTTCCTCCCGTTGAGCCATATTACAGAGCGCGTCGGAGGCTACTACCTGGCGCTGCGCACGGGAGCCTGCATCATCTACTCGCAGGGGCTCTCCTCCCTTGGCGAGGAGATCACCAAGCTTGTGCGCCCCACCCTGATGCTCTGTGTGCCGCGCATTTTCGAGAACATGTACGCGAAGTTCAAGGATCGCGTGGCGAAGTTGGACGAGAAGCGGCAGCGCCAGATCGCCTGGGGATTGCGCATCGGCGGCGAGGTCGTCAAATGCCGGTCGGAAGGCAGAGGGCTGGGGCCGCTGCTGGCGATCCAGCATGCCATCGCGGAGTGGCAGATCTATCCGAAGATCCGAAAGGAGGTGACGGGAGGCAATTTTCGTTACTGCGTCTCCGGCGGAGCGCCGCTCGATCTGGAGACGGGAACCTTCTTTCTGGGCATCGGCATACAGATTCTGGAGGGCTACGGGCTGTCTGAAACCAACATCATCGCCATCAATCGCCCCAACAAGCAGCGGATCGGCACGGTGGGAACCCTGATGCCCAATGTGGAGTTGAAAATAGACTCCGACGGCGAGATCCTGATGCGCGGGCAGGGGAAGATGCTGGGCTATCATGGGAAATCGGAAGCGACAGCGGAGGCCATTGACGCCGACGGCTGGTTTCACACCGGAGACATCGGCGAACTCTCGCAGGATGGCTATCTCCAGATCACCGACCGCAAGAAGGATCTGATCGTCCTGACGAACGGCAAAAAGGTCGCGCCGCAGCCCATTGAGGCGCTGCTCAAGCATAGCCCCTTTATCGGGGAGGCGGTGCTCTTCGGAGACAAGCAGCCGACGGTCATGGCCTTACTCGTGCCCGCCTTCGACAAACTGCTGGCCTGGGCCAAGCAGCAGGAACTGCCCACCAACGACATCCCTTGTCTGGTCGCGTCGCCGGAGGTGCAGAAGTTGCTGAGGGCGGAAGTGGAGAAGGTTACGCCGGAATTAGCCGATTATGAGAAGATCAAGCGGTTCCGGGTACTGGAGAAGCCGTTCGGCATCGAGAGCGGGGAGCTGACACCGACCTTGAAGGTCAAGCGTAAGTTTGTGGCGCAGAAATACGCCGAGCAGATCGCCGCGATGATGCGCTAATAACCTTTGACACTCTCGTCGGGTAATCGCCAGGTGGAGGGCCGCCCCATGCGATCTAAGAGAGCCTAACAAAGCATCCTCCCTCTCCCTTTTAGGGAGAGGGCCGGGGTGAGGGTGAGGCATCTCAGATTAGATTTTGTTGAGAGCGCTACGTCCACTCTTTGATAGGAAGCCCTTCGGCATCCCGGAATGCGCCGCAAAGGATCAGAATCATGTCGATCAGCCAGCCGATGCCGAAAACACCTCCGGTAAAAAGCCAGATGAGACCGGTGCCGATCTTGCCTGCATAGAAGCGATGCACTCCCAGATAACCCAGAAAAAAGCACAGGAGAAACGCGATCAGGACCTTGCGGCTAGAAGCATAACCATAGGATGTCATGCATGTCCTCCAGAGACAAAATTTGGCTTACAACCCATCTACGGAACATTGTACATCCGGGTTTCGACCTTGTCAAGCGGCGGCCATGATCCTGATCGAAAACTTCATTGAGTGAAAATATTGGACCTCTCTATCGTCATCGTCAGTTATAACACGCGCGACATGCTGCGGGACTGCCTGAACTCTCTTCCCGCAGCAACAGAGGGACTGACCGTCGAAACCTACGTCGTGGACAACAACTCCCCCGACGACAGCGTGGCGATGGTGCAGTCCGAATTTACGGACGTTCACCTGATCGCCAATCAGGAGAACGCCGGGTTCACACGGGCGAACAACCAGGCGCTTCGCCTCTGCGCCGGTCGCTTTGTCCTGATCCTGAACCCGGATACGGAGGCGGAGCCGGGCGCACTGACGACCCTGGTTCGCTACCTCGAAACGCATCCGGACGTGGGGGCAGTCGGGCCGAAGCTGCTCAATACCGACGGCTCGCTCCAGGCGAACGGACGCTGGTTTCCGAACCCCTGGCGCGAATTCGTCGGGCACTCGGGCCTGCGCCGCCTGAATCCCAAGAGCGCCAGCCCCTACTGGGAGTATGAGCGGGAGGACTTCGACAAGGAGTGGGAGACGGATACCGTCACCGGCGCCTGCCTGATGACCCGGCATGAGATCATGGACAAAGTGGGGATGCTGGACGAGGATTTCTTTATGTTTTATGAGGAGATCGAGTGGTGCTGGCGTATCCGGAAGGCGGGCTGGAAGATCATGTATGTGCCCCAGGCGCGGGTCACGCATCACTGGATGGGGAGCGTGCGCCAGCAGAACCGCGCCATGACCGCCCGGCTCTTCAAGAGCATGCTCATCTACTACAAGAAGACAGCAGGGTTGGGCGCTCAGGTTGCCGTGCGGGGCGTGATCCTGATGGGCCTGATAAAGAACGAACTGCTGTGGCTGGGCGTCGCCATCAAGCGCCGCCTCCGGGCTGCGAGGTTGATCCGGTGAGCGAGAAAGTCCCTGCCCCCACGGCTCCCTCCGTAGCTCCGCCTCCTCCCAATTCCACCACGGCGCTGGAAGGAGGGCGCACCCTCCCCGCTGCTCCTACTCAGAAGCGCGCCATCCGCGCAACCGAACCATTAGCCCCCATAGATGAACGACGAGAGAATAATTTCGACTTTCTGCGCTTTGTGCTGGCCTCACTGGTGGTCCTCTCACACAGCTATGCCCTCTCACTATCCCATACGACTTTCCGGCTCCGAGAGCCGCTCTATATTGCCACCAGGGGCCAGATGGACTTCGGCATGTTCGCCGTGGACCTGTTCTTCGTCATCAGCGGTTTCCTCATCACCCATAGCTGGCAGCGCAGCAAGGGTCTGGGCGACTACCTGAAAAAGCGCATCCTGCGCATCTATCCCGGCTTCCTCGTTGTTGTGCTGCTGGGCACGCTGATCGTGGGGCCGCTGGGCGCTGCCGACGTGCACGCCTATCTGCAGACGCTGAACCTCAAGGCTCTCTACTTCGCCGCCCAACTCGTTCCGCCGCCGCTGCCGGCAACACCAATCCTCTTTGTGGATCAGGTCTTTCCCAACGCCATCAACGGATCGCTCTGGTCCATCCGTTATGAGTTCTGGTGCTACCTTCTGGTGGCCGGCCTCGGGCTGTTGCAACTATTCCGCCAGCGGAACATGGTATTGGCCTTGCTCTTGGCGGTATTTGCCGGCTATATGGTGCAACTCGCGGATAAGATGAAGCTCATTCACCTTTCTCGGCATCTCATCGAGCAAGAAGTGCGTTTCATCGGTGCGCCCGGTCTCTATCCCCGCCTCGTCACCTACTTCCTGGCGGGCATGGCGTTCTATTTGTTTCGCGACCGTATTCCCCGCTCTCCCTGGCTGCTAGGCGTCTCTCTGATCGCGCTGGCAGGAACGGCGCTTTGGGGCAGAGGGCTGGAGTTTGCGTTCCCCTGGTGCGGGACCTACGTACTCTTCTATATCGCCTTCAGCCGAAACCTACCCCTGCATCACTTCGCAAAGTACGGCGACTTTTCCTATGGGATCTATCTCTACGCCTTCCCGATCCAGCAACTGCTCCTGCATGCGGCCCACGGAAGCCTTACACCGCTAGTAACTTTTGTACTGGCCTTCCCGCTCACCTGCCTCTGCGCGGCATTGAGCTGGCATCTCGTGGAGAAACCATTTCTAAAGAAGAAACGGGCGTCCAGTCCGGCTGAAAAGACTTCTCCTCAATCGTAAAGTAGACTATGAAAATCGCGATGTTGACAACTATCGGGGAGCGGTGTGGAATCGCATCCTACACCCGTGCCCTGATCGAGGGATTGCGGACGCTACCTGAGACCGAAGTCCAGGTCGTGCCGATCACGGAGGGCCGCCAGCCGACCGCTCACTACAACGAGCAGGCGGAGATCCTGAATGCCCCGGATGTGGATGTGGTTCATGTTCAGCATGAGCACAGTTTCTGGGGTGGGATCTTGCCGAAGGCGTCTTCCTACTGGGAGTTGCGCTACCTGATCAAAAAGCCGATTGTTCTGACCGCACACACTACCTATTCGCTGGCGCAGATGCTGCGCCTGGATACAGAGCGGCGCCCGCATAAGTGGCTCGCCAAGCAACTGTTGGTAAGAAATAAAGCGTATCGGGACAGCGTGGAGATTGCCCCTTTCACTACTGCCATGACCATTGTGCATACACGAGCGGCACGTGAGGAGTTGATTGCTCGGGGTGCACAATCCGCTTATGTGCATGTCGTCCCCGCCGGAATCCCTGCACCTGCCCACGCTCCCACGGGTGGGCAGTCATTCCGAGAACAGCACACCCTTCAGGGGAAGCGATTGGCGACCCTGTTCGGCTATCTTGCGCCGAACAAGGGGTATGAACTAACTCTGGAAGTGATCCCCACCCTGCCGGAGGATGTGACGGTGGTGATCGCGGGCGGACCTCGCAATGCCGATATGGAGCCTTACGCCGCTCAGCTTCGCGCGGCCATCGAACGGGCAGGATTGACACGTAGGATCCTCATTACCGGCTTCCTCTCCGACACGGAGGTAGCGGAAGCTATGGCGGCCAGCGATTTCGTACTGGTGCCTCACACTCAAGCGACCGGCTCCTACTCCGTCACGATCCCGCTCTCTCATGGCAAGGTGATCCTGGCCTCGGATCTGGACTGCTTCAAGGAGATCTGGGAGCGCGTGGATTGCCTTGAGTTGTTTCCCGCAGGGAACGCTGCGGCCTACCGTGACAAGCTCCTGGCGCTGCTGGACAATCCGGCTCGGCAGGAGAATCTCGCCGCCAACGCCCTCAAGTATGCCGAACGGTTCTCGTGGCCCCGCGTCGCCGCCGCCACCCGCAAGATCTACGCGACAACCATCCAGGTCTTCGCCGAGGGCCACCACCCGCATTGACTGTTCACCAATGTATTTACGATGGCCGTCGCAACGGCGTTGAAGTCGTCTGATGGAGAGATCGCATTTGCACAAACTGCCGAACGTATCCATCCTTATATCTATTTTGCTCTTTTTCGCGAGTACGACCGTATACGCGGCCAGCAGGATGACCGTTTACGCACTCTCAACGGAATGTGTCGCAAATCCTGTTGGAGTGGACGTCCAGAAGCCACGGTTTGCGTGGAAACTGCGTTCCGAACGGCGTGCAGAGGTACAACGGGCATACCGGATTCTGGTCGCTTCGACCTCTGAAAGATTGGCCGCTAACAGAGGCGATGTGTGGGATAGCGGTAGGGTCGTTTCGGATCGAACGCTGGAGATCTCTTATGCAGGTCATACGCTCCAGTCCGGACATAGATACTATTGGAAAGTGCGTAGTTGGGATGCCGGCGGCACGGCTTCTGCCTGGAGTTCACCCGCTATGTTTGAGATGGGAATGCTCCATACCAGCGACTGGAAAGCCCGTTGGATCGGATGGCGTCCGAGCCAGAGGACGCCAACAACATCGGGGGCAAACCTGGCCGCACCGATGCCTTCCCCTCTGCTGAAAAAGGAGTTTGCTGTCGCCAAGCCGGTGCGTGAGGCAAAGCTCTATGTATGCGGATTAGGGCTGTATGATCTGCGGATCAACGGCCAGCGGATGGACGATACCGTGTTGAATCCCGCACATACGCAGTACGACAAGCGGGTTCTGTACACGGCTCATGATGTAACGCATCTGATCCATCGTGGCGCAAACTGCGTCGGAGTAGAACTGGGGCGTGGTTTCTATAGCGTACGGGAACAGACGCCCTGGCTCTGGACGACCGCACCCTGGAATAGCCCTCCCAAACTGCTTTGCCAGATCCTCCTTCAGTACACGGATGGCACGACACAACGCATTGTGAGCGACACTTCATGGCAACTCTGCACGGATGGCCCGACACGCTCCGATTCCATCTACTGGGGCGAGAGCTACGACGCCCGAAAAGAGAAAACCGGCTGGGATAGGCCAGGTTATCACCAGGGTGATTTTGTGCCTGCCGACCTGATGGATCCCCCCTCGGGGGCTCTTCGTTCGCAGATGCTTCCACCTATGAAGATCGTCGAGACACGGAAGCCGATGAGCGTCAAAAGCCCGAAGGCCGGGTGCTACCTCTTCGATGTCGGCCCCATGACCACTGGCTGGATCCAGTTCACCGCTGCCTGTCCGAAGGGAACAATGATCACAATCCGCTATTCCGAGCGGTTGAGCGCCGATGGAACCGCCGACAAGGTAAGGATCAATAATGTCGACGGGCCGATACAGACGGATACGTATGTCTTTAAGGGCGAAGGCCAGGAGACATGGGAGCCGAAGTTCAGTTACAAGGGGTTTAAGTATGTCGAAGTGAGCGGCTGCCCGATCCGACTTACACTCGCCAATGTTCAGGTGAAGGTCATTCATTCGGCAGTGACCCCCATCGGCTCATTCCAGTGTTCCAATCCCCTCTTCAACACAATACACGCTGCCACGGTCCGAACGATCCTCAATAACCTGCACGGCAAGCCCACCGATACGCCCGTCTACGAAAAGAACGGCTGGATGGGAGACGCGAATCTGATTGCCGAAACAGCGCTCTTCAACTTCGATCTGACCAGTTTCTTCGAGAAATGGGTGAGGGATATCGGAGACAGTATGGGGAATAACGGCGTGGTGCCAATCGTCGTGCCCACGGGCGCGTTCGGACGGGATCACAGCCCGGAATGGAACTGCGCCTATATCTTCCTGCCCTATCATCTCGACCAATACTGCGGGGATGCAAGCCTGCTGCGGGAGCAGTATGCAGGACTGCGCAGCTACATCGGTTACGAAAAAGGTGCGCTGCGACAGGGCATCTCCAGCAGCGTGCTCAACGACTGGTATGCGCCGAGCGGTGCGCGGCACAATCCCAATGCACCCGAGGGGGGCGCCCTTACTGCGACCGCCTATGCCTACCGCGCCTTCCAGCTCTTTGGTGAAATCTCGGCGCAAGAGCAGCGACAAGCCGAAGTCACCGGGAGCAATGAGACATGCGCTCAAATCAAAGCGGCCTTCAATGCCAATTTCCTCGACCGCCAGACTGAAACGTACCATAACAAGCGGAGGGTCGGATACCGACAGACATCCAGTATCCTCCCTCTCGTGTGGGAGATGGTTCCACAACCGGATCGAAAAGCGGTCTTGAACAATCTGATCGCGGACATCCACACCAAGGGCGACCATCTCGACACCGGTATCTTGGGAACGAAGTATCTTCTGCCGTTGCTTACCGAGAGCGGGCACGGCGATGTCGCGTACGCTATCGCCAACCAGAAGACCTATCCCAGTTGGGGTTGGTGGATCGCCCACGGGGCGACGACATTATGGGAGTCGTGGGATCTCGACGCCCGTTCGAACGACCACTATATGTTCGGAACGATTGATGAGTGGTTCTACAAATACCTTGCCGGCATTCGGCCGGGAAAGGATGGCTTTAAGGAGTTCACGATCAAGCCTTACTTGCTTGGCGACCTCACCTACGCCCGCGCCGAAGTAGACACGGTAAGGGGTGAAGTCTCCTCCTCCTGGAAGAAGTTGCCGAATCATGGCGTGGACCTTGAAGTCACCGTTCCTGTCAACTGTGCCGCCACCCTCTATGTTCCTTCGGCACAGGGCGCCAGGGTATTGGAAAACGGCCAACCGGCGGAAAAGTCCTTGGGGCTTCGCTTTTTGCGTGCTGCAGACGGGTACGCCATCTATCGCGCCGGCTCCGGCCATTATCACTTTGTCTCCACAGCGCTCTCATCCATGCGCCCTTAATTCCGCTGGATGAACGCTCCCTTTCTCCTCCACGCCTGGTGCAAAGCAACCAAGCGTGGAGGCGTTTCCGGTCGCTCCAGACCCTTTCCTGCTCTCTGCTGATGCGTCATCATTTACAGGAAGGAGAGTGCCGGATGGATGCCGAAATGGCAGACATTCTACCGCAAGCATTCGATCATAATGCGATTGCATTCCGAAGCGGAGGAGTGATCATGCGGATACGCGAAGCAAAGGTGGAAGATGCGGAACGTCTTGCCTATGTCAGCTACATGAGCCGCCGCACCACGTATGCGGGCCTGCTGCCGGAATCCCTGTTGGAAGCCGTCACAATGGAGGAGCGCATCCAGCGCTGGAACAACATGCTCCAGGAGCGCGACACCAGCCGCTTCTGCTATGTGGTGGAGGAGATTGGCGGCGAGATCGTCGGCTTTGCCAGCGGCGGCCCGGAGCGTGACGGCGATCCCATCTATCGCGGTGAACTCTATACCCTCTACCTCTTGCAGGAGGTACATCGGCAGGGGATAGGCAGGCAGTTGGTCATGCACGTGGCACAACGGCTGCTGGATCTGGGCTTTGAAGCGATGCTGGTCCATGTGTTGGCGACCAATCCGGCGCGTGGCTTCTATGAGCGGTTGGGCGGGCAGTTTCTCGAAGAGGGCGTATGGGAAGCCGGAGGCAATAGCTACCCGGATATCACCTACGGCTGGCCCGACATTCGGGTCCTCCTGTCCTCCTCTATTGCTGCACTGGAAACCCTGCCTCCTGACCGAGTGTGATGCCTATTGCGTTCGGGGTTTATTCATGAGATAATGGGTGAAAGTCCGCAATGTCGTGATGCCATTGCTGCGGGTTTGCCCGTATAGTAGATAAGCGGGGAGCGCTCTCGCATCTGCATGGAGATTTTCCCGGCTGCGCGCTGCATATCCGCATGGCGGGCAGCATGTTTTCCACGACTGCAAAGAAGAGGCTCCAACGTGCCGATACAGTTTACCCACTGGCCCTACCTGCTTCTGCTTCCACCTGTTCTGGTGTATTTCTGGTGGCTGAACCGCCAAACCGTCACCGATATGAGCCGCAGCCGAAAGCGCATTGCCCTCATCATGCGCTGTCTGCTCGCGACCCTGCTCATTCTGGTGTTGGCAGGCCTCAAGATCGTTCGAAAAGGGGAATCGCTCGCTGTCATCTTCCTGGTGGACTCGTCGCGCAGCATTCGCGAGAGCGCGCATCCTTTCATCGAAAAGTATCTCGCGGATGCTTCCAAGGGCATGAAGTCGGTAGACAAGGTTGGCGTAATCACCTTTGCGCAAGACCCCTTCATGCAGTCCTCGCCCGGTCAGCCCCTGGACCCCGCTCGCCTGCACGATCCCGGCGTCACCACGTCCACTGACATTGCGCAGGCGCTTCGGACGGCGAAGAGCGAGTTGGAGACCGCCGCCAAGGATTCCGCCAAGCGCATCGTGCTCCTCTCCGACGGCAACGAGACCACGGGGCATGCTCTCGCCGAGGTGCCGGAACTCGCCGCCTCACATATCACCCTCGACACCATCACGCTCCCTGTCGGCCTGGAGAAAGAGGCGCTCATCGACAAACTGGTGATGCCGGCCCGCGTCAAGATCGGCGAACCCTTCCCTGTTCGGGTGGTTGTCACCAGCCTGACGGCACAGACGGCCACGGTCTCGCTCGCCAGAGACGGCAAACCCACCGGAGCCTCGAAACG
>DATGIG010000555.1:0-9122 GCA_035295825.1 Chthonomonadaceae bacterium | reverse complement strand
CCGCGCCTTTTGGGATAGGTCCTCATCCCAAACCACATGATGCACCACGCCGCCTCCGTTCTCTTTGACGGCGCGCGCAAACCACGCAGTCGAGTACCCATAGCCGGAACCCAGTTCAAAGATACGGGTCGCCCCCATGATCCGCGCTAGCTGGTAGTTGAAGTAACCGGCTGCGGTTCCTATGATAGGAAAGCGGACCTCCTTCGCATACGCTTCCATCTCTTGCATGACCTCGTCACGGGGTGGGACCAGGCTGTCGAGGTAGTCTGCAAGGCGGGGGTGGAACATCGGTTCCGGCATGTTCGTTTCTCCTTCTCCTGAAGAGACTCCCGGCGCGTTCTGGGTCTAAGAACGTACTCCGGCGCGATGGTCTCCTGTGATCTTTTCGCTCAGTTTCGCTTCCGAGAGCAGCACTTCCTGGTGAGGGTCCTTAGTATCGGCGGCAAGCTCGTCCGGCTCGATGTAGAAGTGGAGTTCGTGGCAGAACTTCTCCCTCTGCCCGATGTAGACTTCCAGTTGGCTGGTGTCGAAGTAGTCGCCGATGGAAGCCGTCAGCTCATGCGTCTTCCGCAACTTCTTCAGGCTTGCCACCGTGCCGATGATGTCGTTGGCGAGCATCTCCTTCAAGTCCATCCGGCCGTCGCCCTCCGGCTTGACATCGGAATTCTTTTCGAATTCGCTCATCATCGAGATAGGAACGCCGCCAAAGTAGGTGATGCGTTCGGCGAAGAAGTCGGCTTGTAAGAGCAGCTCTTCCGCGACCTCGTCCAGCAGCAGGTGAATGTCGTGCCACTGAGGGCCGCGTACCAGCCAGTGGTGTTTCTTCACCTGGAAATAGAGGACGTAGGTCATACACAGGTGCTGGTTGAACGCCTCGACGACCTTTTCGGCATCCGACTTGTCAAATCCGATGGGGTTTGGGTATACCTCACGCACTTTTTGATAGACAGTAGGCATCATGACCCTCCTGAACCGAGATTGGTGAGTAGAGGGCGAGAGATAGAAATGGGAAGAGATTCCGGTCTGATTACCGGATGCGCCGTGCTCACATCTTGAGGATTACGTTGGAGGGCGAGAATAGTTGCAGTATGCGCCAGCTAATTATACCTTCTCGCGGAGGGCAACAGACACCGTAACGGAAAAACATAGGGGGAATCGGCAGCTTTGAACCAATCGATGAGCTTGAAGATACCCACGTAGTTCAGTACGACACCCAGAGGAATGCCGAGGACCCAATCCAATGGCGAGGCGAGGTGGTCATGAAACACGACTATACAGAAGCATAGGCAGATCGGCAGAAAGAAGAGAAGAGAGGTCAACATGCCCGGATTGTAGTGCGTCTTCCCTTTGATGTTGAAGAGCAGGGTATGAGCTACAATATTGCCAAAAGAGACCAGCATCGTGGCGATACCGAGCCAGAGCGCTCTTGGTCCCAGCAGGGCAGCCAGAAAATAGCACAACCAGCCGACAATGGTATTGACCAGCAGGGCGGAATGGGTATTCAGCGGATAGCGCTCCGGTTGTTTGGAACGGAAGAGGACGGAGTTTAGCATGCCGGGAAAATAGCCGGGGAAACGGTACTCCTCGAACTGATGCAGCAACAGGGCAATCAGGCTGAGCCAGAGCAGCAAAGAGAGTGTGTCGGGACAATGGGTTAACAGGGCGATCCCGATCACAACTGCCGGAGCCAGACCGATGTCGAACCAGTGTTGTCTCAGAAAGTTCATGTTTTACTCGCTTCTCGACCACAAACCGGAGGCCATGCTCTGTCCATGCCAGCTTGGTATCAGCGTTGGGGCGGTGCAACTGAAGAGATTATCGGACAGGATGCCAGCGATTTTCATTTGAAAGAGGAGACGTCATGACGCGGCAGTATCGTATCGGGATCGTGGGCTTTGGAATAGCAGGAGGCGCGGCTGCCTGCCTGCTTGCCCGTCAGGGCCATTCCGTCACCGTTTTCGAGCGCGCTCCCCAGGTTGGGCC
This sequence comes from Chthonomonadaceae bacterium, assembly GCA_035295825.1. GTDB lineage: Bacteria > Armatimonadota > Chthonomonadetes > Chthonomonadales > Chthonomonadaceae > DATGIG01. The sequence continues at coordinate 7,139 of DATGIG010000555.1, read as the reverse complement.
GGTAGGAACCGGGCTCCTGCTCCAACTCTCCGGGCAGACGGTGCTGCATCGCCTCGGGCTGTTGGATCCGATATTGGCGAAGAGCGAGCCGTTAACAGGGCTGCACGCGTATATGCCGAATGGTAAGACGCTGATCCACTTGCGCTATGCGGAAGTGATGCAGGGGCATTGCGGCTACGGAGTGCATCGAGGAACCCTTTTCGAGGCGTTGCGCAGTGCGGCCAGGGCGGATGGTATCGCGATCTGTCTGGATCATGAGATCCTCGATTGGCGCGAGGAGGGCGAAACCGTCTATGCCGTGAGCGCTGATGGCGAAGAGGAGGGCCCTTTTGATTTTCTGATCGCTGCAGATGGCTCGCGCTCGCATTTCCGCCAGCGGCTCCTGCCGAAATGCCCGGCAGTGGAGTACTCCTACGGGGCGTTATGGATGCTGGGGCGTAATACCCAGGTGCGTGGTTATCTGCATCAGGTTATCTCCGGGACGCAACAACTGCTTGGCCTGATACCGATAGGCAACGAGCGCTGCACGCTCTTCTGGGGGATGCGTCAGGATGCCATGTTCGCTCTGCGGGAGAGGGGAGTGGCAGCATGGCGTGAGGCAGTCCTTCGCCTCTGCCCGCTCGCCGAAGAGACGCTGGAGGGGGTTGAGAGCTTCGACCAGGTGGCTTTCACCTCCTATCGCCACTCCGTGCCGAGTCGAGCGTTCCATGGGCGTGTGGTCTGCCTGGGAGATGCCGCCCACTCCATGAGCCCACACCTGGGACAGGGCGCCAACTTTGCGCTGCTGGATGCGGCGCGCTTCGCCGACGCCCTGCAACAGACAGAGAGTTTGTCGGAGGCAACGGTGCGCTACCACCATGCCCGCCGCCCTGCCATGCGCTACTATGCGGCGCTCTCCCGGTTTCTGACGCCGTTCTTCCAGTCGGACGTAGCGCTGTTGGGCTGGGGACGGAATGTGGCGCTGCCTCTGATTTGCAGTATTCCACCTCTGCGGCATGAGATGACGCGGGCGATGGCCGGAATCAAGCAGGGGTTACTCGTCCCCAATCTCGATTATGAGACACTGCTATCGGCAGAGATGTTGCCGCCTGCGCACGAAAACAGAACTTACCGTGAGGCGTAAAGAGAATGGAACCTATAATAAATACCTGGAGCCGCGCCAATACAAAATTATTTAATATATAGAAACTAATTTGCGGCACTGTCGTCCAATCATTCAGTAAGCGTGCTCACGAGGAGACCCACCCCGGAAAGGTTCGCTTCTCAATGGATTGAGACCCTGCGACGGATCCCATCGTTCACCCGAGTCGCGGGTATTTTGAGGTGGAGCATGTGGCTTGTACGGCTGGCGCTACATCGTCCCCGTATGGTGGCGGTCATTGCCATTCTGATCTTTATCCTTGGCACCCTGAACATCCTCCGGATGCCGAAAGATATCTTCCCCAAAATCAATGTGCCTGTGGTTGCGGTCATCTGGACCTATGGGGGGTTGGCGCCTGAAGAGGTGGATAAGCGGGTTCTCCTGCTCAGCGAGCAGGCGATCTCGACCACGGTCAGCAACGTCGAGCATATCGAGACGCAATCGCTGCCGGGAACCGGCATCATCAAGGTCTTTCTGCAGCCCGGATCGAAGGTGAGCGAGGCGATCACTCAGATATCCTCGACGTCACAAGCCGTTATTCAACACATGCCCCAGGGTATCACGCCCCCGAACATCATCGATTACGATGCCTCCGACGTCCCGATCGTGCAGTTGGCACTGAGCAGCGAGACTCTGCCGATCACCGCTGTCAACGACCTTGCAGGGACGGTGGTATTCCCTCAACTGATCACCGTCAAAGGCGGCGCGTTCTCGCCCCCGGCTGGAGGCATGCCACGTCTCATCAATGTGGACCTGGATACCGATGCCATGACAGCGAAGGGCATCTCTGCCCAGGACATTGCCGCCGCTATCGGCAAACAGAACCTGATCCTCCCGGCGGGCGACGCCAAAATGGGCAAACGCGACTATATCGTCCGCCTCAACAACAGCCCGCCCAATGTGGATGATTTCAACAACTTACCCATCAAAGTGGTGAATGGGGCGACCATCTTCGTACGCGATGTGGCCCACGTTCGCAACGGCAACGGCATTCAGGTGAGCCTGGTCCGCGTCAACAGCAAACCCGCCGTTATCATCACCATCCTGAAGAACAGCGCGGCCTCCACCCTCGATGTCGTGGAGGGCGTGAAGGCGAAGCTGCCCATGGTCCGCTCCCTGCTGCCGGCGGATGTGAAGCTGGACCTGCTGCTGGATCAGTCGGTGTTTGTGCGAGAGGTTATCAGCGGCGTCATCCGGGAGGCAGTCATCGCCGCCGCGCTCACGGGCCTGATGATCCTGCTCTTCCTGGGCAGTTGGCGGAGCACTCTGGTCGTCGCCATCTCCATTCCCCTCTCGATCCTCGCCTCCATCGTGATGCTCGGTTTATTTGGACAGACGCTCAACACACTCACTCTCGGCGGGCTCTCCATGGCGGTAGGCATGCTGGTGGACGATGCCACAGTCGAAGTGGAGAACACGACGCGGAACCTGGGGTTGGGGTACCGGCTGCATCGCGCCATTCTACATAGTGCACAGCAGGTCGCGTTGCCCGCGCTCACCTCCATGCTCTCCATCTGTATCGTCTTCATCCCCGTCGCATTTCTAACCGGTGTGGCGGCTTCGCTGTTTATTCCGTTAGCGCTGGCGGTCGTGTTCGCGATGATCCCCTCCTACATGCTCTCACGCTCTCTGGTAACGACCATGATGGAGCACCTGCTGGGCAAGGAGTTGGATCTGTACCAGCAGCCGGAAACGAGCAATTCGCCCTCGCGCAGGAATATCATCTGGAAGATCCATGCGAAGTTCGAAGTCGTTTTTGAGAAGATACGCGATGTCTACCACCGGCAGTTAGTGGCGGCCATGAAGCATCGGGGGGTGGCTATCTGCCTGATTGTGCTCTTTTTTGCTCTCTCGGCGATCCTGCTCCCCTTTATCGGTGAGGACTTCTTCCCGATAGTGGACTCCGGCCAAATGCGCCTGCATGTGCGCGTCTCACCCGGTACGCGCCTGGAAGAGACGGGAAGGCGCTTCAGCGAAATCGAGGCGACGATCCGACAGGTGCTCCCGGAGAAAGAGGTCGCGCTCATCCTGGACAACATCGGGCTGTCGAATGGTACTTCCTATGTGCGCGGCAGCAGCGGAACCATCAGCTCCGCCGACGGTGAGATAGACATCAGTCTGACCCCCAAGCACCATCCTACATTTGATTATATGGCGAAGATCCGAGAGCGGCTGGTGAAGGACTATCCCGACTGTACGTTCTACTATCAGCCCGCCGATATCGAGACCCAGGTACTGGACTTCGGCACCTCCGCACCCATCGACGTGCAGGTGATGGGGGCTTACGAGAACCAGGCGAAGAACTATGAACTGGCGCAGGAGATCCAGCGCAGGGCAGGGCTGGTTGCCGGCGTTCAGGATACCTATATCTATCAGGTTTACAAGGCTCCTGAAATCCGGCTCGATGTGGATCGGTCGCGCGCCCTTCTGATGGGGTTGACCCAGAGCGATACGGCGGGGAATGTCCTGGTCTCGCTCTCCTCCAGCACCCGCGTCGCGCCGACGTATTTCCTGGATCGGAAGACGGGTAACTCCTACACCGTCTCCACGCAGACGAAGCAGTACAAGATCGATTCAATAGAGGCCCTGCTGGCGACGCCGATCTTTACGCCGAATGCCGCCAAGCGCCAGACCACACCGCAGTTTCTGAACAACCTTGCGACGGTGAGCCGGGATAACACACCTGCCGTCGTCAGCGAGTACCAGATCCTCCCCGTCTTCGATGTCTTCGCCAGCGTCGAAAACCGAGACCTCGGAAGCGCCTCCAACGACATCAACAAGATCATCAAGGACATCCAGAAACAGGCTCCCCGAGGCACCGTCATCGAACTCAACGGACAAGCGCGCACCATGCAGACCTCCTTCACTCAGATGGGACTGGGGCTGATCTTCGCCATCGTGCTCATCTACCTGCTGCTGACGGTCAACTTCGAGTCGTGGGTGGATCCGTTGATCATCCTGATGGCCTCTCCGGGGGCGTTGTGCGGGGTGTTGTGGGGCTTGTTCACCAGTCGCACGACCTTCAATGTGCCCTCGTTGATGGGTACGATCATGTCGATTGGGGTGGCGACGGCCAACAGCATACTGTTGGTGACGTTTGCCAACGAGCAGCGTCTGGAGGGCAAGAGTGCGTTGGAGGCGGCGTTGGCAGCGGGTTACACGCGTTTTCGTCCTGTGATCATGACGGCGTTGGCGATGATATTGGGGATGTTGCCGATGTCTTTGGGTTTGGGTGAGGGCGGGGAGCAGAATGCTCCTTTGGGGCGTGCTGTGATCGGTGGGTTGGTGGTGGCGACGTGTACGACCTTGTTCTTTGTGCCCATCATGTATACGCTCCTGCGCCGAAACTATACTCCCCGCGTTGATATTGAAGACCGACCCGATGTAACTTCATGAGGTGAGATATGTGGATTGTTCGTATGGCTCTGAACCGGCCACGTATGGTCGCGGTGGTGTCCATTTTAATATTCATACTGGGGGTGCTCTATAGCTCCCGAATGGCGAAAGACATCTTTCCGCAGATCAATGTGCCGGTTGTCGCCGTCATATGGACCTACCCCGGCCTGGCGCCGGAGGAGGTGGATCGACGTGTCCTGCGCGCCAGCGAAGCGCAGATCACGACTACGGTCAGCAATATAGAGCACATCGAATCCCAGGCGCTCTCCGGTACGGGGGTCATCAAAGTCTACTTCCAGCCGGGCACGGAGATCAGCGAAGCCATCACCCAGATCGAATCGACTTCGCAGAGCGTCCTCCGGCAGATGCCGCAGGGGATCACGCCGCCGGAGATCCTGCAGTACGATGCCGCCGATGTGCCCGTCACGCAGTTGGTGTTACGCAGCGACACGCAGTCCATTACCAAGCTGAGCGATCTCGCCACCAATGTCGTACTGGTCCAGCTCATTACCGTGCGGGGGACCGCGCTCTCGCCCACGAACGGCGGCATGGATAAGCTGATCAATGTGGACCTGGATGCGGAAGCCATGACTGCCAAGGGGGTCTCCGCGCTGGATGTGACGACGGCCATCAGCAGCCAGAACCTGATCCTGCCGGCAGGCGATGCCAAGATGGGCACCCGCGACTACTTTGTACGCCTCAACAACAGCCCGACGGCGGTCGAGGACTTCAATAATCTGCCCATCAAAGTGGTGAATGGCGCCACGGTCTATGTCCACGATGTGGCTCATGTCCGGGACGGCAACTCGGTGCAGGTGAGCATGGTGCGGGTGAATGACAAGCCGGCGGTCCTGCTCACCATCCTCAAGAACGGCGGCGCTTCGACGCTGGATGTCGTGGATGGGGTGAAGGCAAAGCTGCCCATGATCCGCGCCCTGCTTCCCGAGGATGTGAAGTTGGACCTGCTGCTGGATCAGTCGGTTTTTGTCCGAGGCGCGATCATGGGCGTTATCCGGGAGGCGGTCATCGCCGCAGGATTGACGGGTCTGATGATCCTGCTCTTCCTGGGCAGTTGGCGGAACACGCTGATCGCGGCGATCTCCATCCCCCTCTCGATCTTGACTGCCATTGTGGTGCTCGGTTTTATGGGGCAGACCGTCAACGTGATGACGCTCGGCGGCCTGGCGCTGGCAGTCGGGATGCTGGTGGACGATGCCACGGTGACCATCGAGAACACCACGCGCAACCTGGGGCTGGGACTGCCTCTGCTAAAAGCGATCCTGGTCAGCGCAGAGCAGGTCGCGTTGCCCGCGCTCACCTCCACGCTCTCGATCTGTATCGTCTTTGTGCCTGTAGCCTTTCTATCGGGGGTAGCCGCCTCGTTGTTTATTCCGCTGGCGATGGCGGTTGTGTTCGCAATGATCCCTTCCTATATTCTCTCGCGTACCCTGGTAACGATGATGATGCAGCAGATGCTGGGCAAGGAGTTGGATCTGTACCAGGAGCCCGAAGGTGATGTGCGCGAAACGCCCTCTCGCCGGAACATTATCTGGAAGGTCCACGAGAAGTTCGAGGGCTTCTTTGAGGCGGGGCGCGAAGTCTATAAGCGGCTGCTCACCTGGGCGCTGGACCACCGGGCGATCACCGTGCTGGCGCTCTGTCTCTTCTTTGGGCTCTCCTGCCTGCTGTTCGTGCCGATCGGACAGGACTTCTTCCCGAATGCGGACGCTGGGGAGATCCGTCTTCATGTGCGCGTCCCACCCGGTACCCGTCTGGAGGAGACCGGTAAGGAGTTCAGCAGGATCGAAAGGACGATCCGGGAGGTGATCCCGGAGAATGAGACGGAGCTGATCCTCGACAATATCGGCCTGGCGAATGGAGAAGCCTATGTGCGCGGCAGCAGCGGGACCATCAGCTCCGCCGACGGTGAGATAGACATCAGCCTGCTGCCTGAGCACCACTCTTCCTTCGACTATATGAAGAAGCTCCGGCAACGCCTGCAGAAAGACTACCCCGACTGTACGTTCTACTACCAGCCTGCCGATATGGAGACCCAGGTGCTGGACTTCGGCACCTCCGCCCCCATCGATATTCAGATCCGGGGTAACTTCGCGGATCAGGCGACCAACTATGCGCTGGCGCAGGAGATCCAGCGGAGGACGGCGCTGCTCTCCGGAGTAGTGGATACCTATATCTATCAGGTGCAGAACTCGCCGGAACTCATGGTGAATGTGGACCGCTCCCGTGCGATCCAGATGGGGCTCACCCAGAGCGATGTGGCAAACGCGCTGCTCATTTCGCTCTCCTCCAGCAGCCTGGTCTCGCCGAGCTACTTCCTGGACACTACCAACGGTTTCCAGTATGTGGTAGCGGCACAGACTCCACAATATAAGATCGATTCGGTGGATGCCCTGCTGGCGACGCCGATCTCCATCTCCGCTACGGCCGGCACGCAGCAGCCGGCGCAGCAGTTGAGCAACCTTGCGACGGTGAGCCGGGATAACACACCTGCCGTCGTCAGCGAGTACCAGATCCTCCCCGTCTTCGATGTCTTCGCCAGCGTCGAAAACCGAGACCTCGGAAGCGCCTCCAACGACATCAA